>NZNW01000030.1 GCA_002695065.1 Salinicola sp. | reverse complement strand
GATCCAGATCGATTCGGAGCCACTGATCGCCAGCTCTTTGGCCAGCGTGGGAAGGGCAATGTTGACGATGCCGTTGTCCAGCACCGCCATCTGGGTGCCAGTGATCATCGCCAGCAGCGCCAGCTTGCGTTCACGCCCGGGTAGACCGTCGTCCCCCGTCCGCTCCTCGAACAGCCGCTTCAGCATGGACTGAAGAAGCGCTCGGCACCGCCCTCAAGCAACATCCGGCCCATCACTCCTCGTCGGTCTCCATCAGCAGCTCGTCGTCGACTTCGGAGGTTTCCAGCTCGGCCTCGTCGTCGAGATCCACCGCCAGATAGCTGTGTTCCAGGGTGAGAAACGTCTCGAACAGCGCCCAGTTCAGGCTCTCCGGCCACTGACGCTCATCCTCCTCCCAGGCTCGCAGCTCGGTCTCGAGGATGTCGTAGTAGCGCTCTCCGACATAGGCCTGCAGGGCTTCCGGCGTATCCATCTCGGGAATGAGATAGACGGTATTCTCGCCAGCGATGTCGTCGAGCGTCAGGTCGTCTTCACCGACAGTCGGCTCCAACGAGTTGACCCAGTCGACGAACGCCTGGGTCGGCTTGACGCTCAGCGCGGAACGGTTGAGCAGCTTCATCGGTGTCACCTCTTCTTGGGAACCGCACGGGGTCGGCGGAATTCGAACCGCTGCCATTATGGGCGCTAGGCGCGCCCCTGACCAATAACTCTTACCCGGCTGCGCCGCGAGCCGCGACTGCAAGTCTCACCAGAAACGCAAAGTTCGCAAGCTCGTAGCCCGTAGCCCGTAGCCCGTAGCCCGTAGCCCGTAGCTCGTAGCTCGTAGCTCCGTATTATTCCGGACGCATCGCCGGGAACAGCAACACATCCCGAATCGACGGACTGTCGGTCAACAGCATCACCAGCCGGTCGATGCCGATGCCCTCGCCGGCGGTCGGCGGCATGCCGTACTCCAGTGCGCGCACGTAGTCGGCATCGTAGTACATCGCCTCGAGGTCACCGGCGTCCTTCTCGGCGGCCTGGGCCGCGAAGCGCTCGGCCTGGTCCTCGGCATCGTTGAGCTCGGAGAAGCCGTTGGCGATCTCGCGCCCGCCGACGAAGAACTCGAAGCGGTCGGTGACATGGGGGTTGGTATCGTTGCGTCGCGCCAGCGGGCTGACCTCGGCCGGATACTCGGTAATGAAGGTCGGCTGATCGAGCCTGGCTTCTGCGACCTCCTCGAAGATCTCGGTCTGCAGCTTGCCCAGCCCCCAGCTCGGCTTGGTCGCGATGCCCAGGCGCTCACAGGTCACCCTGGCGGCCTCGAGGGTGTCGATGTCGGCTTCGCCGATGGCGCCGCCCTCGACCTCGCCACCGTACTCGAGAATCGACTGGCGCAGGGTCAGCCGGCGGAACGGCTGCCCCAGGTCGTAGTCGGTGCCCTGGTAGGTGACGGTGGTCGTACCCAGCACCTGCTCGGCGGCGTCACGGATCATCGCCTCGGTCAGGTCGAGCAGATCGCGATAGTCGGCGTAGGCCCAGTAGAACTCGAGCATGGTGAATTCGGGATTGTGCCGCGTCGACAGGCCTTCGTTGCGGAAGTTGCGGTTGATCTCGAATACCCGCTCGAACCCGCCGACGACCAGCCGCTTGAGATAGAGCTCCGGCGCGATACGCAGATACATGTCGATATCCAGCGCGTTGTGGTGCGTGGTGAACGGTCGCGCCGTGGCGCCGCCGGGGATCGGCTGCAGCATCGGCGTCTCGACCTCCATGAAGCCCCGCTCGACCATGAACCGGCGGATCGCGGCGATGACACCGGAGCGCACCTCGAACACCCGCCGCGACTGCGGGTTCATGATCAGGTCGACGTAGCGCTGACGATAGCGCGCTTCCAGATCGGTCAGGCCGTGGAACTTGTCCGGCAGCGGCCGCAGGCTCTTGGTCAGCAGCTTGGCCTCGACCAGCATGACGTAGAGATCGCCCTTGCCGGACTTGTGGACCGGGCCGCGGCCGGCGACGATATCGCCGATATCCCAGCTCTGGATATCCTCCAGCAGTTCGGCGGGCAGGCCCTTCTTGTCGACGTAGAACTGGATCTGCCCGGAAGCGTCCTGGATCACCACGAACGGCCCGCGCTTGCGCATGATGCGGCCGGCAACGGCAGCCTGGCGGTCGAGCGCCTCGAGCTCGGGCTTCTCCTTGTCGCCAAGTTCCGCCTGCAGATCCGCCGCCAGACTGTCGCGCCGGAAATCGTTGGGGAAGGCGCTGCCGCCCTGCTCCGCCGCCTGCTCGCGGCGGGCCGCCAGCTTGGCACGGCGCTCCGCGATCAGCCGGTTTTCTTCCTGAGCTTCATGCGGTGCATCGGAAGGAGATTGCGGGTTGTCCTGGTTCGCCATGTCGTCGCCTGTCGAAAAGAAAATTAAGCTAGAAGCTAGAAGCTAGAAGCTAGAAGCTAGAAGCTAGAAGCTAGAAGCTAGAAGCTAGAAGCTAGAAGCTAAGATCAGACCACCTCGCCAAAGCCTTTCAATGGCTCGGTAACGTTTCGCCCTTGTTCTTTCTTACTTCTTCCAGCTTCCAGGCACGCAGTGCCGCTCTTCGGGCTTTCTCAAAGCCCTTGCTTCAAACTCGCTTCGATGAACTGATCCAGATCGCCGTCGAGCACCTTGTCGCAGTTGCTGCTCTGCACGCCGGTACGCAGGTCCTTGATCCGCTGGTCGTCGAGGACGTAGGAGCGAATCTGGCTGCCCCAGCCGATGTCGGCCTTGCTCTCCTCGGCCTGCTGCTTGGCGGCGTTGCGCTTCTGCATCTCGTGTTCCCACAGCTTCGCCTTCAACTGCTTCATGGCAAAGTCGCGGTTGGCGTGCTGGCTGCGCTGGCTCTGGCAGGCCACCACGATACCCGTCGGCTCGTGGGTGATTCGCACCGCCGAATCGGTGGTGTTGACGTGCTGGCCGCCGGCGCCGGAGGAGCGGTAGGTGTCGGTACGCAGGTCGGCCGGGTTGATCTCGACCTCGAAGCTGTCGTCCACCTCCGGAGAGAGGAACACCGAGGCGAAAGAGGTGTGCCGCCGGCCGCCGGAGTCGAACGGACTCTTGCGCACCAGCCGATGGACCCCGGTCTCGGTTCTGAGCCAGCCGAAGGCGTACTCGCCCTGGACATGGATGGTGGCGGACTTGATGCCCGCGACCTCGCCCGCCGACACCTCGGTCAGTTCGGCCTTGAAGCCGTGATGCTCGGCCCAGCGCAGGTACATGCGCAGCAGCATGTTGGCCCAGTCCTGGGCCTCGGTACCGCCGGAGCCGGCCTGGATGTCGAGATAGGCGTTGTTCTCGTCCATCTCGCCGGAGAACATGCGCCGGAACTCCAGCTTGTCGAGCTGTCCCTCGAGATACGACAGTTCCTTGCGAACCTCGTCGATGGTGGCGTCGTCCTCCTCCATCACCGCCAGCTCGAGCAGCTCGCGGTTGTCGGCCAGGCCACTGTCGAGGGTGTCGATGGTCTCGACCACGGCTTCCAGCGACGCCCGCTCCTTGCCCAGTTTCTGGGCGTAGTCGGGATCGTTCCGGACGTCCGGGTTTTCCAGCTCTCGGGAGACTTCTTCTAGCCGGTCTTTCTTCTCGGCATAGTCAAAGATACCCCCTCAGGACGTCTGTCCGTTCGGACAGGTCCTTGATGAGGTTGTTGATCGGATTGATCTCTTGCATGGGGCTCCTGCCAACGTCGCCACCGGCGCGTCGAACCTTCCCGGAAAACGGGGGTGATCGACTCGCCGAAAAAAGGACGCCTATTGTAGCCAAACCCCGGCATAGCGTCATCCCGCCGTCGACCGTCTCACGCTGTGCGAATCGAGACGATGCGCTAAGGTGGAAAGAATAAAAACCTGATCATCCATCACCGTTCGAGGGATCCCACTTTGATATCACCGACTCGCCTGGCAGCCGCCATCGGTTTCGCAGCCACCCTGAGCGCCCTGCCCATCCAGGCAGCCACGCTGCACATGGGCATCTCCGGGGATCCCGCTTCGCTGAGCCCGGCCAAGATCACTGGCGGCGTGTGGGAAGAAGATGTGCTGCGGGACATCTTCGAGGGCCCGGTCGCCATCGACGCCGACGGCCGGATCATCCCCGGCGCCGCCGAGAGCTGGAACATCTCCGACGATGGCAAGACCTACACCTTTCACCTTCGCGATGGGCTCGAATGGTCCGACGGCGAGCCGTTGACCGCCGACGACTTCGTCTACGCCTACCGTCACCAGGTCGATCCCAAGACCGCTTCCAATTACGCCCACCGCCTCTATCCGGTGGTCAATGCCCAGGCGATCAACTCAGGCGACAAGCCGCTCGATTCGCTGGGCGTCGAATCCCTGGACGACGGCAAGACGCTCCAGATCACCCTCAACGCCCCCACCGTCTATTTCCTCAAGACGCTGGTGCTGCCGTTCGCCTACCCGATCCCCAAGCATGTGGTGGATGAGTTCGGCGACGACTGGAGCGATCCTTCCCACATCGCGGTCAACGGCGCCTTCAAGCCGGTGAAATGGGTTTCCAATACCGAGCTGGAAACGGTCAAGAACGACCGCTTCCATGACGCCGACAACGTCAGCCTGGATGGCGTCGACTACTACCCGCTGGAGGACAAGAACGCCGGCATCCAGCGCTTTCGTGCCGGCGAGCTGGATATCCTGCGCGACTATCCCGCGGCGCAGTATCCGCGGCTCTCCGACAACCTCCCCGATGCCACCCATCTGTTCCCGTCGCTGGGCACCTACTACTACGTGTTCAACCTGCGCGACGGCTCGCCGGTGGCGGACAAGCGCGTCCGCGAGGCGCTGAGCCTGGCGATTCGCCGCGACGTCATCGCCAGCCAGTTGCTGAAAGGCGGCGTCGAGCCGGCCACCTCGCTGGTACCGCCGGGAACCAGCGACTATGAGGCCCAGTCCCAGCCCGGGCTCGATGACGACATGGACAGCCGCCTGGCCAGGGCCAAATCGCTGATGGAAGAGGCCGGCTACGGTCCGGACAAGCCGCTCGAGCTGACCCTGCGCTTCAACAGCGGCGACGAGCACCGGCAGATCGCCGTGGCCGTCGCCGCGATGTGGAAGCCCCTGGGGGTCGATGTCGAACTCAGAAACACCGAGGCCAACGTCCACTACGCCGACCTGATGGAGGGCGACTTCCAGGTTGCCCGCGCCGCCTGGATCTCCAGCTACGACGACGCCCAGAACTTCCTGCAACTGCTGTCGGCGGAGACCAACAACTACGGCGCCTACCAGAACGACGACTACAATCAGCTGGTCACCCGGTCGGACGCCGAGCAGGACCCGGCCAAGCGCGCACAGCTGATGCAGCAGGCCGAGGCACTGGCGCTGGCCGACTATCCGCTGACGCCGATCTATACCTATAGCTCGCGCAACCTGGTCGATCCCGAAATCGAGGGATGGAACGACAACGCACTGGATATGCATGCCTCGCGCTGGATCGAGCTGCCGGAGTGACTAGACCAACGTCTATCTGTGACTGAAATCACAGCAGGAGCGGCGTCACTAGCCGCTCTCGCACGCCTATATGCATGAAATGAAACGGTCTATCGAGCATTTGAATTAGACGGGTCATGAGGTTCGCGCGAAGGTGTCGCATCGATCCCCGGGCCGATCATTGGCCGGTTCACTGACGGCACCCCCGCGGCGATCGCCCTACAGCGAGCCTTTCACAACGGATTTTCACAACAACAAGTCGGAGCTTTCCAAAGATGTCGAAGCTGCAACTCCCCCGCACCCTGTTGCCCCTGGGCGCCCTGGCGCTGGCCACTTCCCTGATGGCCCCGTCGGCGCTGGCCGAGACGCTCAATATCGGCGTCATGGGCGAACTCGCCTCGTTCGATACCTCACAGGTCTCCGGCGGCGTGTGGGAATCCCAGGTGCTGATGGATGTCTACGAAGGGCTGTTCAAGAAGTCGCCGGACGGCGAACTGCTGCCGGGCATGGCCACCGAGTGGGAGGTCTCCGACGACGGCAAGACCTACACCTTCCAACTGCGGGAAGGCGCGAAGTGGTCCGACGGCGAGCCGGTCACCGCCGAGGACTTCGTGTTCGGCTGGCAGCATCTGCTGGCGCCGGAGAACGCCTCCAAGTACGCCTACATGCTCTATCCGATCGTCAACGCGGAAGCGATCAACACCGGCGACAAGGCCGCCGACACGCTGGGGGCGGAATCTCTCGATGGCGGCAGGACGCTCAAGGTCACGCTCAATCACGCCACACCTTACTTTCCGCAGTTGCTGACCCACTACACCGCCTACCCGGTGCCCAAGCACCTGGTCGACGAGTACGGCAAGGATTGGGTCAAACTGGACCATATCGCCACCAACGGCGCGTTCAAGCCGGTGGACTGGGTCTCGCAGTCGAAGATCAGCGTCGAGAAGAGCTCGACCTACTACGATGCCGACGATGTCTCCCTGGATGGCGTCAACTACTTCACCACGGAAGATCGCAACGCCGGAATCTCGCGCTTCCGCGCCGGTGAGCTGGACGTGCTGCGAGAATATCCCTCCAGCCGTTACCAGTGGCTGAGTGAGAACCTCCCCGACGCCACTCACATGAGCCCGTATCTCGGCTCCTACTACTACGTGCTCAACAACCGCGAGGGCAGCCCCACCGCCGACAAGCGCGTGCGTGAAGCGCTCAACCTGGCGATCCGTCGCAACGTGCTCTCCGAGCAGATCATGGCCGGCAGCTTCAAGGCCTCCACCGCCATGGTCCCGCCCGGTACCAGCCACTATGACACTCAGCACATGGACCTCGGCAGCGACGACATGAACGCGCGCATGGCCAAGGCCAAGGCGCTGCTGCAGGAAGCGGGCTATGGCCCCGATCATCCGCTGAATCTGCGCCTGCGCTACAACACCAGTGACGAGCACAAGAAGATCGCCATCGCCGTTGCCGCGATGTGGAAGCCGCTGGGCGTCAACGTGCAGATGATCAACTCCGAAGCCACCGTCCACTACCAGACCATTCAGCAGGGCGATTTCGACGTCGCCCGGGCCGGCTGGATCGCCGACTACGACGATGCCGAGAACTTCCTCACCCTGCTGCACACCGGTGTCGGCAACAACTACGGCGCCTACTCCAACCCCGAGTACGACAAGCTGATGGACCAGGCCGCCCAGACGCTGGATCTGGATGCCCGCGAGAAGCTGCTCGAGAAAGCGGAGAACGTGGCGCTGGACGACTACGCGTTCATTCCCATGCTGACCTACGTCACCCGCAACCTGGTGAACCCGAAGCTCGAAGGCTGGGAAGACAACGTGGAGGACGATCATCCGTCACGTTGGGTTCACTTCACCGAGTAACGACTTGAGCGGTCTTCCGGAAGCACTGGCATGAGTCATCAGGGGACATCGACATGAGCTGCGTGGCCGTCGCCGTGGCGGGATTGTGGACCTCCCCCGACGCACCCCGGGCCATCGATGCCCCGGCGCTCGGCAATCCGGTTCTGCTCGAGCGCTGGTTGGCCGCGCTGGACGACGAGACCCGTCTGGCGCTGTGCAAGGAGAAGCGGCTCGCCACCCAGGTGCTGCTGGACACGCCGGTCGGGATCCTCGAACGCCATCGTGACGGTCACGGCAACGACTGGTGTCGCGTGGTGGTTCCAAGCCAGCGGTCCTCGCTGGACGAGCGCGGCTACCCCGGCTGGATCCCGGCGGCGCAGCTCGTCGAGGCAGAGGGCTGCCCGGCCGATGCCGAGTCGGTGGTGGTGATGGCTCCCATCGCCTGGCTGCAGGGTCTACCCCAGGAACGCTCGCTGAAACTGAGTTTTCTGACTCGGCTGAAACTGGCCGAACCGGTGCCGGAAGTCGCTGACCGGAGAGCCTCCCGCGTCTGGGTGGAGACATCGCTGGGACGCGGCTGGCTGCCACGCGACAGCGTCCAGTTGCCGGGCGAGGGCCTGCCGGCGACTGCCGCGACGCTGGAAACGCTGGGGCGGCGCTTCGACGGTCTGCGCTATCTGTGGGCCGGCAACTCGAGCTTCGGCTACGACTGCTCGGGTCTGGTTCACAGCCTGTTCGCCGCCATCGGCATGCGTCTGCCTCGGGACGCCCACGACCAGGTCGAGACGGGGCTTCCGGTCGCGCCGGACGAGCGCCGTGGGGGCGATCTGCTGTTCTTCGAGAAGCCCGACGACGCAGGCCGGCTGGTGGTCGACCACGTTGCGCTCTATCTCGGCGATGACCGCATGCTCCACGCGCCGACCAACAACGCCCGAATCGAATGTCGCCGGCTTTCTGGCAGTCGCTACGAAACACAGCTCTGCGCCGTGCGTCGCTTTCTCGACCCGGGCGATCCGGGAACGGCGATTCCCGCAGGAACTGTTCCCGCAGGAACGTGAAGACTTAAGATCGAGACGGGGTCGCCAAAACCGGCGAATGCGCCAGCAGCCCCGGCAATAACAAACGCTCAACAACGGATGGACTCGATCATGCGTACACAGCCCAGATACGGCTCACATCGAAGAACCGCCAGGCTCGTTCTTCCCCTGCTCGCGGCCGTGAGCCTGGCGACAGCCCTGTCCGTCGACACCGCTCGGGCCGCCACGCTGAGTATCGGCATCCAGGGTGAACCGGCCTCGCTGGATACCGCCCGGATCGGGGGTACCACCTGGGAGAACGACGTCCTCGGCGACCTGTTCGAGGGCCTGGTCACGCTGGACCCGGCCGGCGAGTACATCCCCGGCGCCGCCAGCGGCTGGGACGTCAGCGACGACGGCATCGTCTACACCTTCAAGCTGCGCGACGACGCCAACTGGTCGGACGGCGAACCCGTGGTCGCCAAGGACTTCGTGCTCGCCTTCCAGCGGCTGTTCGATCCGGCCAACGGCGCCGTCTACGCCAGCCTGTTCTATCCGATTCGCGGCGCCGAAGCGCATACCAAGGGCGAGCAGGACGCCCCCGAACTCGGTGTCGAAGCGGTCGATGCCAAGACCTTGAAGATCACCCTGAACCAGCCGACGCCCTACTTCCCGACGCTGCTGGCGCACATCGCCGCGTCTCCGGTGCCTTCCCACCTGGTCGATCGATTCGGCAACGACTGGACCCAGATGGATCATATCGCCACCAACGGCGCCTTCACCCCGACAAGCTGGACCTCTCACGATCACATCGCGGCGCGCAAGAATCCCGAATTCCACGACGCCGACGACGTCGCCCTCGATGGCGTCGACTACTATCCGGTCGAGGATCGCAGCGCCGGCCTGCAACGCTTCCGCGCCGGCGGTCTCGACATCGTCCGCGACTTCTCGCCGGATCGATATCAGTGGCTGCAGGAGAACCTGCCCGACGCCGTACACCTCGCGCCGCAGCTGGCCAACTACTACTTCGCGCTCAACCAGCGCGATGGCCACCCCACCGCCGACAAGCGTGTCAGGGAAGCGCTCAACCTGGCGATTCGCCGGGACGTCATCGCCGAACAGATCATGGGTGGCGTCGTCTCCCCGGCCAGCGGCTTCGTCCCCGGTGGCGTCAGCCACTATGACGCCCAGACCATGCCCGGCCTGGATCGGACGATGGATGATCGGGTCGCCGAGGCCAGGAGCCTGCTCGCGGACGCCGGCTACGGTCCCGATCACCCGCTCGAGCTGACCCTGCGCTACTCCACTACCGAGGCCAACAAGCGCATCGCCGTGGCGCTGGCCGCGATGTGGCAGCCGCTGGGGGTCGAGACGCAACTGATCAACGCCGAGGGCGCGGTGCACTACGCCGAGCTCGCCAACGGCAACTTCGACGTCGGCCGCGGCAGTTGGGTCGCGGACTTCGACGACGCCAGCAACTTCCTCGGCATCCTGGAGAGCGACTCGCCCAAGAATTACGGCGGCTATCGCAGTCAGGCGTTCGACGAGCTGATGGCCAAGGCCAGTCGCGAGACCGACATGGCCGCCCGCCAGCAACTGCTGCAACAGGCGGAGCGGCAGGCGCTCTCCGACTATGCGGTGGCACCGATCTACGTCGACGTCTCGCGCAACCTGGTCAACCCCAAGCTGGATGGCTGGAAAGACAACGCGCTCAACCGGCACCTGTCGCGCTGGCTTTCGCTAGCGTCGGACTGACAAACGACAATTCGAATCACCAATGCCGCCGTGTCATCGATTCGCAGCGACCGGCGGCCAAGGGACGCATTACCAGATGATTTCGAAACCCTACAGCAAGATCTCGCGGCATCTGCTTGCCACGCTGGGCGGCATCACACTAACGGCATTCGCCATCCCGGCGCAGGCCTTCAGCGTCAATATCGCCAACGGTGCCGAGCCGGGCACCCTCGATCCGCAGAAGACCAGCGGCACCTGGGAGACACGCATCACCCGCGCGCTGTTCGAGGGCCTGGTCACCTACGCCAAGGATGGCAGCCTGGTCCCGGGGCTGGCCGATCGTTGGGAAGTCGGCGACGACGGCAAGACCTACACCTTCCATCTGCGCGACGCCGAGTGGTCCGACGGCGAGCCGATAACTGCCGAGGACGCCGTCTTCGCCCTGCGTCGCGTGCTCGATCCGGCGATCGCCAACCAGAACGCCAATCTCTACTACCCCATCGTCAACGCCCGAGCGATCAATGCCGGTGACAAGAGCGCCGATGCCCTCGGGGTCGAAGCCGTCGATTCGCATACGCTGCGCATCCGATTGACCCAGCCCACCGCCTGGTTCCTGCAGGCGCTGGCGATGACCGAAGCGGCGCCGCTTCCCGAACATGCCATCGCCGACGCCGCGGGCTGGGTGCAGCCGGGCAACACCGTTTCCAGCGGCGCCTTCACCCTGAGTGAGTGGCAGCCGCAGTCGCGCATCGTGGTGGAGAAGAACTCCCATTTCCATGCCGCCGACAGCGTCGCCGTGGACAAGGTCACCTTCTATCCCATCGACGATGCCGGCTCGGCCCTCAACCGTTTCCGCACCGGCGAGATGGACATCGCCTACTCCAGCGTGCCGTCGTCACGCTTTGCCTGGGCGCGGGAGAACCTCGGCGACGCGCTGAGAGTCGGCCCGCTGACGGCGGAATACTTCTACATGTTCAATCTTCACGACGGCCAGCCGCTGGCGGATAAACACGTTCGCGAAGCCCTCAACCTGGCCGTCCGGCGCGACGTCATCACCGACCAGATCCTCGGCCAGGGCCAGACCCCCTCGTTCTGGTACGTGCCGCGCAACACCGACAACGCGCCGCAGGGCGAGCTGGATTTCGCCGACATGCCGATGGACCAGCGCATGGCACGCGCCAGGGAGCTGATGCAGGAAGCGGGCTACGGACCCAACCATCCGCTGCACCTGAGGCTCAACTACAACACCCTGGAAGATCACAAGAAGATCGCGGTGGCGGTGGCCGCGATGTGGAAGCCGCTGGGCGTGGAGGTCGAGCTGATCAACTCCGAGGCGGCCGTCCACTACGCCACCATCCGCGAAGGCAATTTCGAGGTGGCGCGCTACGGCATGGTGGCAACCATCAACGACCCGTTCGATTTCCTCAATGCCTACGCCGACAACGGCTCGGCCAGCCGGAGCAGCGGCTACCACGACGCGACCTACGACGCGCTCGTCGCCGAGAGCACCGGCGAACTCGACGCCGAGAAGCGCCGCCAGTTGATGACCCGTGCCCAGCAGCGACTGCTGGACGACTATGCGCTGCTGCCACTCTACGACTATGTCTCCGTTCACCTGGTTTCACCCGATCTCCAGGGCTGGGAGAGCAACCCGATGGACGTTCATCCGCTGCGCTATCTCCAGGAGCGCGAGCAATGATTCTCTCGAAGACGCCGCCACGTTCAGGCTCAGGTGACTCCGCATGCTGATCTACACCCTCAAGCGCCTGCTGCAGGCGATTCCCACCCTGCTGATCGTGATCACGATCTCGTTCTTCCTGATGCGGGTGGCGCCGGGTGGCCCGTTCGACGGCGAGCGCCAGCTGCCGCCGGAGATCGAGGCCAACCTGATGGCCGCCTACCATCTCGACGAGCCGCTGCCGATGCAGTACCTGCGCTACATGGGCAACCTGCTCCAGGGCGATTTCGGACCGTCGTTCAAGTACAAGGACTTCTCGGTCACCGAGCTGATCATGCAGGGGTTCCCGGTCAGCCTGGAGATCGGCGGGCTGGCGATCCTGCTGGCGCTGATCATCGGGTTGCCGCTGGGGATCGCGGCGGCGATCAAGCGCAACTCCACCGTGGATTACCTGGTCATGGGCACCGCGCTGACCGGCATCGCCGTCCCCAACTTCGTGATCGCGCCGATCTTCGCGCTGGTGTTCGGCGTCCTGCTGGGCTGGCTACCGGCCGGGGGCTGGAACGGCGGCGCCCTGCCCAACCTGGTGCTGCCGGTGGTGGCGCTGTCGATCCAGCAGATCGCCTATATCGCGCGGATGATGCGCGCCAGCATGATCGAGGTGCTGGGCAGCCACTTCATCCGCACCGCGCGGGCCAAGGGTCTCAACGAGGGCGAAGTGATCTGGCGCCACGCGATTCGCCCCGCCCTGCTGCCAGTGATGTCCTACCTCGGGCCGGCCATCGCCGGGATCATCACCGGGTCGGTGGTGATCGAGCAGATCTTCGGCATCCCCGGGATCGGCCGCTACTTCGTGCAGGGCGCGCTCAACCGCGACTACACCCTGGTGATGGGCACGGTGGTCTTCTACGGCGTGCTGATCGTGCTGATGAACCTGATCGTCGACCTGCTCTATTCGGCGCTCGACCCGCAGATCCGCTATGACGACTAATCCCCCGACAACGACACCCATGACAACGACGCCCACGACAACCAACAGGGAGGCCGCTGATGACATCCGAATCCAAGCCCTATAGCGGCGAACAGCGGGATGGCGCCCCGCTACCCGCCGGCGGCCCCAATCCGCCCCGCGCTCCGGAACCGGGCTCCGTCGCGGCACCCGTGGGCGAAAGCCTGGCCCGCGACGCCTGGCGTCGCCTCAGCCAGAACCGTGCCGCCATGGCCAGCCTGGGCCTGCTGATCGCCATCATCGTGGTCTGCATCGTCGGCCCGTGGCTGCTGCCCTGGGGCCTGGCCGAGGTCGACTGGAACGCCTTCGGCACCGGCCCCACGCTGGAAGGCGCCCACTACCTGGGTACCGATGCCAACGGCCGCGACCTGCTCACCCGGGTGCTCTACGGCGGACGCGTCTCGCTGTCGGTGGCGCTGGTCGCCTCCTTCGTCAGTCTGGTGATCGGCGTGCTCTACGGCGCCATCTCGGGCTATCTGGGCGGCCGTGTCGACAACTACATGATGCGCTTCGTCGACATCATGTACTCGCTGCCCTTCATGTTCCTCGTCATCCTGTTGATGGTGGTGTTCGGCCGCAACATCTTCCTGATCTACGCCGCCATCGGCGCGGTGGAGTGGCTCGACATGGCCCGCATCGTGCGCGGCCAGACCCTGGCGCTGAAGCGTCGCGAGTTCATCGAGGCGGCCCATGCGCTGGGCGTGCGCGACACCAAGATCGTCACCCGCCACCTGATTCCCAACGCCATCGGCCCGGTGATCATCTACGTCACCCTCACCGTGCCCAAGGTGATTCTGCTCGAAAGCTTCCTGTCGTTTCTGGGGCTCGGCGTGCAGGAGCCGCTGACCAGTTGGGGCGTGCTGATCTCCGAGGGCGTGGACATGATGGAGAGCGCCCCATGGATGCTGCTGGTGCCGTCGTTCTTCCTCGCCGCCACGCTGTTCTGTCTCAACTTCCTGGGTGATGGGTTGCGTGATGCCCTCGACCCGCGCACACGCTGAGGAGCCCGAAAAATGCCTGCGCTCGCCCAGCCCGTATTTGAGATCCAATCGTTGAACAGCCCCTCAGGCTGCTCATTGATACCCCATCAACTCCGCGCCTTCGAAGCTGTTCGCCTCGGCTGGCCATCGCTCGCCGATTTTTCGCCGGCGTGCGACTCTCCAACAACGTCGGGAGCCGTTTCATGAGTTCTCTGCTCGAAATCGACAAGCTCAGCGTGACGTTTCAATTGCCCACCGGGCCGGTGACGGCGGTCAAGGACGTGAGCTTCGCCATTGCCGAGGGCGAGACGATGGCGCTGGTCGGCGAGTCCGGCTCCGGCAAGTCGGTCACCTCCACCGCCGCCATGCGCCTGCTGCCCGAACTCGCCGAGACCACCGGCGCGATCCGCTTCAACGGCGAGAACCTGCTGGAGGTCACACCCAAGCGCATGCGTCGCGTGCGCGGCAACGACATCTCGATGATCTTCCAGGAGCCGATGACCTCGCTCAACCCGCTGCACCGCATCGGCAAGCAGATCGGTGAAGTGCTGATCCGGCACAAGCAGCTCAAGGGCCAGGCCAATCGGCAGCGCGTCCTGGAGCTCCTGAACCAGGTCGGCATCCCCGAGCCGGAACGGCGCATCGACAGCTACCCCTACGAGCTCTCCGGCGGCCAGCGCCAGCGCGTGATGATCGCCATGGCGCTGGCCTGCGAGCCGAAACTGCTGATCGCCGACGAGCCGACCACCGCACTCGATGTCACCGTGCAGGCGCAGATTCTCGACCTGCTCAAGTCGCTGCAGGCCGAGTACGGCATGGCGATCCTGTTCATCACCCATGACCTGAGCATCGTTCGCCACTTCGCCGATCGTGTCGCGGTGATGCGTTACGGCGAGGTGGTCGAGAGCGGCCGCACCCTGGACGTGTTCGAGGCGCCCCAGCACGACTACACCCGCATGCTGCTGGACGCCATTCCGCGTGGGCGCAAGGAGCCCGCCCCGGCAGACGCACCGGTGCTGATGAGCGGTCGGGACATCAAGGTGCGCTTCGCGCTGAAGAAGCGCCTGTTCGGCAAGAGCGAGTACTTCGAGGCGGTGCGCGGGATCGATCTCTCCATCCGCCGCGGCGAGACGCTGGGCATCGTCGGCGAATCCGGCTCGGGCAAATCGACGCTCGGCCGCGCCCTGCTGCGACTGCTGAAATCCGAGGGCGAGATCCGCTTCGAGGAAGCCGACATCTCCGGACTCGACAAGTCCGGCATGCGTCCGCTGCGTTCACGCCTGCAGGTGGTGTTCCAGGACCCCTTCGGTTCGCTCTCCCCGCGCATGACGGTGGGCGACATCATCAGCGAAGGCCTCAAGGTGCATCACCCGGCGCTGAATCGCCGCCAGCGCGAGGCCGAGGTCATCGCCGCGCTGGAAGAGGTCGCCCTCGATCCGGCCATGCGCAACCGCTACCCCCACGAGTTCTCCGGCGGCCAGCGCCAGCGGATCGCCATCGCCCGCGCGCTGATCCTGAAGCCCGAGCTGCTGCTGCTCGACGAGCCGACCTCGGCCCTCGACCGCTCGGTCCAGGTGCGGGTCATCGACCTGCTGCGGGATCTGCAGAAGAAGCACGGCCTGACCTACCTGTTCATCAGCCACGACCTGTCGGTGGTTCGCGCGCTCTCCGACGACGTGATGGTGATGAAGGAGGGGCGGGTCATCGAACACGGCTCGGCGGAAACGATCTTCTCGAATCCCCGGGAACCCTATACCCAGGCGCTGCTGAAAGCGGCATTTCTGGAGAGCGAAGCCGTGGCCTAGGGTTACCGTCCAGCGCTCAAAGAAAGACGATCAACAACAACAATCGACGCGAGAGGCCATCGTGGTTTTCAACAGACTCGACAACAACAAGACAGTCAGATTGCTGACACTCGGCATTGTGCTGGCCGGCGCATCGCTGGCTTTTTCAGGCGTATCGCAGGCACAATCGACGCCTTCATCAAAGTCACCTTCGGCGGAGAATGGCGTGTGGAATCTCGCCGACCTCTACCCCTCGCTCGACGACTGGCAGCAGGCGCTGAAGGATGTCGACGAGCTCATTGGGGGCCTCGGCGACTACCAGAGCACGCTGACCGACAGCCCGGAAGCTTTGGCCACGGCACTGGATGCCATTCGCTCGGTGGAGAAATCCGCCAGTCGTGTGCAGACCTATGCATCCCTCCAGGCCGACGAAGATCTACGTGACGGTCAGGCGCAGGAGCGTCAGGGACAGGCCGAGCAACTGATGGCGCGGTTCGAATCCGCCATCGGCTATCTGCGTCCGACGCTGATCGCGATGGACCGAAGCACCCTCTCGAGCTGGCTCTCCAACCCGCAACTTCAGGATCATCGCCGCTTTCTGGAAAACGTGATTCGTGAAGCGCCCCACACGCTCTCCGAACAGACCGAAACCGCGCTGGCAGCCCTCGGCCCGGTGATGAGCCATGAGACGCCCTATTCGCTACTGGCGAACTCCGATATCGAGTGGCCCACCATCACCATCGACGGCAAGAGCGTGCGGCTCGATGCGGCCGGTTACAGCCACTGGCGGGAATCCGAGGATCGCGACGTTCGCCAGCGGGTATTCGATGCCTACTGGCCAGCCTGGCAACAGTTCACCTCCACCTTCGGCTCGCTGCTCAATGCTCAGGTCCAACAGCATGTCACCGAGTCGAGGCTGCGCCATTACGACAGCGCGATGGCCGCCGCGGTATCTCGCGATGACATTCCTCCGGCGGTCTATCAGCAACTGATCGACTCGACCAACACCCATCTGGGCACGCTACATCGCTACCTCAAACTGCGTCAGCGCATTCTCGGTGTCGACCAACTGCACTACTACGATATCTACCCACCACTCGCGGAACTCGACGAAACGTTCGATCTCGACGATGCACGTCAGTTGACCCGAGAAGCGACGGCACCGTTGGGGCCGCATTACGCTGAACTGCTCAAGCAGGCCACCGACTCACCCTGGACCAGCGCCTATCCGAGTCAGGGCAAACGCTCCGGGGCCTACATGAACGGATCCGCGTATGACGTTCACCCCTACGTGCTGATGAACTTCAATGGCAGTTACGGTGATGTATCGACCTACGCTCACGAGTGGGGACATGGTCTTCATAGCATGCTGACTGCGGAGACTCAGCCGTACGCGACGTCGGACTACTCGATCTTCACCGCCGAAGTCGCGTCCACGACCAACGAGCAGTTGCTGGTCGATCGCATGATCCAGCAAGCCAAGACGCCTGAGGAAAAGCTTTTCTACATCGGGCAGGCACTGGAAGCGATTCGTGGCACCTACTTCCGCCAAGCCCAATTTGCAGAGTTCGAACTGGCCATCCACCGCGCGGCGGAGAATGGCGAACAGCTATCCGGTGATCGCCTGACGAAAATGTACGGCGAGATTCTGCGCAAGTACTACGGCGTCGATCAGGGCATTACCGACATCGACGAAGCGGACTACGCCGAGTGGGCTTACATCCCGCATTTCTACTACGACTTCTACGTCTATCAATACGCCACGTCGATCACGGCGGCACAGGTGTTTGCCCAAGGTCTCGAGGAAGATCCCCAGGCGTGGCGAGAGAGATATCTCAACGTGCTCTCCCAGGGCGGCGCGCAAAGCGGTTATCAGTTATTGAAGAACGCAGGTGTGGATCTTGCAACGCCGGCTCCCTATGACAAACTCGATGACACGATGAACAGGCTAATCGACGAAGCCGAAGTCATTCTCGACAAGACAGGTTGAGGAGCGGGCACAAGACTCGCGGATCGAGATATTCAGTCAGTATGACGACATCACCGCTACGCATGAACGCCCTCATATCGAGGGCGTTTTTGCAGCTGTTATTCATCGGTTACGGAAAACACACCCCCTTTCGGTGCTGAATATAAAGACCGTAATCGGCATGCGTTTTTCCTATCCCTTCATTCATAAAACGTATGTTTTTTAGCGGTGCGACGTGCCAGAATTCGCACTACTCGAGTGCAATAAAAGACATACGACTGGACGACAGCAGAGTCGGTTTGTTAGAAACCAGACAACTCTCTCAAGGACGATTCCCCGCAGCATCGCAGGTGTTATACAACCTACCCTTCCTCACCAGTCATGCTGCAATCAAGGTGACGGAAAGCCTGAGAAATATCTGAAACTAACCCCCATAAAACAATTGTTTACTCAATCCTAAACCGCAACCTGCGATTTTGTATAAAATCTTCAATATCACGATCACCACCCACCGAAAAACATTGTTATCGGCCTGCACTGATTGGCACATATATTGCTGCGAAAAAGGACAAGGTAATGTGGCTCCTGTCGCGGAGTCACCAAAGAGCAGTCACTAGAACAATCGAGACAATATGACCGCGATCGAGCACGGGCTTCCCGCTCAGGGATTCACGCAAAAAAACAGACGTTCGATATCACGACCGGAAGTGCTGGTCCTGATAGCGATATCGGCGCTGATTCACGGATTGATATGGTGGTCGTTGAATCGTCACCCCATGATTGCGGCCGAAGTTCTGCCCAATCAGGCATCCCAGGCCTCGGAAGTCACGGTCTCGCTGACCAGCGCACCCCCGCCGCAACCACCGCCCCCGCCACCGCCTCCCCCGGTCGAACCGCCGCCCGTTCAGGAAGCACCGGTCGTGGATGATGTCGCCGTCACACCGGCCGAAGAGGAAGTGTCTCCCGAACCGGAGCCGGAACCAGAGCCGGAACCTCAGCCAGAGCCTGAGCCACAACCCGAACCGGAGCCTGAGCCCGAGCCGGAGCCTGAGCCTGAGCCGCAACCTCAGCCCGAGCCGCAACCGAAGCCGCAACCGAAGCCAGCACCCACGCCGGCTCCGCAGAAGCCTGCACTGACACCGAGCCAGCCTTCTAAGCCGGCGCAGAGTGCCAGCGCATCGTCGAGCAACGAGGTCACGCCCGCAGTATCCGGCATGCAGAGTCTCGGCAACCCGCCGCCCCGCTATCCTTCGCTGGCACTGCGCCGCGGTTACGAGGGTAACGTGCAGTTGAAGATATTGGTCATGCCTGATGGCACGGCGGGTCAGGTACAGGTCATTCAGTCCAGTGGGCATCGAGAACTGGATGAAGCCGCCGTCGAGACGGTTCGTGGGTGGACGTTCAAGCCGGCAAGACGTGGCGATACGCCGATCAAGGGCTGGGCGCTGCAGACAATCGCGTTTCAGCTTCCCAACTGACAAACAACAACGACGCAACACTTCAGCAAGGAAAACACCATGATGGAATCCAACGATATTACCGCCATGATCGTTCCCGGCGTGCTGTGGACGCTGATCGTATTCTCCATCGCGACCTGGGCCATTCTGCTGATCAAGGGCCTTCAATTCGCCAGGAACCGAGTCGAGAACAAACGCTTCCAGAAGGCTTTCTGGGAGGCCAAGAGCATGGAAGAAGGCGAATCCATCAGCGAAAAGCGCCCCGGCACCATGGCATCGATCGCGCGAGCCGGATTCGATGTCATTACGGGACGAGACATCGCGCCCAGAAATCAGGACCTGGCCCAGAAGGTCAATCGCTCCGATCGACTCGAACGTACGCTGAGACAGCAGATCCAACGTGAAAGGCGCTCTCTGGAAGGCGGCCTGGCGATTCTCGCCAGTATCGGCAGCACCTCTCCTTTCATCGGTCTGTTCGGCACGGTGTGGGGCATCATGGAGGCATTGATCACCATCGGCGAAACCGGCGAGGCGGGCCTGGATACCGTGGCCGGACCTATCGGTCATGCATTGATTGCGACGGGAGTCGGTATCGCCGCCGCCGTCCCCGCGGTACTGGTTTACAACTACTTTACGCGGCGCCTGAAACTCAACGTCTCGCTGATGGATGACTTCGCTCACGATTTCTACAGCCTGGCCCAGCAGCACGCCTTTCAAAGCCACTCGCCCAGACCTGTCGCGCCGGAAGTATCGTCGCCTGCACCGGCAATGGGTTGACCCCGATGTACGAGTTCTCCCTCAACCTGCAAATAAGAAGGTAACGAGACATGGCTTTTTCCAGTCACGACGATGACGAAGTGCTCAGTGAGATGAACGTCACGCCGCTGGTCGATGTGATGCTGGTGCTACTGGTGGTCTTCATCGTCACCGCCCCACTCATGACCAATGCCGTACACGTCAATTTGCCCAAGACGGGGGCCGTCGCGCCTCCCGAAACCAAGGAGCCGATGGTCGTGAGCGTCGATGCCGATGGTGCTTATTTTATTGGCAAAAAAGAGTACAGCTTCGAAGACCTGGAGCAGGCGCTGGTCCAGGCTCACGAGGACAACCCCGACCAAGCCGTACAGCTTCAGGCGGATGAAGGGGTGGAGTACGGCACGGTTGCCAAGGCCATGGCAGCGTTGGAACGCTCCGGCATTCAGAAAGTAGCCGTGCTCACGCAGCCCTAGGCTTTCCGGAATAGCCGTCGCCCTCAGCTAGCAGCGGGTTCACTCTCATCCTGAAAGGAGGAAAAGCACCACTCATAACAACAATCTAGAGCATCCAAATAATAGCTATTGAATTTCGAATACCAACAACTGCTATTCAAGGAACACCAGACAATGACAACCCAAAAAATTTGGGATGCCAAGCATCCCACGGACCCGCTTTGCCCGAAATTCGGGTGGCGAAGCTCGATCCTGCGTCCCGGCGTATGGCGCAAGTCATCCCTACTCGCGTCGACCTGTCTGATCCTGGCAGCGGCACCACTGGCCGTGGCGCAGAGCAGTGACGATGACTATGTCGCCCCGCCGGCCGGTGCATCCGACGAGATTGCCGAGGCGGCACCCGCTGCGGCGGCGGCTGCCCCTGCCGCGGCCGTCGCGGCGCCCGCAGCCGCACCGACGCAGGATCTCGGCCGCATGGAGGTGACCGGCTCGGCAATTGCCCGAACGGACGCCGAAACTGCGGTCCCGGTGACGATCATCGAAGCCGAGGAGATGAGGCAGCAAGGCATTACTTCAACCGCCCAGTTGCTCTCGCAGATTTCCGCCAACGACACAAGCTACGGGCCCGGTTACGGTACAGGCACAGCCATCACCGGTGGAGCCAGTTTTGCCAACCTGCGTGGTATTGGCACAGACAAGACACTGGTGCTGCTGAACGGTCGCCGACTGGCCAATAACTCGCTGGACGGCAGTGCCGTTGACCTCAACTCGATTCCGTTCGGCGCTATCGAGCGCGTCGAGGTCTTGCGTGACGGCGCCTCGGCAATCTACGGCACCGATGCCATCGGCGGCGTCATCAACTTCATCACCAAGAAAAACCTCAGTGGAGGGAACGTGGAGCTCGGCTACGACGCACCCACCCATAGTGGTGGCGGCGATAGCGGCGACATCAGCGCGACCTGGGGCAACGGCGATCTCGAAGAAGATGGTTTCAACATCATGGGATCGATGCGATACCGCAAGCAAGATGACGTTGACTATACCGACCGTAGCAGTATTCGCCAGATCTATGATCCTTCGAGCGGCATCAACGGCACTTCATCTTTCGCTTATCCTGGCAATTATTACCAGGGCGACGTGGCAGGCAACCCGCTTGCCGGAGAAGGTTGTAACGGAGAGGGGTTGGTCGATACCGGTGGCGGCACCTGTACCTATGACTACGGCCGGTACGGCCAAATCCAGCAGAAGACCGAGAACACGTCGCTTTATACTCGAGCCTCGGCCAAGCTGGCGGAGAACCATACGGCCTCTCTCTCCTACCTATGGTCACGGAATAAAAACACCTCGCTGAGCGCGCCATCACCGACTTCTGGTGGTCCGGTCATTCAGCCCGGGACACCTTTCTATCCGGACGATCCCGCGCTAGATCCAACTCAACCGGTCGACGTACGTTGGCGCGGTATTCCCGCTGGACCCCGTGTGACTGACAACACTATCGACGCCCAGCGTCTGGTGCTGGATTTCACCGGCGATTTTTCCGGTTTCAACTACGATAGCGCCGTTTCCTGGAACCGCAGTGATACAGACCTGAACTATCGTAGCGGCTATCTCGATGACAATGACCTGCAAGACGCTTTCAATAATGGACTGATCGATCCGTTCTCCACCGACCCGCTGACCGCCGCCGGCCAACAGGCCCTGGCAGATGCCGAGGCCAGTGGGCTGGTGTGGACCGCCCAGAACGATGTCTACGCCTGGGACGGTAAACTCAGTCGCGAAATCGGCGACTGGTTTGGGGCCGGCTCCTCGGCCATCGCCGTCGGTGCCGACTACCGCCACGAGCGACTGAAGCTCGAGACCGATCCCGACGTAGCCTCTCGTGCGACCAGTGGCGGACTCTCGCCGGATGCCTCGATCAACGAGAGTCGTGATGTCAAAGGTATCTACAGTGAATTGAACGTACCCATCATCGACGGGCTCGAAGTCACGGCGGCAGTGCGCTACGACGACTATAGCGATGTGGGCGATACCACCAACCCCAAGATCTCCTTCCGCTGGCAACCCTTCCAGCAACTGCTGGTTCGTGGTGCCTATAGCGAAGGCTTCCGTGCCCCATCGCTCTACGAACTCTACGACCCTGCAGCGCAGACGTTCTCACCAGGCGGCCTCAATGACCCGCTCCTTTGCCCCGGTGGCTCGCCCGCCAACGGCGGCGTTGGCAGTCGCGACTGTAACACCCAGTTCCTGGAGGAGCAGGGCGGCAACGAAGATCTGAAACCGGAAGAGGCCAAGAACTGGACACTCGGCTTCGTCTATCAGCCATTCCAGAGCTTTTCGGCGGGTCTGGATTTCTGGTGGATCGAGATCGAGAACGAAGTTGCCTTGCCGACTTCCGATTACGTTATCGCCAACGAGCCTGGCAACATCGTGCGTAACGATGACGGGTCAATCGACTACATTCCGGTTCGCTATCAAAACCTTGGCACCACCAAGACCAACGGTGTCGACGTGTCGGCAAACTATCGACTGCCGACAAGCTACGGCTTCTTTACCGTGGGCTACACCGGCACATACGTCGATCGCTATGACTTCCAGGAAACGCCAGATGGCGATTACGTCAGCCGCGTCGGGCACTACCGCGCCGGCTACGGCACGGTCTTCCGCTGGAAGCACAAGCTTTCCGTCAACTGGAACAAGGGCCATTGGGGTGCCGGTGTCATCAATCATTACATGACGGGTTATGACGACTACGACACCTCTACTCACAGTGAAGTCGGTTCCTACACGACTTGGGACGCACTGGGTTCGTACGCGTTCACGGCCGGCCCGACGGTCACCCTCGGCGTACGGAACATGTTCGACCGCGACCCGCCGTTCTCCAACCAGCCAGAAGTTGGTCAGCTCGGCTATGATGCCCGCTACGCCGACGCACTGGGTCGCACAGTCTACGCCCGTTTCAATTACGCTTTCTGACGGGCAACCGTTCTAACGACCGATTGCCGCTGACTCGTGCAGCGGCTTTTTTCATCCGAACTACCGAGACATCATGACTGATAGACACTTCATATCAACTTCGGCGATCCGCCGCGCCATCGTGCTCCTGATGATCGCCGGTACCGCCGGTTCAAGCCCATTTGCTGCTGGCAGTCAGGGCGAATCGCCATCCTCGACAACCTCAAGCTCATCCGCCCCATCGCACGCGTCGGCGCCGGCCACCACTACTACCAGGCTAGGAACCTGGGGCGTCGACCTGAGCGCCCGCGACACCAGCGTCGCCCCTGGCGACGACTTCTACCACTACGTCAACGGCGGCTGGCTGGCACGCACCTCGATTCCGTCCGACCGCAGCAACTACGGCGCCTTTACCGTGCTGGCCGACCGCGCCGAACAGCAGGTGCGCGACATTCTGCGCCAGCTCGATGGCGCCGACACCCCGCCGAACTCGCCCCAGCAGCGGTTGGGCGATCTCTACCACGCCTGGATGGACGAGGGCGCTATCGAGGCCAAGGGCCTCACGCCGCTGATACCGGACCTGGAGCGCCTGGCGGCGATCGGGAGCAAGGGGGATCTGGCCCGGTTCAGCGCCGACAGCCGCCTCGGCGTGCCGGCTATCGTGACGCCAGAGATCGATATCGACGTCAAGGCGCCGGATCGCTACGCCGTCTACCTGTCGCAGATTCCGCTGATCCTGCCCACTCGGGACTACTATCTCGGCGACGATCCGCGCTTCGACGCGATTCGCCAGGCCTACCTCGGCTACATCGACAGGCTCCTCACATTGGCCGGGCAGCCCCATCCCCGACAGAGCGCACATCGAATCCTCGAGATGGAGACCGCCATGGCGAGGGTCGAGTGGGCACCGGCCAAACAGCGGGATCGCGATCTGACCTACAATCCACTGCAGTTGGATCGACTCGGCGACTATGCCTCCGGTTTCCCCTGGCAGCCATGGCTCTCGGCCAGCGGACTTGCCGGTCAGGACGAGGTCGTGCTGGCGGAGAACACCGCCATTCGCGAGCTGGCACGGCTTTATGACGAAACGCCGCTCTCGACGCTCAAGACCTATGCGACGTTTAGATTGCTGGACGCCAACAGTCCTTACCTTTCGAGCGACTTCAGCCGGGCGCACTTCGAATTCCACGGCAAGCGTCTGTCCGGCCAGCCGGAGCAGCGCGAGCGCTGGAAACGCGGCGTATCGCTGATCAACGATTTCCTGGGGCAGGCCGCCGGCAAGCTCTACGTGATGCTGCACTTCCCGCCCCGGGCCAAGAGCGAGATGGAGACGCTGGTCGCCAATCTCGAAGACGCCTATCGCGATCGTCTGCAACACCAGGTGAGCTGGATGACCGACCGGACCCGTCAGCGGGCGCTGGAAAAGCTCGACGCCTTCACCGCCAAGATCGCCTATCCCGATGAATGGGAAACCTATGCAGGGATGGACATCAGTTCAAACGATCTTTACGGCGATATCGGAGCCGTGCGCCAGTGGCACTGGCAGGACGATCTGGCCAAGCTCGGCGGTCCGGTGGACCGGGACGAGTGGTTCATGAACCCGCAGACCGTCAATGCCTACTATTCGCCCTCACGCAACGAGATCGTGTTTCCGGCGGCGATCCTGCAGCCGCCCTTCTTCGATCCGAACGCCGATCCGGCGGTCAACTACGGTGGCATCGGCGCGGTGATCGGCCACGAGATGAGCCACGGTTTCGACGATCAGGGCCGCAAGTCGGACGGTACCGGCATGCTGACCGACTGGTGGACGACCACCGACGCCGAGCATTTCGACGAACTGGCCAGACACCTCGGGCAGCAGTACGCCCAGTACGAACCGGTGCCGGGCTACTCGCTCGACCCGCAGCTGACGATGGGCGAGAACATCGGCGATCTCGGCGGACTCAACATCGCCCTGGGTGCCTATCACCGCTCGCTCGATGGCAACCCCGCGCCGGTCATCGACGGCTTCACCGGTGACCAGCGCTTCTTCCTGGCCTGGGGCCAGGTCTGGCGTCGCCTGATGCGCGAAGAGGAGATGATCAATCGGGTGCAGGGCGACCCCCACTCGCCGTCGCAGTTCCGCGTCAACGGCATCGTGCGCAACATGGATGCGTGGTACGACGCCTTCGATGTCACGCCCGGCGACGATCTCTACCTGCCGCCCGAAAAGCGGGTGGTGATCTGGTAGCCTCGGTTCGGATGGAAGAAAAGCAGCCCGAACGACACCCCCCGGCCAGATGGCCGGGGGCGAGTCCGTCAGCTTGCGTCGAGTGGCTGCCCGATCTCAGGCGCGCCGCTCGACGCCGATCGTCTCGAGCCAGGCGTTGAGATCCTTGGTACTGATCTTGCCGTCGCTGCCATCGCTTTTCTTGAAGGTATCGAGCACCGCGAACAGCCCCTGATCCTCGGATAGCAGTGTCGCCGCCTCCTGTTCGCTTTCGTCACGATCCTTGTCATCGACGATCTTGTCGAGATCATCGCGGCTGACGATGTCGTCCTTGCCGTTCCAGTCGTCCCAACTGTCGATCGCCACTGTCAGCGCCTCCTCGTTGTCACGATAGAAATCGATGTCGTAATCTCCCACGACCGAGGCCTGACGATAGCCATCCAGGTCACCTTCACCAATGGTGGCAAACCAGTCGTCGAAATCTTTCGTACTGATCTTGCCGTCGCCGTTGCCGCCTTTCTGAAAGGTGTCCAGGGCGTTGAAGAACCCCTCGTTCTCGTGCAGGAAACGCGCCGCGTCATGCTCGGCATCGCTCCTGCCGCCATCGTCGACAATCTTCTGAAGATCCGTCCGGCTGACGATATCGTCCTTGCCGTTCCAGTCATTCCAGCGCTCGGCGATCGTCTGGAGTTCGGCCGAGTGATCCTGCAGGAACGCGGAACCATAATCGTTGGCCGCCGCTGTCTGTCGATACTCCTCCACGCTGTCCTCGCCGAGCTCTTCCAGCCAGGTGTCGAGATCGTTGGTGCTGATCTTGGCGTCACCGTCTCCGCCCTGTTTCAACGAGTCCAACCCGTCGTAGAAGCCGTTCTCGTCCAGCAGGAACTGTGCAGCATCCTGCTCCTCCTGACTCTTTCCCTCGTCCGCCACGATATCCCGAAGATCATCTCGGCTGACGATGGCATCGCTGCCGTTCCAGTCGTCCCACACGGCGGCGACGGTGTCGATTTCTGCTTTATGGACATCAAAGAAATCCTTGCCATAGAGCGTCATCATCGCGTCCATGCGGGAGTTTCGACGCAGCTCGTCGGTGCCCAGGCCTTCGTCGCCGGCCTCCAGGTCAGTGTCGCTCCAGGGGCGCCAGTCGTCGGTCTTGCTGACATGGTCCTTGCCGGTCTGCCGCGTGGTGCCACCGGTCAGATGTTTCTCCCACAGATTCTCGGTGCCGGGGTCACCGTCCTTGTGCAGATGGGGCGCCAGCCGGGAGAGCGAGCTGCCGTGTTTGCCCTCGGTATCCTGGAAGTGCTGCCACTCCTTCGACTGGTAGTCGAAGATCGACTGGTCGTCGGGCGAATCCCGGCCGCCGTACATGTAGGACTCGTAGCGGGCGAACTCGAGCTTGTCGCCCCAATCCTCCTCGGTCACGCCGTACTCGGAGAGATCCTTGAAGAACTCTCCCTGGGAATCGGTCAGCTTCTGCATTTTCTGATGATTGATCGCTTCGGCGATCAGCGTTCCGGCGACGCCGAAGACGGTGCCGACGACGCCCAGGATGGGACCAGCCACGCGCGCCCCCATGAAGATCCCGCTCATCACGCGGGTGCCGATACCACCGAGGTTGGCGGCAAGGTTGCTGCCACTGGGGGCGAACATCGAGACCGTGTTGGCGATCGCCATGCCGGTGGTCGAGGAGCCCAGCCCTATCTGAATACCGGCACCGGCTCTCTCCAGCGCCGTATCGGCGTCCTTGAGCTTCTTGACGCCGGTGACGAGATCCATGACGCCGCCGGTGATATCCAGGCCCGCGCCCCCCATGAAGCGCAGATACGAGCGCCCCACCTTCTTGGCGATGTCGGTGCCCGAGGTCCTGGTGCCGGTGTCGATCATTTGGTTGCCCAGGTTTTCCGCCAGCTTGTCGAAGTTTCTCCGCCCGTTCTCATCGAGATCGTCGAGTGGAATGCCTTGATTGCCGAGACTCCGGGACCCGTTGTCCACGCGCAGACTGATGTTTTCGGCGAAGAGATCGGCCTTGACGTCGGCGCCGGATCTCCAGATGTCAGGGAAGTTGTCGCCCAGCAGCCCAAGCCAGGCGGTCGCATTGGCGCGCGGCACGCCGCCTTCGATGCCGGGCACCTCGCGCTTTCCGCCCAGCGTCTCGATGAGATTCGAACCGAACTTGGCAAAATCGTTGCCGAAACTGAGCGCCCCCACCAAGTCCCGGACGGCCCCCACCCGCTCATCGGTGGTCATCTCGTCCCAGCCGCCATTGGATATCTGCATGCCACCGCTGATGAGGCTCATCATCCCGCTCATGGCACCCAGCGTGCCGCTGGAGCTGGCCGAATCGAGAACCTTCTTGAAGGTCCCTTTTTCCGCCTCTGGCAACGCTGTCAGATTGTCGTTGACGATCTTCTGGAACAGCTTGTCCTTTTCCGCCTGACTGATACCCGGCCGGTTGGTGACCTCCGTCGCCAGGCGCAGGGATTCGGCGAGTTTCTTGTGCTCGCCCGCCGACAACTTGGATAGTGACGACTTGAACGATTCCAGATCGCGGTTCAGGGTTTGATAAGCGTTGTAGGACTTGTCGGTCTTGTCCAGATGCTGAAGCGCGCTGTTGATGCCCCCCTGCACGATATCAATGGTGTCGCGCAGCCCCGTGCTGACATTTTCCGCATCCACCGAGTCGGGATTTTCCATGTAGCCGTCGAGCTGATGGGTCATCATGTTCTGGTCGAAGGCCTGCTTCCGGTCCTTGTAGCTATCCGGCTCCAGCGCTTGCAGTGCTTCGAAATAGTTGTCGACTTCAGCCTGAATCCTGTCCGAGAGCGCCTCGTCTTCCGTCGCGTCCGCCTTCTCCTTCATCGCGATGACGTAATCCTCGAACTCGAGGTTGGCCTTGCCGTCGGCGTCGAATAGCGCTTCGTTGACCTTGTCGCTGATCGCCTCACGCTTGTCGTCGGGGACGCTTTCGATAGCCCCCTGCAGCGAATCGTCATAGCGCCTGCTGATACCCTCCTTCTGCATCAGCTCGGATATCTGCTTGGCCAGTTCGTCCTCGTCGATGATCGCCTTGGCATCGTCACCGGTGAGATGTGTCGGCTCCGTCTGTGCCTGGCGATAGGTCGTGCCGCCAGACTCGATCAGCTCGACGTAGCCATAGAGATCGTAGCCATGATCGGTGGCCCCCTGGGCATCGATCAGGTCGACCAGCTTCGCTTCGTCCGACTCTTCACCGAGCTTGCCGCTCTTGACGTCATCGCGGATGCCCTGGATGAAATCCTCGGCAGCCTTCTGCCCCACCGTCTTGCGGTTGCCGTCATCGTCTTTTTCATCGACCTCGGCCTCCATCAGGCCGTCGCCGGTGAAATCCGGGATATCGTACTTGTCACGTATCTGCTCGGCGCTCAGCGACGTATCGGAGGTCTGCTCGGGCTTCTCCGCAGCGTCGGTCTCTTCTGTCTCGCCGTCGGTCTTGCCCGAGGCGATGGCCCTGACCAGCGTCGACACCCACTGCGGAGAGTCCGCCGGTGCGCCAGCGGTATCCGGTGTCTCGATTTCGCGATCTGAGTTCACGGAAGGGGCCATCGATAGTCTCCTTGATGGAAAGGGAGGCCTGAGTCGTCTGCCTGGAGTTCACTTAGTATCTCGCCTCTCCATCGCCCAGGGAGGGCGAATGAGTGACCAAGTTTTTAATTGTGTAACGGTTCGGAAACGAATGATGACAGTTGTGCATCTTAACGATCGCCCCGGATTCGGGCGCCGTAAGGCTGGCGTCGATGCGCCGCCAGACCGACACGCCCGCCATTACGCGACGACCCCGGCCAAGGCCGGGGTCGCAGAGTGGTCGAGCGGGAGCGTCGATAGACGAACCCAGGGCCTAGAAGCGATAGGTCGCCTGCACGCCGAACAGGTTGAGCGAGTTGTCGTATTCGGCCTGATAGGAGTTACCGTTTTCGTCCTGCAGATCGACGTCGGCGCGATCTTCCCAGATGTAGCTGTAGGCGGCATCGATGGTCAGGTCGGGGATCGGCGTCCAGCCGGCGCCGATCGAGACCAGGGTGCGGTCCGCCGTGGGCACGCGTGGGCTGCGGTGGGCGTCCTTGACCGGCGACTGGTCGTAGGCGATACCGCCGCGCAGGGTCCAGGCCGGGTTGAGCTGGTAGGCGAGACCGGCGGCATACTGCCAGGTATCGCGGTAGTCCTGCTGTTCGTTGATATCCAGCCCCAGGTCGTTGTCGACTACCAACTGGTCGAAGCGGCTCCAGCGGATGTAGGTCGCCCCGGCCATCACCGTCCAGCGGTCGTCGAGCTGGTGGGTCACCGAGAAGTCGATGGTCTCGGGCAGGGTGATGTCGAGCGAGGCGTCGCCGTCGGCGTTGAGGAATACCGGGCCACCCGCACCGACCCCGCCGAAGACGTTGGAGGCGTCGACGTCGCCGGTGAGGTGGTATTCGACCTTGGAGCGGTAGGTGAGACCCAGGGTGGTGGACTCCACCGGACGGTAGATCATGCCGATATTGTAGCCCCAGGCGTCGTCGTCACCCTTGACGTTGACGGTGCCGTCACCGGCGGCTGTCGGATTGAGCGGGTTGGGCGACTTGCTCTCCAGCTCGCCCTTGATGTGGTTGTAGGTCACGCCGAAGCCGATGGCGAACTTGTCGTTGAAGCGGTACGACAGCGTGGGCTGGGCGGTGATGATCTCCAGATCGCTGTAGTTGCCGAAGTAGCGTCCCTTGAAATCGTCGCTGTAGTCGGTGACCAGGCCGAACGGCGCATAGACGCCGAGGCCGAAGCTCCAGCGATCGTTGATCGGCTGAACGTAGTAGCCGAACGGCACCGCCTTGTGGGGGATCATGTCGCCGTCGCTGCTGCCCTGGGTGCCGACCACGGCAACACCGCCCGGCGTGAGCGCCGGCTGGGTGCCGCTGTCGTTGCTGATGTCCGAGCTTGCATCGATATAGTGGGTGCCCGCGGTGACCTGGGCGCGGTCGAGGAACGACATGCCGGCCGGGTTGCCGAAGACGATGGAACCGTCCTGCACATTGGAGGAGCGCCCGGCCCAGGAGGTCCCCTGGCCGCTGACGCTCTGCTCCTGTAGCTGGAACGCTCCCGCCACGGCCTGCCCCGATGCGGCGGCGCTCACCAGTGCAATGGCCAACGATAGACGACGATAACGAATGATCATGATTGGTTTCCCCTGGACCCAGGAAGCCGCCGCGGCGGCGTCTTGCTTGCCTATCATGCGGTCGGTGATTCCGTTGTTTTCCAAGCCACTTCCCCGCGTGGGAAAGGCTCGACTTGTCACTTCCCGTTGTGACGGAATGGTGGTTTAGCGTCAATTAGCAAACGGTCGTTTTAATCGCCTTTTGGACATTTCTTTGGTCGTAAGACCAACGGCTATAGCCGGTCGGCAGTGAAAACGAATGCCTGCTGTCACGCCTTGACCAATGGGTAACACCCAGGTTTTAGACTCATGTTCATGACAGGCTCAGCGAGGATATCCGATGAAGGTCACCGAACTAGCCCGGGCCGCAGGCGTCACCCCCGAGACGGTACGCCACTACGCGCGACAATCGTTGCTCAACCCGCGCCGCGATCCCGACAACGGCTATCAGCTGTTCGATCAGCGCGATCTCGATCGGCTGCGTTTCATCCAGCGGGCGAGGACGCTGGGCTTCAGTCTCAAGGAGATCGCCGACATCCTGGAACAGGCGGATCAGGGCGACTCCCCTTGCCCACTGGTGCGCGACCTGCTGGCCGCCCGCCTGCCGCAGATCCATGCCCGGATTCGCGAACTCCAGGCCCTGGCGGATCGCATGGAGAGGGCGATGCGGGAGTGGTCGCACCTGCCGGACGGCACGCCCGACGGCCATAGCATCTGCCGACTGATCGAGCAGGCGCCCGAGGCCGGCGGGGATTGCCCTGCAACCGCGAGGAGACGTTCATGAGCCGCTACCAGTATCGCGTCGACGCCATGCACTGCCAGGGTTGCGTGGGCCGGATGCGCAGGGCGGTCCAGGCCGAGGACGAACACGCCGACATCAGCGGCGAGCCGGACGACAAGCGCCTCCAGGTCGTCAGCACGCTGTCGCGGCAGCGGATCGCCCGACTGCTGGCCGAGGCCGGCTATCCACCGGACGAGGAAGCTCCCGTCGAAGCCGATATCCCGACGTCATCCGCTGCGGCGGACGAGACGGATTCGGAGGTGGGGCGACGGCAGCGCCTGTCGATCAGCGGCATGACCTGCGCCGGCTGCGTCAACGCGGTGCAGAAGGCATTGTCCAGGACGCCGGGCGTGCAGCATGCCCAGGTCAACTTCGCCAGCGAGACGGCCCAGGTCAGCGGCCAGGCCACCACTGCCGACCTGGTCGCGGCGGTCGAGAGCGCCGGCTACGGTGCCTCGCCGATCGAGGATCTGCGCGAGGCTGCCACGAAGCGCCAGCAGAACGCCTCCCGTCAGGCCCGCCGCCATGCCATCGAATCGACGGTCAGCCTGGCGCTGGGCGTGCCGATGATGCTGGCGATGTTCGTCCATACCCCGCGACTCGTCGGTGGCGAACGCTGGGTATGGCTACTGCTGGGGCTCGCCACCCTGGGCGTGCTGGCAACCGCCGGCCGCCGCTTCTTCGACGGCGCCTGGAAGGCGTTTCGCCATCACCAGGCCAACATGGACACCCTGATCGCCCTGGGCAGCGCGGCGGCATGGCTCTATTCGATGGCCGTACTGATCGTGCCCACGGCGATTCCCGAGGCTTCCCGTCATCTCTATTTCGAAGCTTCGCTGATGATCGTCGGTCTGATCGGCATCGGCCAGACGCTGGAACTGCGCGCCCGCGGTCGCACCAGCCAGGCGCTCTCCCGCTTGCTCGACCTGCAGAGCAAGACGGCCCGGGTGATCCGTGACGGAGAGGAGCGCGATATCGAGCTCGGGCAAGTCCGGGTCGACGACCGGATCCGGGTGCGCCCGGGCGAGCGCCTGCCGGTCGACGGGACCGTCGAGGATGGCGAAAGCTTCATCGACGAGTCGATGCTCACCGGCGAGCCGGCGCCGATACGCAAGGCCCGGGGGGATCGGGTCAGCGCCGGTACCGTCAATGGCAAGGGCGGTCTGATCTATCGCACGACCCACGTCGGAGACGACACCCGACTGGGTCGTATCGTCGACCAGGTCTCCCGTGCCCAGGAGTCGCGACCGCCGATCGGCGCGCTGGCGGACAAGGTCTCGGCGATCTTCGTGCCCAGCGTGATGATCATCGCCGTGATCACGGCGATGATCTGGCTCGATTTCGGTCCGCCGCCGCAGCTCGTTCACATGCTGGTGGCGGCGACCACCGTACTGATCATCGCCTGCCCCTGCGCGCTGGGCCTGGCGACGCCGATCTCGACCATGATCGGTATCGGCAAGGCCGCCGAATACGGCGTTCTGGTCCGTGATGGGGAAGCGCTGCAGACGGCCAGCCGCCTGACCACGCTGGTGGTCGACAAGACCGGAACACTGACGGTCGGCAAGCCAAGCGTCACCGACAGCCGCTACTGGCAGGAGCAACCGCGCGTCGATGCCGTGGTGGCCGCCCTGGAGCGCGGTTCGGAGCATCCGCTGGCCGATGCCCTGATGGCGCATGTCGGCGATGCCACGGATAGCCTGGTGATTCATGACTTCCAGAGCCTGACCGGTCGCGGCGTCGCCGCCACGCTGGACGGTGGCATCCGGGTGCTGCTGGGAAACGCGGCGCTGATGAGGAAGCACGGCATCGACATCGACCCCGCTGCGGCCGAGGCGGAAAAGTGGCAGGCGCAGGCGACCAGCGTGATCTATCTAGCCAGCGGCGGGCAGCTGGCAGCGCTGTTTGCGGTGCGCGATGCGCTGCGTCCGGACAGCCGCGCGGCGATCGCGCGCCTGCGAGCAGAAGGAGTGAAGGTGGTGATGCTGAGCGGTGACAATCGAGCGGCCGCGGCAGCCATCGGCCACGAAGCGGGGATTGATGACGTGCGCGCCGAACTGATGCCCGAGGACAAGCAGCGGGTGATCGCCGAGCTGCAGCAGGCGGGCGAGCGTGTCGGCATGGTCGGAGACGGTATCAACGACGCCCCGGCGCTGGCGCAGGCCGACGTGGGCTTTGCCATCGGCCAGGGTACCGATATCGCCATCGAGAGCGCCGGCATGACGCTGATGCGAAACTCGCTGCACGGCGTCGGTGACGCCATCGCCATCAGCCGCGCGACGCTCTCCAACATCAAGCAGAACCTGTGGGGCGCCTTCGGCTACAACGCGTTGGGCATCCCGATTGCCGCCGGTATACTCTACCCGCTCACCGGGCTACTGCTGTCCCCGATGATCGCGGCGCTGGCAATGTCGCTGTCGTCGGTGACGGTGGTCAGCAACGCCAATCGGCTACGCCTGCTGCGACCCGGTGGCGGTCAACGTCCGCCAACCAAGATCGACGCAAAGGAAGCGACGGCATGACACTTCTGCTCAATACCCTGGGCATTGCGGTGATTCTGTTCATCGTCTGGTGGTTCTGGCTGCGAGGCTGATCGCAGCCAGCCAAGAGCGCAACCGGCAAGGAGAAAACGATGACTTCACCACACCACGCGCCACCGCTGGGCGGCGTCATCGAAAGCGTTCTCTACACGGCCGACATGAAGCGGGCCCGGGACTTCTTCGCCCAGGTGCTCGGCCTCGAGCCTCATCTCGAGGACGAGCGCTTCACCGCCTACCCCACCGGCGACACCATGCTGCTGGTGTTCCAGCAGGGCCAGACCGGTGAGACGGTCGATCTGCCCCACGGCATGGGCACGATTCCTCCCCATGACGGCGCCGGTCGCCAGCATCTGGCGCTGGCGATTCCGAGCGCAAGTCTCGACGACTGGGAGGCGCATCTCGCCGCTCGAGGGATCGAGATCGAAGGCCGGACCCGCTGGCCGAAAGGGAGCGTGAGTCTCTACTTCCGCGATCCGGACAACCATCTGCTCGAGCTGGTCACGCCGGGGTTGTGGCCCAACTATTGAACGCCGGCGCCGGTTGAAGCCGCTTTCGCACCAGGGCCTTCAGCTCTGACTGACGCCGGTATAGAGCCCCGGGCGGTGGTTGATGGTGAGAATCGCCCCCAGCACCACGGTGCCGACGATCGAATAGAGCACGTTGGTGACCGGCAGCACGAAGAACGCGGCCAGCATGATCAGGCCGTCCAGGCCCATCTGCACCTTCCCCGCCGGCCAGCCGTAACGATCCTGCAGGTAGACCGCGAGGATGTTGAACCCGCCGAGGCTGCCACGGTGACGGAACAGGAACAGCACGCCCAGGCCGATCAGGCTGCCCCCTGCCAGCGCCGCGAACAGCGGGTCGACCGTGCCGATCTCCAGCCAGTCCGGCAGCATCCAGGATATCCACGACAGCAACGCCACCGCACCAAAGGTCTTGAAAGTGAAATGGTGGCCGATGCGGCGCCAGGCCAGCCAATAGAACGGCAGGTTGACCAAGAAGAAGACCGGCCCGAAGTTCCATCCGGTGACGTAGGTCACCAGCAGCGCGATCCCCGCGGTACTGCCGATCAATATCTGGGCGTGATGATAGAGCGCCAGGCCGAGGGCAGCGCAGGACGCCCCCAGCAGGATGGCCAGCACGTCCTCGTGGGGACGGTGGCGATAGACCCGTTCCATGCGGACCCCCTTGTTGTCGTTGTGCCGCCGGATAGGCAGTCGAATTCAGCGTCGGCGCTTGTGGCGCCGCCGAGGGATTATAACGGCAAGTCTATAAAGCAGACGGCAAGAAGTCAGCGGGCATCCCATGACCCCGATGAGCCGAGGAAATGCTGAACAAACCGGCGAGCGGAGCAACCGGAGCCCATGGGGTAGCGAGGATTCCGATCGGACCGACGCCCCGGCACCGCACAACGCAGTGATTCACCGGAAACGCCGAGCTCGCGCAGCCGTTCAGTCAGTATTTTCTATTCTCCTAAAGGCGCTCGGCGTGCTCGATCATCAGCTGCAACGACTCCCGCCCCTTCCAGCGATTGCGAGACAGCTTGAAGGCGCAGCGCACCCTGTCGCCCAGCGAGATCGGCGCGGCTTCCCCGGGATTGAGCGCGCGGAACCAGATCGCCCGGCAGACGACCGCGTCGCAGGAGAGTTCGAGCATCAGGTGATTGCCCTCGGCGCCTACCGGACGCAGCTGCTCGACGAAGAACTCGGCCTCGAACAGCGGCGCATCGAACTCGCGGCCGTAGGGCGCCAGGGCTTCGAGCTCGTCCAGCGTCGAGAGGCTCATTTGCGAGGCTGTCAGCGCGCCGTCGGTCCATACGACGGGAAACAGCTCCCGCTCGCCGAGCTGCTCCCGCACCGCCTGCAGGAACGCGCGCCGAAACGCCTCCATCTCGGCCAGCGGTACCCCCACGCCGGCGGCCCCCCGGTGCCCACCGAAACGTGGCAGACTCGAGGGCGAGAGCTCGTGAGCGCGCTGCAGCGCATCGCGCAGATGCAACGCCTCGATCGAGCGTCCGGAACCGGTGAGCATGTCCGGCGCGGTCGCCGGTGTCAGCACCAGCGTCGGTCTGCCGTAGGCTTGCACCAGCCGCGAGGCGACGATGCCCTGCACGCCGGCGTGTCCTTCCGGCAGATGGATCACCAGCGCCGGCCAGTTCTCGTCCAGCTGTGGCCTGGCCAGCGCCCGGGCGCTCTCGACCATGTCCGCCTCCAGCGCCTTGCGTGCCTGGTTGTCATCGTCGAGGACCTGAAGATGCTGGCGAGCGATGCCGTCGTCCACCGCCAGCATGTAGTGCAGTGCCGCATAGGGGTCGTCCAGGCGCGAGCGGGCGTTGATGCGCGGCCCCATCTGGAACGCCAGCGTCTCGGCATCGAACGGTACGCTGTCGGCACCGAGGCGCTCCGCCATGACGCGCCAGCAGGCGGATTCCATCCGATTGATCAGCTTCAAGCCGTAGGTCACCACGGCGCGATTGGCGGCACTCGCCCCCAGCGAGACGCAGTCGGCCACCGTACCCAGCGCCACGTAGGAGAGCCACGGCGAGAGCTTCGGCGTCGATGCCGACAGCACGCCCTGCTCCACCAGCACCGAGCGGGTCAGCGACATCATCAGCCAGGCGACCATGCATCCGGCAATGGTCTTGTCGGGATAGCTGCAATCGGGGCGCGTGGGATTGATGGTGGCATAGGCGGAGGTCGGGGGGCCCTCCACCGGCAGCGCATGGTGATCGGTCACCACCACGTCGATTCCGGCCTCGCGCAGCCGGGCGATCCGCGGCTCGTCCGATGAGCCGCAATCGGCGGTGATCACCAGGCTGGGGCGCGGCTTCAGCGCCAGGGTGCGCTCGACCAGCGGCAGGCTGATGCCGTAGCCGTCGTTGATTCGATGCCCGATCAGGCTGTGCAGCTTTGCCGCCGGCACGCCGAACAGCTCGATCATCGAACGCAGCATCACCACGTGGGAAGTGATGCCGTCGACATCGTAGTCGGTGAGAATGCCGATGTGTTCGCCCTCGCTCACCGCCCGCGCGATGCGCTCGGCGCCACGGCGAGCGTCGCAAAGCTGCTCGGGATGGCTGAGGTAGCGCAGCGCCGGTGCGGTCAGCGCCTCGAGCGGGCCCTCGTGGCCGTGAAGGCGGCCGGCGAGAATCCGCGCCTGAAGCTCGGAGAGCCCGGCGGCCAGTCCGCGCCGATAGACGTCTTCGTCGCGGGAGCGCGGCTGAATGCGACGACGGGAGTGGTCGCGAATCGCAGCGGGCGAAGTTGGGAAAACAGGCATCGAGAACTCAGGTGAGTGCAGTCATGACGTGCTCGCGATAGGCCGGGCGCGACTGCAGCCGCGTGTACCAAGCTGCCAGGTGCGGCAGGTCGGGACGCGCGATATCCATCTCGAACCAGGCGTAGGCGAAGCAGCCCAGCGGGATATCCCCCATCCCCCACGCCGGCCCCGACAAAAAAGGCCGTTCGGCCAATGTCCGGTCTGCCATGCCGAGTAGCGCGCCGCAGGCGGCAAGCCCTTTTTCGGCAGCCTTGTCGTCGCGCTGCTCGACCGGCAGGCGCACCGTATTCCAGAACAGATCCCTGAAGGGCGATGCCAGTGACGATGTCGTCCAGTCCATCCACTTGTCGGCCCCGGCGCGCACTGCGGGATCCTCGTCATGCAGGGAGTCGCGACCATATCTGGCACACAGATAGCGCACGATGGCGTTGGATTCCCAAAGCACGAGGTCGTCATCCTGTATACAAGGGATCAGGCCGTTGGGGTTCATGGCCCGGTAGGCGGGTTCGTTGACCACGCCATAGGCGCCGCCCGCGTCGAGCCGTTCGAAGGGCAGCTCCAGCTCGGCGGCACACCACAGCACCTTCTTGACGTTGGTGGAGTTCGCCCGTCCCCAGATCTTCAACATGACTTGTCCTCGCTCTGCCATCCCAAGACTGCGTTTCGCGCCGTGCGCCTCGGCTCAGCGCCGGTTGTCGGCGACGAACGCCTGCACGGCTTTCAGGTCGGCAGGCAGTACGCTGTAGCGCTCTTCGCGCTCGAGCAGATCGTCCATGTGCGGTGGCAGCGGCACGCCGGAGAAGCCCGCCTTGACCACCGCCTCGGCGAACTTGGCCGGGTGCGCCGTTGCCAGCGTGATCATCGGCGTCACGGCATCGGCACGTGCGCGCTCCGCTGCCCGGTAACCGGTGGCGGTATGCGGATCGAGCAGCTCCTTGGTGCGATGATGCGCATCGCGAATCGCTGCCAGGATGGTGTCGTCGTCGACGCTGAAGCTCGAGAATTTCTCACGCAGCCTGGCCAGCGGCGCTTCAGCCAGCACCGCTGGTTCGCTCTGGAAGCGTTCCAGCAGCTCCCGCACGGCGTCGCCATCGCGATCGTAAGCGTCGAACAGCAGCCGCTCGAAATTCGACGACACCACGATATCCATCGACGGTGCCAGCGTCGCCGCCAGTTCACGCTTGGAGAAGTCGTTGTCGGCCAGCGTGCGGTGAAGAATGTCGTTGGCGTTGGTGGCGATGACGAACTGCTTGACCGGCAGGCCCATCCGGTAAGCCATGTAGCCGGCAAAGAGATTACCGAAGTTGGCCGACGGCACGCAGAAGCTGACCTCGCGATGCGGTGCACCCAGCGCCACGCCGGCAGCCACGTAGTAGACGATCTGGGCCATGATCCGCGCCCAGTTGATCGAGTTGACCGCCACCAGCCGCTCGCCGTCGAGGAAAGCCTGGTCGGCGAAGCTCGCCTTGACCATCGCCTGGGCATCGTCGAAGTTGCCCTCGATGGCGATATTGAAGACGTTGTCCGCCAGTACCGTGGTCATCTGGCGTCGCTGCACCTCGGAGACCCGGTTGTGCGGATGCAGGATGAAGATATCCAGATGATCGCAGTGGCGACAGCCCTCGATCGCCGCCGAGCCGGTATCGCCGGAGGTGGCGCCCATGATCACGGCACGTTCGCCACGCTTGGCCAGGAAGTGGTCGAGAATGCGCCCCAGCAGCTGCAGCGCGACATCCTTGAACGCCAGGGTCGGGCCATGGAACAGCTCGAGCAGGAAGTGGTTGGCGTCGAGCTGATTGAGCGGCACCACCGCCTCGTGGCTGAACGTCGCGTAGGTGTCGCGCACCAGCCCACGGAACGTCTCGTCGTCGATCTCGCCGCCGACGAACGGCTTCATCACCCGGAAGGCGATCTCGGCATAGGAGAGCCCGGCCATCGAAGCGAGTTCTTCAGGCGACAGTTGCGGCACCGTCTCGGGCACGTAGAGCCCGCCGTCGACCGCCATGCCGGTCAGCACCACTTCCTCGAAATTCAGCGCCGGCGCCTGGCCGCGCGTACTGATATAACGCATCTTCGGTTCCTTCGGAAAGATCGCGGCTGCGCCGCTTGAAGATGGAAGATCGGCGCGTTGCGCCTGAAAGAGCGAAGAGAAACCCAAAAAACCAGAGAACCAATGCTGGCCTGTCTTCCCTCTTGTATCTCACCTCTTCCTTCTCGGCTTATTCCTGCTCGTCCAGCGACTCGACGCGGATTCGCGTCACCGGCCCGGCGATGTCGGCCAGCGATTCCAGCTGACGGATCGCCTCGTTCATGTGCTTCTCACGGGTCCGGTGCGTCAGCAGGATGATCGGCACCAGTTCACCCTCGGTGGCTTCCTTCTGGATGATCGCCTCGATCGAGATCCCCTGCTCGGCAAGGATCGTCGCCACCCGCGCCAGCACGCCGGGGCGGTCCACCGCCAGCAGCCTCAGATAGTACGCCGTGACGATCTCTTCCATCGGCAGGATCGGCAGCGCGTTGGCTTCGTCGTTGACGCCGCTGAAGGCGAGGTAGGGCACCCGATAGCTGTGGGCGGTGGCGATATTGCGGGCCACGTCGAGCAGATCGGCAACGACGGCGGAGGCGGTAGGCTCGGCACCGGCGCCAGCACCATAGTAGAGGGTCGGCCCCACGGCGTCGCCCATCACGGCGATGGCGTTCTTGACCCCGTGCACATTGGCCAGCAGCCGCTCCTTGGGAATCAGCGTCGGATGCACGCGCAGCTCGACGCCGTTGTCGCCGCGACGGGTGATGCCCAGATGCTTGATGGTGTAGCCCAGGTTATCGGCCTGCTCGACGTCCTCGGCGGTGATCCGCGCGATACCCTCGGTATAGGCGCGATCGAACTGCAGCGGCACGCCGTAGGCGATGGAGGCGAGAATCGTCAGCTTGTGGGCGGCATCGATGCCTTCGACGTCGAAGGTCGGGTCGGCCTCGGCATAGCCCAGCGCCTGGGCTTCGGCGAGGACGTCCTCGAACGCCCGGCCCTCGTCGCGCATGTGGGTCAGGATGTAGTTGCCGGTCCCGTTGATGATGCCGGCCAGCCACTGAATGCGATTGGCGCCGAGGCCTTCGCGCAGCGACTTGATCACCGGAATGCCACCGGCCACGGCCGCTTCGAAGGCGACGATCACCCCCTTCTTGTGGGCGGCGTGGAAGATCTCGTTGCCGTGGACGGCGATCAGCGCCTTGTTGGCGGTGACCACGTGCTTGCCGTGCTCGATCGCCGTCATCACCAGCTCGCGGGCGACGTCGTAGCCGCCGATCAGTTCCACCAGCACATCGATGTCGGGGTTGCGCGCGACTTCGAAGATGTCACGCGTCACCTTGACCCCGGAGGTGTCGCAATGGGGATTGTCACGACGCGCACCCACCTGCTCGATGACGATGGGACGACCCGCGCGACGAGCGATCTCGTCGGCGTTGCGCGTCAGAACGTCGAAGGTGCCACCGCCCACGGTGCCCAGCCCGCAGATACCCACTCTCACCGGATCCAAGATGTCGCTCTCCCCTGCTCGGTTGTACTGGTCGCATCACCCTCCGGAGCGGTGGCCGCGGTCACGGCACCTGTCCTCTGTCGAACGGATTTCATCCACAAAGCGCCCTGAAGGGCGGTCACGGTAGAAAGCCCAGCCCCCCTTGTCAAGCTGACTCGGAGGGATTCACGCCGGGCATCAGCTGTCGCCGTCGGCGTTCACGTCGAGCATCGCCGCCAGACGCTTCGCCGGCAGGTAGCCGGGCACCATCTTGCCGTCGGGGAAGATGATCGCGGGCGTCCCCTGGATGCCGGACTCGACGCCGAGTCGATACTGGGACGCGATGGTGGCATCGCAGCTTTTCGGCGCCTCCACCTCGTCACCGCGAAACGCAGCGCTCATCGCCTCGGAGCGGTTGTCGGCGCACCAGACCTTGGCGAGCTGCCGTGCCGCGTCGGAGTTGGGGCCCATGCGAGGAAAGGCCAGATAGTCTACCTCGATCCCCATGTCGTTGAGCTGGGACATCTCGGCATGCAGCTTGTGACAGTACGGACAGGTGGGATCGGTGAACACGGTGAGCCTGGCCTTCACCTTCCCGGCCGGCTTGTAGACCACGCGCTGATCTTCGGGAACGGCGTCGACCAGGGCCTTGCGGCGCTGATTGGCCGCCTGTTCGGTCAGGTTGACCATGCCGTCTTCGGCGTTCTCGTAGAGATCGCCGACGATCAGGTACTGGCCGTCGGCGTCCGAGTAGAGCGTGTTACCGCCGCGCAGGCGCACCTCGTAGAGCCCCGGTACCGGTGAATCGTCGATGGCCTCGATCGGCAGCGGCTGGCCGCCATGGGCATTCAGCTTGTCGGCGAGATCGGCGGGGGGCTCGGCGAACGCACTCGGCGCCAGGACCACGCCCGTCAGGGCAAGGGCGGGCAGTAAACGACTTCTCATGTTCAACCTCTCGGGTGGTGTTGGGCGTGCAGCGCTTCCAGGCGCGCCTGGGCCACGTGGGTATAGATCTGCGTGGTCGACAGGTCACTGTGACCCAGCAGCAACTGTACGACACGTAAATTGGCCCCATGATTCAATAAATGAGTCGCGAAGGCGTGACGCAGCGTATGTGGCGACAGCGGCTTGTCGATGGCCGCAAGCTGGGCGTAGTGCTTGAGCCGGTACCAGAAGGTCTGGCGGGTCATGAAACCGTCGTGTCGCCCGGGAAACAGCGGCGGCTGGCGAATGTCCCGCATCAGCTCGTTGCGGCCCTGACGCAGATAGCGCTCGACCCACTCGAGGGCCTCTTCCCCCAGCGGCACGAGACGCTCCTTGTCGCCCTTGCCGCGCACCATCACCACCCCCTGGCGCAGGTTGACCGCATTCAGCGTCAGCCCCACCAGCTCCGACACCCGCAAACCACAGGCGTAGAGCACTTCCAGCATGGCGCGATCACGCAATCCCAGCGCGGTCTCCACATCCGGCGCCAACAGCAGGCGATCGACATCGCGCTCCTCGAGCGTCGATGGCAATCCCGGCTGCACTCGCGGCGCCTGAATCTCCGCCAGCGGGTCGTGGCTCATTAGCCCTTCGGCCAGGGCCCAGCGGTAGAAGCGGCGCAGGCAGGAGAGCTTCCGGGCGATGGACCGCGCATGATAGCGCTCGCGACACGCCTCGACGAACGCCGCCAGCGTGCTATCGCCCGGGGCGAGCAGCCGTTCTTCCTGGGCTTCGAGATAGCCGATCCAGGCCGTCAGATCGCGGCGATAGGCACTCAGCGTGTGCTCGCTGGCGCCGCGCTCCAGCCACAGCGCATCGAGGAAGGCATCGCGTCGGTCGTGATCGTTCATGCGGCTCCGTGACGGACAAACTGGCGTGGCCAAAAGCGCCATCATAACGCGGAAACCCCGCGAGCCGAACGACTCACGGGGTTTCCTGCGGACCAGCCGGATACGCCTCCGAGCGGAGGCGCGGGCCGGATCAGCCCAGCTTTTCCTTGATGCGGGCAGACTTGCCGCTGCGCTCGCGGAGGTAGTAGAGCTTGGCCTGGCGCACGTCGCCGCGACGCTTGACTTCGATACCGGCCACCAGCGGGCTGTAGGTCTGGAAGGTACGCTCGACGCCGACGCCGTGGGAGATCTTGCGCACGGTGAAGGCGGAGTTCAGACCGCGGTTACGCTTGCCGATGACGACGCCTTCGAAAGCCTGGAGGCGCTCGCGGCTGCCTTCCACGACCTTGACCTGGACGACGATGGTGTCGCCGGGCGCAAACGCCGGGATTTCCTTGCTCATCTGCTCGTTCTCGAGCGCCTGGATCACCTTGTTCTTGCTACTCATGTCTTGCTCCTCGTTGAAGAAACGTCCCTGGGGGCGTTTCGTAATCCCGGCGCCCGTCCGGCGAACGGTCGGGGCGGAATCGGACTCGTGGATGACACATGTCGACGATCACTTCACTCGACAGTCACGCTGTTCGAGGAGCTGTCGCCTCATGCACCGCCGTCGCGGGAGGACCTGCTTCCCGCGGCGTGTTCGTCGATGAATTCGTCGAGCAGCTTGCGCTGTTCGCGATCCAACGTTCGGCTCTCCAGCATATCCGGGCGCCTGAGCCAGGTGCGCCCGAGGGATTGCTTCAACCGCCAGCGACGAATCAGCTCGTGATT
>NZNW01000029.1 GCA_002695065.1 Salinicola sp. | reverse complement strand
GCCCCGAGAGCCACTCGTCGTCGAGCCCGGCGGGGAAGAAACCGTGCCCGAGCACGCCGATCGCCAGCGCGCAGACCAGACCGATCCCGGTCCAGCTCACCGAGAGCAGACGGGCCCGGGGGATGTGGCGATGGTCGTCGATGCCGGCGAAACGCGCCAGCGAGTGCGGCTGGCCGAAGTAGCCGAGGCCCCAGGCCAGCGAGCTGGCGACGACGATCCAGCCCAGCGTCTCGCCGCTGGCGGCGTCGGTGAACCAGCGCAACAGCATCGGCGATGCCTCACGCACCGACTCGAGCGAGGCCGTGACGCCACCGAGTTCCATTACCGCCGCCACCGGCACCGCGACCAGCGCCAGCAGCATCATGATGCCCTGCAGCACGTCGGTCCAGGAGACCGCCAGGTAGCCGCCGAAGAAGGTGTAGGAGACGATCGCCAGCAGGCCGACCACCACCGCCAGCTCGTAGTTCATGCCGAACACGGTATTGAGCAGCTTGCCGCCGGCGACGAGCCCGGAGCTGGTGTAGAACAGGTAGAAGACGATGATGAAGATGGAGGCGACCAGACGCAGCCCGCCGGTGTGGCGCTGGAAGCGCTCGGCCAGGAACTCGGGGATGGTCAGGGCATCGTTGGCGACGAAACTGTAGACGCGCAGGCGCTGGGCGACCAGCAGCCAGTTGAGCAGCGAACCCGCGAGCAGCCCGGCGGCGATCCAGAACGCGGAGAGCCCGGACAGGTAGGCTGCACCCGGCATCGCCACCATCAGCCAGCCGGACATCTCCGAGGCGCCGGCCGAGATGGCGGTGGCGAACGGGCCCAGCGAGCGCCCGCCGAGCACATAGTCGGAGAAATCCGAAGAGCGCTTCCAGGCGGCGTAGCCGATGATCAGCATCACCAGAAAGTAGAGCACGAAGGTCGCGACGACGACCGCGTTATCGTTGTTCGTCATGCGGGGAACTCCTGTGTGGAGCGGCTCTTGGCGTCTTTGTTCGACTGTCACCGTCGCCGCTTGGATTATCGTTCTTTCTGTGCACTACCCACTCGAAGGACGGCCCTCGAGCGCGCCGCGATGGGCCGCACCGACACCCTCTTTCACCGCGTCGCGGAAACCGTGGTCGACCATGGACTCCAGTCCTAGCGTGGTGATGCCGCCGTAGGCGAGAAAGCGGTCGACGATCGCGCCGGGGTCGGCATCGGTCTGGCGGATCAGCGCCAGGCTACCCGCCAGACTCTCGACCACGGCACGCCGCGCCAGCGCCTCGGGCAGCCCCTGATCCAGAGCGTGCTCGATCAGGCTGGCCGCCAGCAGGGCGGGAAAGGCGGGGCCGCTGCCGGTGAGTGCGGTCAGGTAGTCGAGCTGGTGCTCGTCGCCGACCTCGTCGACGGGGCCGCAGGCGGCGAGCAGGTCGCCGACCAGACGCCGCTCGTCGGCATTCACCGCCGTGTCGGCTACCCATGGTGTATAGGAGCGGCCGATCTCGGCGGCGGCATTGGGCATGGCGCGAACCAGGCGCGTGGCACCGGTGGCGCGGGCGAGCTCGGCGAGCGACACCTGCGCCATCAGCGAAATCACCAGGTGGGATTCGAGAGAGAGCGTCAGCGTGGCGAACTGCGCTGGGCGCAACGCGAGGACGACGATATCGGCGCGGTCGAGCAACGCCTCGGGGCTCTCGATGCGGACGACATCGGGCCAGTCGGCGTAGCGGTCGCCATGGCGGCTGGAGGTGACCGCCAGCCGATCCGGGGAGAGCAGGCCGCGCGTCAGCAGGGCACGCCCGAACGCGCCGCCCAGCCAGCCGTTACCGCCCAGGATGCCGAGCGTCGGTCGGTGAGCCATCGGCTACCTCCTGTCGTGCGGCGGCGAGTTCCTCGGCGGGAAACCGCGCGCGGTGGCGGGCGGCGAAACGGGCCAGATCGCTCTCGGTGCAGGGCTGGCCGGTGAAGATGCGAACGTACTCGGCGACGCGGCTGATGCGGGTGTCCTTGCTCTCCTGTACGTGCATGGAGATGTAACCGATCTGGAGCAGGTAGACGGTCCTTGCGCGGGTGTCCGCCTCCAGCGCGGGGTAGCCGAAGCGCGAGAACATCGCCTGGATCGCGGCCAGACGCTCGGCATCGGCGCGCTGCACGCGCTCGGCCACCGCCGGATCCTGCAGGCTCCAGCTGCGCACGGCGTATTCGAATTCGGAATCGAACACCGCGGGATCGAACCAGCAGTCGAACACGTTGAGCGTGGCCTCGACGATCGAGGCGGCGTAGCGCTCGCTCTGGTCGATGACGGCCCGGGTGTTCTGGCTCTCCCAGCGCGCCAGCAGCCCCGCCAGGATCTCCTCGCGATCCTTGAACAGCCAGTAGAAGCTGGTGCGCGAGGTGTTCAGCTTCCTGGCCAGCGGTACGATCTTGACCGCGCCGACGCCGGCATTGACGAGCAGCTCGTAGGCCGCATCGATCCAGGCTCTCTGGTTGTTGGCGAGATCGTCTTTCACGTCGGATCCTTGTTAGCGATGGGCAGGACAGCGAGGTTAACAGAGCCCTTAGACCTTTTGTGTACGCCGGTGTCATGCCAATTGACACTGGTGTACAGCGAGCGCTAGCGTGATGTCAACCCCACAACAACAAGGGTGCCCGACCGTGAAGAACGATCCGCTGCTGCAGCCGCTGACGCTCAAGAACCTGACGCTCAAGAACCGCGTCATGCTGACCTCCCACGAGCCCGCCTATCCCGAGGACGGCATGCCCAAGGCGCTCTACCGGGCCTATCACGTCGAGCGCGCCAAGGCCGGCGTGGCGCTGACCATGACCGCCGGCTCCGCGGCGGTATCGCGGGACAGCCCGCCGGTGTTCAACAACATCCTCGCCTACCAGGACGAGGTGGTGCCGTGGATGCGCGAACTGACCGACGCCTGCCACGAGCACGGCACGGCGGTGATGATCCAGTTGACGCATCTGGGCCGGCGCACGCGCTGGGACAAGGGGGACTGGCTGCCGGTGGTATCGGCCTCCAACCGCCGCGAGGCGTCCCATCGCGCCTATCCCAAGAAGGCCGAGATCTGGGATATCGAGCGCCTGATCCGCGACTACGCCGACGCCGCCGAGCGGATGCGCGCCGCGGGGCTCGACGGCCTCGAGATCCAGGCCTACGGCCACCTGATGGATCAGTTCTGGTCGCCGCTGACCAACGAACTCGAGGGTCCCTACGGCGGCAGTCTGGACAATCGTCTGCGCTTCACCTTCGAGGTGCTCGAGGCGATCCGCCGGCGTGTCGGCGAGGATTTCCTGCTCGGCGTGCGTTACACCGGTGACGAGTGCCTGCCCGGCGGTTTCGACGCCCGCGACGGCATGGAGATTTCGAAGCGGCTCAAGCGGAGCGGGCTGGTCGACTTCCTCAACGTAGTCAAGGGGCACATCGATACCGACCCGGGACTCACCGATGTCATCCCCATCCAGGGCATGCCCAGCGCGCCGCATCTCGACTTCGCCGGCGACATCAAGCGCGAGGTGGATTTTCCCACCTTCCACGGCGCCAAGATCCAGGACGTCGCCACCGCGCGCCACGCCATCGCTTCCGGCAAGGTGGACATGATCGGCATGACCCGCGCGCACATGGCCGACCCGCACCTGATGCGCAAGGTGATCGAGGGGCGCGAGGAGGAGATCCGGCCCTGCGTCGGCGCCAACTACTGCCTCGACCGCATCTACCAGGGCGGTGCGGCCTACTGCATCCACAATCCGGCCACCGGCCGCGAGACGACCATGCCGCATACCATCGCGCCGGCCGAGATCAGGCGTAAGGTCGTGGTGGTGGGAACCGGCCCCGGGGGAATGGAAGCGGCCCGGGTCGCCGCCGAGCGCGGCCACGAAGTGGTGGTGTTCGAAGCGGCCGACGCGCCGGGCGGGCAGGTCCGGCTCACCGCCCAGAGCGAGCGCCGGCGCGAGATGATGGGCATCATCGACTGGCGTTACGAGCGCTGCCAGGCGCTGGGCGTCACCTTCCACTTCAACGTCTTCGCCGAGCAGGAGGAAGTGGTGGCGGAGTCGCCGGACGTGGTCATCGTCGCCACCGGCGGCCTGCCCAACGAGGAAGCGCTGGCGCAGGGCAACGAACTGGCGGTGACCGGCTGGGACATCCTCTCGGGGCATGCCAAGCCGGGACGCAACGTGCTGGTCTACGACGACGCCGGCGACCATACCGCGCTGCAGGCGGCCGAGGTCATCGCCAGGAGCGGGGCTCGGGTCGAGTACATGACCGCGGATCGCGCGCTGGCGCCCGAGGTGATGGCGATGAACCTGGTGCCCTACATGCGCACGCTGCAGGTGCTCGACACCACCTTCACGCCGACCTTCCGCCTGGTCGCGCTGCGGCGCGAGGGCGACGAGCTGGTGGCGTCGGTGGAGAGCGACTACACCCGCGTCGGCAAGGAGCGCCGCGTCGACCAGGTGGTGGTCAACTTCGGCACCCTGCCCATGGACGATCTCTACGAGTCGCTCAAGCCGCTGTCGAACAACCAGGGCATGGTCGACTACGACAAGCTGATCGTCGGCGATCCGCAACCGATCGTCGCGTCGGACGACACCGGGGCGGGCTTCCAGCTGTTCCGGATCGGCGATGCGATCTCGCACCGCAATACCCACGCCGCGATCTATGACGCCCTGCGTCTGGTCAAGGATCTGTGAGCACCGCCGGCGTCGCCGGCCAGGGTGGCTGCTGCAGTCGCGACTCGAGGTTCAGGGTACCTGCACCATGCCTACGTCAGGGGCTCGACGGAGCCAACACGAGGGTCTTCCACAATGCCAATATCGACTTCCGAACTAGACGACCTGCTGGCTCGCCGCCGCTCCGGCTACTCGCTGGCGCAACCTTTCTATACCGACGAGGATATTTTCCGGATCGATCTGGAGCGCCTATTCCATCGACACTGGCTCTACGCGATCCCAGCCTGCCAGTTGGCCAAACCGGGCAGCTATGTCAGCCAGTGGGTCGGCAACGCCGGTGTGCTGATCGTGCGCGGCCAGGATGGTGCCATCCGTGCGTTCCACAACAGTTGTCGTCATCGCGGCTCGGTGCTCTGCAAGGCGGGCGAGGGCCACGTGGCCAAGCTCGTCTGCCCCTACCACCAGTGGACCTACGAACTCGACGGCAGGCTGCTCTGGGCCCGTGACATGGGGCCCGACTTCGATCCGGCCTCGCATGGTCTCAAGCCTGTCCACTGCCGTGAGCTGTGCGGGCTGATCTATATCTGCCTGGCGGACGAGGCGCCGGACTTCGACGCCTTCGCCTCGCTGGCGGCTCCCTACCTGCAGGTTCACGATCTCGATCAGGCCAAGGTGGCCCACGTCTCGACCATCGTCGAGAAGGCCAATTGGAAGCTGGTGTGGGAGAACAATCGCGAGTGTTATCACTGTGACGGCAACCACCCGTCGCTGTGCCACTCCTTCTCTCCCGATCCCGATATTGCCGGCGTGCGGCCGGACGGCACGATACCCGAGCGGCTCATGGCCCACTTCGAGCGCTGCGAGGCCGCGGGCTCGCCATCGCGGTTTCGCATCGCCGACAGTGGCCAGTATCGGCTGGCGCGGATGCCGCTGCAGGCGGGCGCGGTGAGCTACACCCTCGATGGCAGGCCGGCGGTGGCGTACTCGCTCGGCCGGGTGAGTCCCGCCGACGCGGGTACGCTGATGAAATTCCACTACCCTTCGACGTGGTCGCACTTCCTGCCCGATCAGTCGATGACGTTCCGGATCAACCCGATCAGTGCCACCGAGACCGAAGTCACCACTACCTGGCTGGTTCACAAGGATGCCGTGGAGGGCGTCGATTACGATCTCGACCGGCTGACCGAAGTCTGGATTCACACCAACGACGAGGACCGCGAAGTCGTGGAGAACAACCAGCAGGGCATCCAGTCCCTGGGCTACGAGCCCGGACCCTACTCCATGGCCCAGGAAAGCGGCGTCGCCCAGTTCGTCGACTGGTATTGCGAGACGCTTGAAACTCAGGCACCTCGTCCCCGGTTGAAGGCGGTGGAGACATGACCGGGCCTTCCTTGTCCGCGTCGTCGCCGACGTTGTGGTAGGACCGGGGTCCGCTTGCCGCTATCGACTCCTCCTCGTGAATCAGTACTCCTGAGGCGTTGAATCCTGTCTGAGCAAGTAGATCACCAGAATGGAAAGGGCGGCGAGCAGGGCGGCGGCGGTCATCAACAGGATCGAATGGCTGGACGAGAAGGCAGTTTTGCCTGCCGCGATCAGTGCTTCTGCCTGAGGCTCGGCGAGGTCCCGGGCGACCACATAGCTGTCACCGATGGAGCGCGCCGCGCGCTCGACCTGAGACGACGGGATGTCGGGCACCAGCACGATGGTGCGACTGTACACGCTGGACAGGAACACACCGAACAGCGTGATTCCCAGTCCGCTGCCGAGTTCGTATGCCGTGGCTTCCAACGAACCCGCCGCTCCGCCCTGGCTGGACGCTACCGAGCTCATGATGGCGATGGACGAGGCCGTCAGGCCGATGCTCAGGGCCAGGCCAAGGAGTGCCAACATCAGGGGGACCGTCAGCCCCGGATGCTCGAAGTCGGAACGGGCCAGGCATGCCAGGGCTGCTGCGGCAATCGCCAGTGACAGGCTGGCGACCAGGCGCAGGCCGAACAGGTTGGAAAGGTAGCCGGCGACCGGGCCACCGAGAGCGGCCGCGGCCATGATCGGGATCATGAAGATGCCGGCTTGCAACGGCGTTCTATCCAGGACGTACTGCAGCTCCTGTGCCAGCGTCAGTTCGACGCCGGCCAGTGCGCCACTCGCCACCACGGCCATGATGATGCCGGCCAGGATCGGCGGGCGCGAGAATAGCGACAGGTCGAGCAAGGGCTCCGGTGCGCGCAGCTGCAAGCGTACGAAGACCAGCAGCAGGCCGAGGCCAAGCAGCGCCACTGAGAGTCCCATGTACAGCGGCTGTGACGCGCCGAAAGCCGCCTTGATGCCGTATACCAGCGCGAGCATGCCTGCGATGAGCAATACGGCCTGCCAGGGAGCCCACTGACGCGGTGTCGTTTCTTCTGTCAGTGGCAGCAGGATAAAGACCAGCGGGATGACGGCCAGCATGATCGGTACGTTGATCAGAAAGGCCGAGCCCCACCAGAAATGCTCCAGCAGGGCACCGCCGATCAGTGGCCCCAGCGCCGCGCCGGCTGCGCCCACCGTGCCCCAGAGGCCCAGCGCCATGGCGCGTTCGTTGTGGTCCTCGAAGGTGCGGCGGATGATACCCAGCACGCACGGCATGATCATCGAACCGCCGAGGGCGAGCAGTGCCCGTGTCCCGATCAGCATGGCGGGTGTCGGGGCGAAGGCGGCCAGTAGCGAGGCGAGGCCGAATACCACCAGACCGCCGAGCAGCACGCGGCGGTTGCCGACTCGGTCGGCCAGGGTACCCATCGGCACCAGCAGGCCCGCCATCAGCAGCGGATAGATGTCGATGATCCACAGCACCTCGGTGGCCGAGGCGCCGAGCGCCAGGGTCAGCGAGGGCACGGCGATATGCAGGATGGTCATGTCGATGACCACCGGCAGGAAAGCCAGCATCACCGCCAGCAGGATCAGCCAGCGGCGGGGAATGGTGGGCAACCGTGACATCGCGCTCCTCCATTGTCGGGCGTGAGAGAGTGCCGGGACGTGTCAGGACCCGCGGCGACGCCGTGCGCGCCAGGCGCTGAAGCGTTCCTGGGTGCCGATGACGAAGACGAAGAACGCCGGTACGAAGAACACTGCCAGCAGGGTGCCGCTGAGCATGCCGCCGAACACGCCGGTGCCGATGGCGTGCTGGGTTTCGGCGCTGGCGCCGGAGGCCAGCATCAACGGCACCACGCCGAGGGTGAAGGCCAGCGAGGTCATCAGGATCGGGCGCAGGCGCAAGCGTGCGGCGGTCATGGCGGATTCCACCAGCGGGCGGCCTTCGGCGTGCAGCCGGCGGGCGAACTCGACGATCAGGATGGCGTTCTTCGCCGACAGGCCGATGAGGGTGATGATCCCCACCTTGAAGAACACATCGTTGGGCAGGCCGCGCAGCATCACCGCGGCTACCGCGCCGAGCAGGCCCAGCGGTACCACCAGCATCACCGACAGCGGGATCGACCAGCTCTCGTAGAGCGCCGCCAGCACCAGGAACACCACCAGCGCCGAGAGCGCCATCAGCATTGGCGCCTGCGCCGCCGACTGGCGCTCCTGCAGCGACTGCCCGGTCCAGGCCACGGCGTAGCCCGGTGGCAACTGCGCCACCAGGCGCTCCATCTCGGCCATCGCCGCACCGCTGGAAACACCCGGCGCGGCGCCCCCGGCGATGCGCACGGCGGGAAAGCCCTGGAAGCGCAGCATCTGCTGCGGCATCTCACCCCATACCGGCGTCACCACCTCGCGCAGCGCCACCATGCCGCCGCTGGCGTTACGCACGCGCAGGCCGAGCACGTCGTCGAGCTGCATGCGCGCCGGGGCGTCGGCCTGCACGATCACCTGCTGCATGCGCCCGGCATTGGGGAAGTCGTTGACGTAGAGCGAGCCCATGGCCGCCGACAGCGTGTTGCTCACGGCGGCGAAGGACAGCCCCATGGCTTCGGCCTTCTGGCGGTCGATCTCCAGACGGATGCTCTCGCCGGGGGGCAGGCCATCGGGGTAGACATCGCTGACGAGCTTGCTCTGTGCGGCCAGTGCCGTCAGCTGCGCCTGGGCGTCCATCAGCGCGGCCTCGCCCCGGTTGGCGCGATCCTGCAGGAACAGGCTGAAACCGGATGACGTACCCAGCTCGTCGATCGCCGGCGGCATCAGGCTCATCACCGTACCCTCGACGTTGTCCGCCATGGCCTGCTGCGCCAGCTCGGCTTCCTCGGCGGCGGTGGCGCCGTCGCGCTGATCCCACTCCTTGAGCATGGTGAAGGCGATGGCCGCGTTGGGGCCGGAGCCGGAGAAACTGAAGCCCAGCACTACCAGATTGGCATCCAGCGCCGGGCGCGTGGCCACGTGCGCCTCGTAGGCCTTGACCACTTCCAGCGTGCGTTCGCTGGTGGCGCCGGTGGGCAACTGGATGGAGGTCATGAAGTAGCCCTGGTCCTCGTCGGGCAGGAAGGACGACGGCAGCCTCGTGGCCGCGAAGGCCAGCACCGCGCAGAGCACGGCGAAGAGCGCCATCATCCGCCCGCTGCGCCCGAGCAGGCGCGTCACCCGCGTACTGTAGTTCGCCGTGAGGCGCTCGAAGCCGCGGTTGAAGGCGCCGAAGAAGCCGCGCTTGGCATGATGATCCGCGCTTACCGGGCGCAGCAGCGTGGCACACAGCGCCGGAGTCAGGCTCAGGGCGAGGAAGGCCGAGAACAGGATCGATACCGCCATCGACAGGGTGAACTGCTGGTAGATCACCCCCACCGAGCCGCTGCCGAAGGCCATGGGGATGAATACGGCGGTGAGCACCAGGGTGATACCGATGATCGCCCCGGTGATCTCCCGCATCGCCCGCATGGTCGCTTCTTTTGGCGACAGGCCCTGGGTGGCCATCAGCCGCTCGACGTTCTCCACCACCACGATGGCGTCGTCGACGATGATGCCGATGGCCAGCACCATGCCGAACATGGTTAGCGAGTTGATCGAGAAGCCGGCCAGCAGCATCACCGCGAAGGTGCCGAGCAGCGCGATGGGGGCGACGATGGCCGGGATCAGCGTATAGCGCAGGTTCTGCAGGAACAGCAGCATCACCAGGAACACCAGCGCCATGGCCTCGAACAGGGTGTGGACCACCTTCTCGATGGAGACCTTGACGAAGGGCGCGGTGTCGAACGGCACCGAGTAGGCCATGCCCACCGGCAGGCTCGGCGCCAGCTCGGCCAGGCGCTCACGCACCGCCGATGCGGTGCGCACGGCATTGGCGCCGGGCGAGAGCTGAATGGCGGCACTGGTCGCCGCCACCCCGTTCTCGCGGTTGGAAAAGCCATAGGACTGCGCGCCCAGCTCGACCCGGGCCACGTCGCCGAGCACCACCTTGGCGCCATCGGCGCTCGCGCGCAGCACGATGGCGGCGAACTGTTCCGGGGTGGAGAGTTGCCCTTGTACGGTCAGCGGCACGGTCACGCGCTGGCCCTGCACGGTTGGCTCGTCACCGATCCGGCCGGGAGCGATCGGGGTATTCTGCTGTTCGATCGCCTGGGCCAGGTCGTTCATGGTCAGCCCGTAAGCGGTGAGCTTGTGCGGGTCGACCCAGACGCGCATCGCCTGCTCGGCGCCGAACAGCTGCACGCGCCCCACGCCGTCGATACGACGCAGCTCCTGGACGATATTGCGCGCCAGGTAGTCGTTCAGCGCGATCTCATCAAACTGGCCGTTGGGCGAGGTCATGCCGACCATCATCAGAAAGTTGGAGGCGGCCGACTCCACCTCCAGGCCGTTCTGGCGCACGGCCTGGGGCAGGCGTGACTCGACCGCCCTGATGCGGTTCTGCACGTCCACCTGGGCCAGCTCGGGATTGGTGCCCGGCTTGAAGGTGGCGGTGATCTGCGCACTGCCCGAGGCATCCACCGAGGACTCGAAGTAGAGCAGGTTCTTGACCCCCGAGAGTTCGCGCTCGATCAGGCCCACCACCGAGTCGTTGAGGGTCTGCGGCGTGGCCCCCGGGTAGGTGGCGGTGAGACTGACCGAGGGCGGCGCCACCGAGGGGTAGCGGGCGATGGGCAATTGCGGGATGGCGATGACCCCGACCAGCACGATGAACAGGGCGATGACCCAGGCGAATACCGGGCGGTTGATGAAGAGCTGCGGCATGACGATCTCTCCGAACTCAGCGCGCGGCGGCGCTAAGGGGTTCGCCGCTGGCAGCGGGCTGCCAGGGGCGCGTGGCGACCTGAGTCTCGGGTCTCAGGCGCTCGATGCCCTCGATGACCACCTGCTGCCCGGCGCTGAGCCCGGACACCACGCGGTAGCGGCCCGCGACCAGCTCGCCGAGTTCGACGGGTACCTGGCGTACCTGGTCCTGGCCATCGACCACCCACACGCTGGCCTGGCCCGCCGTGCGGGTCACCGCCTGCTGCGGCACGCTCAGCGCGGCGGGGTAATGCGCGCGGGGAATCCGCGCCTGCACGTAGAGACCGGGCAGCAGGCGGTGCTGCGGGTTGTCCACCCGCACGCGCAGCAGCACGTCGCCGGTGCCGGCATCCACCTGGATGCCGGAGAACAGGATGCGCCCGCGCAGGCCCAGGGGCTTGCCGTCGCTGCCGAGGATCTCCACGTTCGGTTCCGGCGTCGCCGAGCCGGCCTGCTGGCGCAACGTCTCCAGGCGCGAGGCGGGCTGGCGCACGTCGACGTAGACCTGATCGATCTGCTGGATGCGCGCCATGGGCGTGGTATCGGCGGATGAGACCAGCGCGCCTTCGCTGACCATTGCCTGGTCGATGCGCCCGGCGATCGGTGCCTCGACGCTGGCGAAGCGCAGGTCCAGCTGGCGCCTTGCCAGCGTCGCTCTGGCCTGGGTCACATCCGCGGCGGCCTGATCGCGCAGCGCGATGGCGTCGTCGTAGGCCTGGCGGCTGATCGCCTCACTGCGTCTCAGCGTGGTCAGACGCTCAGCCTTGGTGCGGGCCTGGGTCAGCGTCGCCTGGGCCCGTTGCAGCGCCGCCGCGGCGACGTCGACCTCGGCCTCGAAGGTTGCCGGATCGATCTGGAAGAGCGTCGTGCTGGCTTCGACCTGGCTGCCCTCCTCGAACAGCCGTCGCTTGACGATGCCGGAGACCTGGGCGCGCACCTCGGCGCTGCGCACGGCGGCCACGCGCCCGGGCAGCGCTTCATGCACCCACAGCTCGTGAGCTTCCAGCGTCATCACCGAAACCGGGATCGGCGCGGCTGAGGGCGCGGAGGTGTCGGCGTGGGGGTTGCAGCCGGCCAGCCCGGCCATGGCCATGCCAGCCAGCGCCAGCCGTCCGACGCTGACCAGCCTCAGCGCGCGCGACCCCAGCTCCCGCGACAGCCGCAGCCAGAGGCTCGGCCCCCACCGGTGACGCCGGCAAGGCGTGGCATACGCTGCTGGTTTTCCGGTGCGCTGCTGTCGATCTCTTCGGTTCATTCCCCGCCTCGCCATATCCCACCTCAGTGAACACGCTCTTCGATCCGTCCGCCGCGGCGGGCGAGGAGCGTGGCGGCAGTCTGACGTAGCGCTATCGAGAGGGTGTCGAGGGGCGATGGAGAAAGCATGGAGGGCGCGCTAACATTGAGCGCCGCCGTCATCGAGCCCGACCATGTCTGACGCCCAAGCGCGACCCGGTGCACCCGCCCAGGGGCTGGTGCTGATCGCCGAAGACGAAGCCGAGATCGCCGAGATTCTCGCCGCCTATCTGCAGCGCAGCGGCCTGCGTACCCGCCACGCCGCCGACGGCCAGGCCGCTCTCTCCCTGCACCAGACCCTCAAGCCGGATCTGATCCTGCTCGACGTACAGATGCCACTCATCGATGGCTGGAAGGTGCTCAGCGAAATCCGCTCGCGGGGCGACACCCCGGTGATCATGCTCACCGCGCTCGATCAGGACATCGACAAGCTGATGGGGCTGCGCCTGGGCGCAGACGACTATGTGGTCAAGCCCTTCAACCCGGCCGAGGTGGCGGCGCGGGTGGAGGCGGTGCTGCGACGCACCCGGGCGAGCGCGCCCGCCGCCGCGCAGGTGCTGCGCGTCGGTGCCTTCGAGATCGATCTGGAGAGCCACCACGCCAGCGTCAGCCAGGGCGGGCAGACGCACCCGCTGGCGCTGACCCTGACCGAGTTCAAGCTGCTGGCCTGCCTGATGCGCGCGCCCAAGCGGGCGTTCAGCCGCACTGAGCTGCTGGAGAGCTGCCTGCCCGAAGGCGATACCCTGGAGCGCACCGTGGACAGCCACGTTAGCAAGTTGCGCAAGAAGCTCGAAGCCCTCGGCATTCAGGGCGTGCCAACCAGTGTCTGGGGCGTGGGTTATCGCTTCGGTGTCGAGCCATGAAGCGTGCCCCGGGCCTGCGCCGGCAGATCATCCAGTCCCTGGCGGTGATGGCGCTGGGCATCATCCTGATGTCCGTATGCGGCTCCTATGTCTTCTACGCCATTGCCATCGCCTATCTGCCGGAAAGCATATCCGACACCTGGATACCCTCGCGGGTGGAGATGATCTGGATCGGCTGTACCATCGTTGCCGCGCTCGGCATGGCAGTGTTCTTCGCCATTCGCCTGTCGCGGCGCCTGCTCACGCCATTGAATTCGGTGGCGTACAGCCTGCGCGAAGTGGCCCAGGGCAGGCTGACCGCGCGTGCGCGGATGGACGAACGGGCCATGGGCGAGACGGCACAGCTGGTGCGCGACTTCAACGCCATGGCCGAGCGCCTGCAGAGCATGACCCGCGAGCGCGAGTTCTGGAACGCCGCCATTGCCCATGAGCTCCGCACGCCGGTGACCATTTTGCGCGGCCGCTTGCAGGGCCTTTCGGAAGGCGTGTTCACGCCCAGCAGCGAGCTGTTCGAGGGCCTGCTGGGCCAAGTGGAAGGGCTGAACCGGCTGATCGAGGATCTGCGGGTATTGAGCCTCAACGACAGTGGCCATCTGGAGCTGCAACGGGCCGAGGTGGATCTAGCTCAGGAACTCGGCAGCGTTCTGCAGGCCTTCGCCGCGCCACTGGCGGAAAAGGGTTTCCACCTGCGTAGTGAATTCGAGGCGAACCTGAGGGTGAAGTGCGACCCGGTGCGTCTGCGCCAGGCGCTGATGGCGCTGCTGGAAAACGCCCTGCGCCATGCCGATCCAGGCACCCTGCAAGTGCGCCTTGAGCAGGCCGACGGCGACTGCCGGCTGATCGTGGAGGACGACGGCCCCGGCATCGACAGCGCCCTGGCCGCCGACATCTTCGAGGCCTTTCGCCGTGGCGACCCCTCACGCTCGCGCAAGAGCGGCGGCAGTGGCCTGGGGTTGGCCGTGGTCAGGGCCATCGCCGAGGCACACGGCGGCCAGGCGATTTGCCGGCCCACGGGGCGAGGGGGCAGTGCATTCGTCATCGCCTGGCCGCTTGGAGCGGCCGTGACTTAGTCATGCTCGCCGAGAAAAACGATGCCGAGATGAGCCGTGCCTCACGACTCAACTCTCCCGCAGCATCTGCTCCAGCATGGCGGCGTTGGGGTCGTCCGGCCGGCTGACGACGGCATAGTTGTAGTTGCCCTTCGACCAGTACTGCGCCATGAGCTGACCGTCGACCCGCTTGCCCGGTTCCAGCATGTGATGGCCCGCCCCCGGCGGGCGGATATACATCATCATCTGGCGCCCGGTCCGATCGCGATAGACCACCATGGCGGCAGGCCCTTGATCGGTGGCCAGCAGCCGGGCGTCGGTCATCTCCAGGCCGGCGGCGCTGAGATCCGGGGGCATGATCCCGTCACTGAAATGGGCCTGAAACAGCTTGACGATCTTCTCGCGACTATTGGCGCCTGGTTCGGGGACGGCGGTATCGCTGACGCCGACAACGCTGTTCCCGTCGATGGCCGTGTTCCCGTCGAACGAGACGCTGTCGGTGAACAGGCGGTAGGCCTGAACGGCATCCGCCATCGGCGGTGGCGAGGCCGGAGTCGTCATGTCGCGCATCGTCCAGCCGCCGCTCAGGCCGATGCCCAGGGTCATCACCAGCATGGCGGCCGTGGCCAGCCAGCGCCGTTGCCCGGCCCGCTGGCGACGCCGGATCGCGGCCGGATCGAGCGAGGCATTGGCCGGCCACTGTTCGGGATTGGCGTACCGCGCGCGCAAGTGTTGGCTGTTCCTGCGCCACGCCTCGAGTTCCGCCGCCCGTTCCGGGTTGGCCTGGAGCCAGGTTGCCACCCACTGCCGACGCTCGGCGTCCAGCTGATCGTCGAGATAGGCGTGCAGGTGCTGTTCGGTAGGTCGATTCGGATTCATTTGAGCCTCCTGAGTGACGGTGCCGGACGCTTCTCGCGCGGTTCTCCTTCATCCAGCTCGCGCAGGGAACGACGCGCTCTGGAGAGTCGCGACATCACCGTACCCATCGGAATGTCCAGGGTTTCGCTCACCTCGCGGTAGCTCAGCCCCTCCACCGAGACGAGCATGAGCAGGGCGCGATGCTCGGGAGGCAGTCGATCGAACGCCTCCCAGGTGGCATTGGCCACGACGATATCTTCCGCCGAGGCGCTGGTCTGGGGCTCGCCGGTGAACAGCTGCATGAGCCGCGCGTAGCGACCGGCGCGACGGCGACCGTCGATGAACTGACGGTACAGGATCGAGAACAGCCAGGCGCGCAGGTCGCCATCGGCGCGGCGGCGCTGCCAGTGGCTGATGGCCTTTTCCAGCGTCGACTGCACCAGGTCATCGGCATCGCTGGGATTCTGGGTCAGCGACACGGCAAAGCGCCGCAAACGGGGCAGTAGTTCACGCAGTTGATCGTCATCGGGTGGATTCATGGAGGTTCCAGCGTATCGAAGGAAGTCGCTGTAGGACGAACCGACGGCAATTCTATTCCCTTTCATCGTCAAGGGAATCGCCAATCTCCCGGCGCCGGGATTCAGGCACGCATGAAGACCGGGAAAAACGAGGACCGGGAATAAAGCGTCGGCAGCGGCGTCCTACTCGCTCCACTCAGGCAACGTTGCCCGGAGCAGACATGACCCAGAACGCCTCACCGCCGCCGAAACTGATATTGAGGTTCACGATCATCGGCCTCGTCATCGCCATTCTGGCGACGGCCTTCGCCTACGTGGGCGGTTGGCTGGACCCCGGCCGGCTGACCCCGGATCGGATGATCAATACGCTGGAGGACAACGCCGGCGTTCACGAAGGCTACCGCCGCAATCACGCCAAGGGGTACTGCGTGGTGGGCAGCTTCGAGAGCAATGGCAACGCGGAGAGCCTGTCCCGCGCCACGGTTTTCGAAACGGGACGCGTCAGCCCGCTCATCGGCCGCCTAGCGATCCCCGGGGGAGACCCGCACGCCAATGATGGCATGCCGCCGATACGCAGTTTCGCGCTGCAGTTCCAACTGCCGAACGACGAGCAGTGGCGAACCGCGATGAACGCGATGCCGGTATTCCCGGTATCGACGCCACAGGCGTTCTGGGAACTGTTGCAAGCCTCACAGCCGGATCCGCAAACCGGCAAGCCGGACCCCGCGAAAATGGCGGCCTTCTTTGCCGACCATCCGGAAACCAAGCCATTCCTGGCATGGGTGAAAACCGCCCGGCGCTCCTCGAGCTTCGTCAACGTCGAGTACAACAGCCTCGATGCCTTCCGCTTCATCGATGCCGGCGGGACGACCCACTTCGTACGCTGGGGGCTGATGCCGGAAGCGCCCTTCACGCCGATGACCGAGGCCCAGAAGCAGGATCCCGATTTTCTGTCCCGGGACTTGCGGGAACGCCTGGATAAGGGGCCCCAGCGCTGGCACCTGATCGTCACCGTGGCCAATCCCGGTGACCCCACCGACGATGCCACCCTGGCCTGGCCGGCGGATCGCCGCCAGATCGATGCCGGCATCGTCACCATCGACCGTGCCCAGGACCAGGCCGACGGCCCCTGTCGTGACATCAACTACGACCCGCTGGTGCTGCCCGACGGTATCGCTGGCTCCGATGATCCGTTGCTGAGCGCGCGTTCAGCCGCCTATTCGGAGTCCTACAATCGACGCACTCGCGAGGAGGCCGAATCGGCGACATCCTCGACCCAGGAGCCACGATCATGAATCCACGGACTGCCGCTACCTTTTCCCTTCCCGCCCGTCTGCTGCACTGGCTGATGGCGCTCATGATCCTGACGATGCTGTTTGTCGGCGTCGGCATGGTGGCCACGGTTTCCGAGCGCCACGTATGGCTCGTTCAGCTGCATAAACCGCTGGGAATCGCGATTCTCGCGCTGGTCATCGTGCGGCTGCTGGTGCGCTGGCGATATGGCACCCCGGCGCTGCCCGCGGACCTGCCGCCCTGGCAGCGCGCCGCTGCCCATCTCTCTCACTGGGCGCTGTATGCATTGATGTTGGCGATGCCGCTGATCGGCTGGACCATGCTCTCGGCCGGCGGTTATCCGGTCACCCTCTTCACCGGCGTCACGTTGCCGGATCTGGTGTCGCCATCTCCCACGCTCTACAGTGCGTTGCGCTTCGCCCATACCTGGCTGGCGCTGAGCCTGTTCGCGCTCATCCTCCTGCACCTGGCGGCGGCGCTTTATCATGCCCTGATTCGTCGGGATGGCGTATTGGCCAGCATGACCAGAAGCCGCAAACAGCCCTGAATCACGGTTCGACTTTTCATGGAAAAGGCGATGGTATTGGACCTGAAGAAAGCGATCGAGAATGCACCATGTCGTGCCCGATCGCTTTCAACGTTTCCGCTCCGAAACCAGGCGATAGACGTCAAAAAGCCGAGGTGATTGGCCTCGGCTTGGGCGTTATTGATCGCGAGTTATCGGTCGCTTTCGATGCGTCGATGTTCAGGCGGGATTGGTACTGTAGAGCCGTTTGATGACGGCCATTTGCGCAGCACTCTGCCCCTCCGCTATCAAGCTCTGCTGCGCCCTGCCCAGCGCTTTCATGGTGGTCATGCCGGTGCGGTTCTGTTCGGCACGCAGCGCATTGGCGCTGGCTTCACTGTGACCCGCGCCGATATCCAGGCGCCAGGGCCCGAACTGGTTGGCCGTCATCATGGCGGGCTGCAGGCTCAGCGGCTGGTGCAGTCGCTGCATGGCTTCCTGCTGGGCAATACTGTTATCGGCCTGGGCCAATAGCGGCATGAAGCCGGCAAGCGCCACGGCGGCGGCGACTCGGGCCAGGCGAGACATTGTCTTGGTTTCCATCATCGACTCCTGTCATGAAATAGCTGCGACTCGAATGTGTGGTCGCTGTCGACAGCGGGATAATTCCTGTCACTGTCGGCTGCAGGTAAGACGAATGGCGCGGCGAGCTATTCCGTCGAGTCGATGATGTCCGCGACAGGCTATCGCGATCGAAACCTTTTCTCTGGTCATCCATGTCTCTGGAACACGTAAGATGGCAGTATTCGTCGCATCACGTCGATTGAAGACAAGGCCGTGGCAGACAAGAATTCAGACTCCCACCTGCCAGAGGATCGACCCATGACGACTTTTACTGATATCGCCGTTCCGGATAGTCGACTTGCACGCGAGATTACCGAACTCGTGCGCGATACCGAGTCGCCATTGCTGTTTCACCACTCGAGCCGGGTTTACCATTTTGCCGCGCTTGGCGGTAAGCAACGGGATCTGCGTTTCGATCCCGAGCTGCTGTATGCCGGCGCCATGTTCCACGACATGGGTTTGACGCACGCCCACAGCAGCGCCGATGAACGTTTCGAAGTCGATGGCGCCAACGCTGCTCGCCAGTTCCTGCGCGGGCACGGCATCGCCGAGGCCGATATCGACATCGTCTGGACGGCAATCGCACTGCACACGACGCCGGGTATTCCCCAGCACATGCATCCGATCATCGCCCTGGTGACGACGGGCGTCGAAATGGATGTACTGGGGATCGGTTACGATCATTTCAGTCCGGAAGATCGCGATGCGATCGTACGTGCCCATCCACGGGGGGATCGGTTCAAGGAAGCGATCATTCAAACGTTCTACGACGGCATCAAGCACAAGCCGGATACCACCTTCGGCAACGTCAAGGCCGATGTCATCGCAGACAAGGAAAAGGCCTTCGCTCCCACCAACTTCTGTCACGTCATTCGCTGCTCAAGCTGGCCGAATTGATCGTAGGTCTTGCTTCCATGGGCACGTCGGGTTGAACAGGCGTGCCGTCGGCGATGGGGGCGCCGGTTTGATCCTGCCACGCAGGCATCCGGCGCATCGACCGGATCGTTTCCATACGCCGCGTCTTTGGGGAATGTCGGGGTTTTCAGATATGAAAACGCTTCCGGTACTCCGCAGGTGTTATGCCGACGTGCTTCACGAAGGCTCGGCGGAGGGTATCGACACTGGTGAATCCGACCCTGGCGGCGACCTGCTTTGGCGCCTGACCATCTTCCTCCAGAAGCAGGCGTGCTGCGCCGATGCGCGCACGCTCCAACCACGCGGCCGGCGTTATACCGACTTCGGCGGAGAACAGCCGAGCGAAATGGCGGGGGCTTTTTCCCGCGTGAGCGGCCAGTGTCTTCACCGAATGGGGCAGAGCCAGATTGGCCATAACCCAGCGCTGTGTCTCCTGCAGAACGGATCGTCCTCCAAGGCTCGACTCTCCATGTCGACTGAATTGAAGCTGCCCTCCCGGTCGCTTGAAATACATGACCAGTTGAGAGGCCACGCGTCGGGCGATGTCTCGACCGAGATCTTCTTCGACAAGGGCCAGCGCGAGATCAAGGCCTGCCGTGACGCCCGCTGATGTCCGTACCTTGCCGTCGCGAATGTAGATGGCGTCCTCCTCGACCTTGAGGTCGGGATACGCCTCGGCAAGCGCCTCGGCGCTGGCCCAGTGAGTCGTGACGCGACGCCCCTGCAGCAACCCGCTGTGAGCCAGGATGAAGGCACCCGTGCAGACGGAACCATAGCGTCGAGCGCTGCCCGCGGCGCGGCGCATCCAGTCCATGGTTGCCGGGTTGAGCTCGGCCGAGGTGGCGTGAGGGGCGCCTGCAACCAGCACCGTATCGAATCGCTCAGCAGCGTCCCTGACCGAGGCATCGGCATATAAGCGGGCACCCGATGAACTGCGAATAGGGCCGGGCGTGGTGCCGATGATTCTGCACCGGTAGGGCGTCGCCCCCGACTCCAGGTTGGCCTGTGAAAACACATCGAGAGGGCCCGCAACGTCGAGCAGCTGCACGCCAGGCAGCGCCAGAATGGCAATGACCTTGGCCACTGGGATTCATCCTCTGTGTCCTGTCTGGACAGTAATGACCGCCTATTCTAACTGAGACGACAGCGTGGACCGGCAGGCGTCGTCGCTTCTTGCGTGTATCGGTCAAGCAGGCGATTCCGCGCATTGCCTGCCTACGCTTCTGGGGGCGTTTTTTCGACGGGCTCGCTTTCGATGCTACCGCTGGACGATTCCGCCCACGCCGCTCCGGTCAATTCACACGACACTTTCCATAGCCGATCTTCCACCGCCCGGTCCCTGGCCGCGGCACTGCGATGGGCGCGTTTGGGTGCGCCGCGGGTCTCGCTGAAGCCATTGGGACCGAAGTAGTCGCCGGGGCGTACGTCGTCGGCGAGCGCGGCGTGGAGCGTGGGCCTGGCGCCCTGGTCGGCGGATTGGCTGATCAACGGCATCACCAGCTTGAATGCTTGGCCGATCAGCGCGCGACTCTTCACCCCGGCATCGAACAGCGCGGTGCGGGAGAGCCCGGGATGGGCGGCGACGCTCAACAACCCCCAGCCGTGCTGGTCGCTCCGTTGCTGCAGCGCCTGGGCAAACAGCAGCATGGCGAGCTTCGATTGCCGGTAGGCGCGCCAGGGATCGTAGTCGCGCTCGCCATTCAGATCGTCGAAATCGATCCTGCCGCTGCGGTGCGCCAGGCTCGATAGCTGGACGACACGTGCTGGCGCTGACTCGGAACCCGACGACGAGGCGGCGATCAGCAGCGGCAGCAGCAGGCTGGTGAGCAGAAAGTGGCCAAGGTAGTTGACCCCGAACTGGCGCTCGAAGCCGTCCTCGGTACGCTGGCGCCGGGGCAGCGCCATGATGCCGGCGTTGTTGATCAGCCGGTGCAGCTCGGTTTCGCGCTCGCGCAGGCGCGCGGCGAACTGGCGCACCGACTCGAGACTATCGAGATCGAGCCACTCGAAGCGAACCTCTGCGCCGGGCTGATGGGCGCGCACCGCGTGGCAGGCGAGCTTGCCCTTGTCGGCATTGCGCCCGGCGACGATGACGCGATACCCGTTCGCTGCCAGGCCCTTGGCGGTCTCCAGCCCGAGTCCGGCGGTGGCGCCGGTGACGATGGCCAGCGGCGCTGCTGGCGGGACGGATTCGGTCATCGAAGTCACTCCCGTGAAGGTCTATGTTGAAGATCAGTATTGAGCGATAGATTCGGTGCAGCGTTCAGCTTTCTCGAACAGGGATATCAATGGGAGTCGCCAATGGCAACGAGAAGTCTCATCGGACGTAGCTGGTGGATTCTGATGGCGTTCGGCGTCATCGCCATCGTATTCGGCCTGATCGCGGTGTTTCAGCCGCTGGCCGCCATCGCGGCGTTGACCTGGATCATGGGCATCATGGCACTGGCGGAAGGCGTCTCCACGCTGTTCATGACGGCGACGGCCTACCGAGGTGCGGGCAAGGGATGGCTGATCGGCTACGGCGTGCTGTCGATACTGTTCGGCCTGCTCGCGATCTTCGATCCGCTCTCCATGGCCAGCGCGCTGCTGGTGCTGGTGGGTATCTGGCTGATCATCGCCGGCGTCTATCGCCTGCTGCTGGGGCTGCGCATTCGCCGCCCGGTGGCCGGCCAGGGCTGGGCCGCGCCCGGCGAGGGATGGACCGTTCTCAGTGGCGTGCTGGCGCTGCTGCTGGGCATCCTGCTCGTCGTCAGCCCACTCAGTGGCCTGGTGGCCACCGCGCTGTGGATCGGGATCGTCGCGCTGGTCTACGGCGTCATCCAGGTGATCGCGGCGTTGCGGGTGCGCAAGATGTTCGCCGGCCCTCGCTAGCGAGGGCCGCAATGTCCAGAGAGCGCCCAAGCGATCGGGCGCGCTCTCATTTGGGCATCAGCACCCACATCTCGCCCCGCTGTTTCATCCGGCTGGCGGCTTCGCCTGCGGCGTCGCCGTGGCCCCAGTAGAAGTCCGCTCTCACCGCGCCCTTCACCGCGCTGCCGGTGTCCTGCGCCACCATCAGGCGCTGCAGCGGCCGGTTGGACAGCGGCTGGGTGGTGGAGAGAAACACCGGCGCGCCGAGGGGAATCTCGTCCGGGTCCACCGCGATGCTGCGCTCGGAGGTGAGCGGCACCCCCAGCGCGCCAACCGGGCCGCTGGTGTCGGCCAGCGCCTCGCTGCCCTTGAGCTCGCGGAAGAACACCATGCGCGGATTGACGTTGAGCATCTCCTCCACCTGGCCCGGATGCCGGCGCGCCCAGTCCCGCACGCCGGGCAGCGTGGCCTGGGCGGGCGTGATTTCGCCACGGTCGATCAGGCGCTTGGCGAAGGAGCGGAACGGCTGATTGTTGGTGCCGGCGTAGGCCACCCGCATGGTGGTGCCGTCGGTCATCTCGACGCGGCCGGAGCCCTGAATCTGCAGGTAGGCCGCCTCCACCGGGTCGTCGACCCACACCAGTTCGGTGCCATCGAGATCGCCGCTGCGCATCAGTTCGGCGCGGGTCGGACCGACATGGGTATGTCGCTTCCAGTATTTCGGGTACTGGTAGAGCGGCGTCTGGTAGGGCCCGCCGCGCACGCGGGAGCCGCGCAGGATCGGTTCGTAGTAGCCGGTGATCAGGCCGGTGGCGCTACCGTCGCTGTTGGTCACGCGGTAAGGCACGAAACGGGACTCGAAGAAGTTCTGGATCGCCAGCGCGTTGAGCGGATCGACCGACTGGGCATCGTGGCAGACGCTCTTCCACGTCGGCTTGCGCTCCAGCCGCTTGCAGCTCTCCCGGAACGCGCTCCATGCCGCCATCGGTTGATCCCGGTTCCACCCCGGCAGGTGGTGCCAGGTGGTCTTGCGTGCCGGCTGTTCGACCCGTGCCTCGGGACTTCCGCCCGGCGTGGGGGTCATGACCGGGCCGCTGGAACAGCCGGCCACCAGCAGGGCGAAGAGAAGAGAGGCCAGCAGCGAGGGGAAGCGGTGTGATGGGGCGCGCTGGCGCGAGGCGCTTGAAAGCATGCAGAGTCGATCCTTGAACACGATGCATTGAAAACGATGATCACGCAGAGGCGGTGAAAAAGCTGGAGCGAGCATATCGCCGCCGCTCGATGGCGTCGAGCGAGCTATCGACCAAAGAGAGACGCTGCAAGTTCCTCCGGCGGGGCATTACACTATGTCCTTTTACTACGCCCTTTGCGCTCCAAGCGGCAGGACCGTCTCATGACCCATGTCATCTCCATTCAGAGCCACGTCGCCTATGGCTACGTCGGCAACCGTGCCGCCGTGTTTCCGCTGCAGCGGCTGGGGCTGGAAGTCACCGCCATCAACACCGTCCAGTTCTCCAACCACACGGGCTATGGCGCCTTCACCGGCGACGTCTTCACTCCGGACCATCTCAGGAACGTGCTGGACGGCGTCGAATCCCTGGTGGGGCTCGACGACGTCGATGCGCTGCTTTCCGGCTACATGGGCGACGAAGGCATCGGCCGCGCCGTGCTGGATAGCGTCGACCGCGTCAAGCAGGCCAACCCGCAGGCACTCTACTGCTGCGATCCGGTGATGGGCGATGTCGGACGCGGCTTCTTCGTCCGCGAGGGGATTCCCGAGTGGATGCGCGATCACGCCGTGGCCCGTGCCGATATCGTCACCCCCAACCAGTTCGAGCTCGCCTTTCTCGCCGGGCGCGAAGTGAACACCCTGGAAGACGCCCTCGACGCCGCTGCCGCGCTACGCGCCAAGGGACCCAAGGTGGTGTTGATCACCTCGCTGGAAGTCGCGGGTGATGATCAGCGACACATCGGCATGCTGGTCGATGCCCCCAGCGGCAGCTGGCGGATCGCCACGCCCAAGGTGGATTTCACCATTGCGCCCAACGGCGCCGGCGATTTCACTGCCGCGATGTTCCTCGCCCACAGCCTGCGCGCCGGCCTCACCGAAGAAGGGCCCGCCCGCGCCCTGGAGCAGACCGCCGCCGCGGTGCAGATGCTGTTCGAACACACCCGTCGTGCCGGCACCCGCGAGCTGGCGATGATCGCCGCCCAGCAGGATATCGTTTCGCCGACGGTGACGTTGCATGCCGAACGTCTCAGATAACCTCGCCACGGCTCACCAGCCGCCGCTCTACCTGGGCATGGCGATGTGGGCCAACGCCGACTGGCAAGGCAGCCTGCTGCCCGGCCACGGCGACGTGGAGCTGCGCGACTACGCCAGCGTGTTCAACGCAGTGGAAGGCAATACCACCTTCTACAGCGGCATCCCCAAGGCGGAGACGGTGACGGCCTGGGCCGAACAGGCGCCCGAGACCTTTCGCTTCTGCTTCAAGCTGCCCAGCCAGCTGACCCACGGCAAACGCCTGCGCGATATTGGCGATGAGTTTGAACGCTTCATCGAGCGCCTCTCACCGTTGAAAGATCGTCTAGGGCCGATCATGGTCCAGCTACCCAGAGATTTCGGCCAGGGCGAGCTGCCCGCGCTGGAGCGATTGCTCACTCACTGGCCACGGGAGATACCCTGCGCGGTGGAGGTCCGGCACAGTGATTTTTTCCACAAAGGGCCTGCAGAACAGGCATTCAACCGCTTGTTGATAAGTCAAGACGCCAATCGGGTAATGCTCGACGTGCGGGCGCTCTTTGCCACACCCCCAGGGCTTGACAACCGGCTCGCCAAGGCGCAGGGCGAAAAGCCGAAAGTCCCATTACACGTGCTCTGCACGGCGGTCAATCCCATCATTCGCTTTATCGGGCACTTCGACGAAGCCATTAACCTGGCCCGTTTCGAGCCGTGGATCGAACGCCTCATCCTGTGGATAAAACAGGGGAAAACCCCTTTTCTCTTTGTGCATACACCGGATAACCGCCAGGCGCCGGAACTGGCACGAAAGTTCTACAACCAGATTGCCGAAAGGATCGAATTGCCGCCGTTGGCCGAGTTCCCGGGCGAGCGACAGAACTCGCTGTTTTAGCCAAATCTGAAACAGGCTGTTGATAACTCGAGCACTGTTCTTCGATCTATTCTGCCTGTCCACGGTGCCGATGCGTGGGGGATACTCCGCTTAACGTTGATCTTCACGTAAAGGTCAGTTAACGCTAGGGTAGGAAAAATCATAAAAGGGAATAACGCCGTGTCCGGCCAGACCTACGCCATTGGCGAACTCGCGCAGCACTTCGACGTGACCACCCGCACCATTCGCTTCTACGAGCAGGAAGGCCTGCTCTCCCCCGAGCGACGTGGCAAGACCCGCGTCTACCACGAGAAGGACCGCGTTCGCCTCAAGCTCGCCCTGCGCGGCAAGCGTCTCGGTTTCTCGCTGATCGAGATCCGCGAAGTGCTCGACCTCTACGACACCCGCCACGACGGCAGCATCCGCCAACTCGAGCGGCTGCTCGAAATCCTCGCCGACAAACGCGCCAACCTCGAACGCCAGCTCGAAGACATCCGCATCATGCAGCGCGAGCTGGATCAGGTCGAAGAACGGTGCAAAGGTGCATTGGGGGAGTTGAAGGCGGCGGAAAAGAGTTCTTGAGCATGGCTTATACCTGGAAGCTCACCATCAAGACCGCCGATTTTCCTCGACATCATCAGCCAGCCAGACCTTGATCAGCGACTGATAAGGCATATCCCGCTTGTTGGCTTCGATCTTGATGCGATCCAGTAGTGATTCCGGCAACCTCAAAGAGATTGTCTTGGTCGATGGCTTCAGGTTGGGAAGCGCGGCACGCTTAGCCTGGTTCCAGTCCACATAGTCCGTGGAGTCGTGGCTTTCCCAGAACGCACGCTCTTCCGCTTCACTCTTGAACTCAGGCGTCGTCTTGGTTTTGCTCATAAATCCTCCTCTCCTTACGGTGCATGGCTCGGGCCGAGATAACTCGAATCAGCGTACCGGCTGCACGCAAGGTGAACGTGATGTGTAGCTGACGATGGTCGTCCGTGATGCCGAGGGCATGATATCGAGGTTCGTCTTGGCTGTGTCTGGTATCTTCGACCATCAGCAGTGGCTGATTGAAAAACACCTGTTCCGCTTCGGATTGGCGTACGCCGTGCTTGTCCGCACTTTTGCGGGCATTGCCCTCGTCCCTGTCGAAGCCGGTAATCTGCGCCAAATCGATCATATTTTGTATATTGCCATAATATACATGGCATGCAAGCAGTGCCATCCGAGCGCTTCGGCAAGGACCGCGTTCGCCTCAAGCTCGCCCTGCGCGGCAAGCGCCTGGGTTCTCGCTGATCGAGATTCGCGAAGTGCTCGACCTCTACGACACCCGCCACGACGGCAGCATCCGCCAACTCGAACGCCTGCTCGAGATCCTCGCCGACAAACGCGCCAACCTCGAACGCCAGCTCGAAGACATCCGCGTCATGCAGCGCGAGCTGGATCAGGTCGAAGAACGGTGCAAGGGCGCGTTGGGGGAGTTGAAGGCGGCGGAATAGGGTCACTGACGCTATTCGATACTGACGATACCGCTCTGCAGCTTCTTCGATGGTAGTCAATCTGCACGGAGCAACGGCATGCGACATGACCTGGAAGCCAACAAGCGCAATGCGATCGCCTTCTATCGCACGGCTTATCTCGGTGATCCTACCCTTGCCGTCGCGACGTATGTCGGCGCCGATTACATCCAGCACAACCCGGTAGTGGGTAATGGAAAGCAGGCGTTCATCGATTACTTCACGGCAATGGCAGAGCAGTATCCCGGGAGGGAAATCGAGTTCGTGCGCGCGGTGGCCGAAGCCGATCTGGTATCTCTACACACGCACCAGACCTGGCCCGACGGCGATGAGTACTTCACGATGGATTTTTTCCGTTTCGACGACAACGGCAAGATCGTGGAACACTGGGATTCCATTCAAAGAGTTCCGGATGAGACCAAGAACAGAAATCCGATGTACTGAGTACCCACGGCTAGCGCTTCAATCTGGCCGTTCCCGTGACGGCCAGCGGCCAGTGACCCTCCTACTTCCTAAATGATCTTCGGCTTCTGACGAAACAACGCCGGCTTCTCGAGCCACGGTTGATTAATGCTTTCGTGGCGTTGTTTCCAATGTAATGCTTGGTTACTGTGCGTAGAACTACATAAAAGATGGCTTACAGAGTCACAAACTGACAAGGGACAGCCAGCCGCGCTGGGATGATGGAAGCATCGTCATCCTCCATGGCTGGCGGTAGCGTGGCTGCCTTCACCAAAAGCCAACCGGATGCCCACCAACATATGACTGTATCTATGCACAGTCATATCGGATTGAGCAAAACGCGCGAGCACGCGACTTCTGCAAAGCACGTCTAATTATTATGAGGCTCCTTTTAAATAAGTTAAGCGCAAAGTGACTAGCTAGATAGGTCTATTAAACGCGCGAGCTTGTGCAAGTGGCAACGCGAGCGCGCCATCTAATACCTGTTAAATTTTCAACTGGGTTTAGTGATGAATATTGAGATCGTAGAAAAAGCAGATCACCTTAAGCTGATAGAAGTCTGGGAAACGTCGGTCAGGGCAACGCATGATTTTCTGGCTGAAGATGATCTACAGGAGTTAAAGCCGTTAATTCTGGAGCAGTATTTTGGCGCAGTTGATTTAAGGTGCGCTAAAAGCGGTAACGGTGAAATTCAGGGATTCTGTGGAGTACATGACGATAATATTGAGATGTTGTTCATCTCACCTGATGCACGCGGAAAAGGCATTGGCGCCATGTTGGCGGCCCATGCTATCAAAGAGCAGGGAGCATCAAAGGTCGATGTAAACGAGCAGAATGAACAGGCGGTGGGCTTTTATCAGCATATTGGCTTTAAAGTGAGAGATCGGTCACCAGTCGATGGTCAGGGTAAGCCATATCCGCTGTTGCATATGGCGCTATAAAAATTTAACAAGGCCAGGCACGGCGACGTCTTTTTCGTTGCGGCTTCGCCTTCACTATAAAGCCGCGCGTGCTGGCGGCGTTATGCATTTTTGAGGGATCGAGAAACATTATGACTTGGATTATATTAGGATTTCAGGTTTTATTAGCCATACTTTTTGCTCTTGCGTGGAGCTGGATCAAGGAATTACCGGCTGCAATTCATAAGCGACAGGAGCAGCTTTTTAGTCAACAGTTGTCCAAAGAGCTTGAATTGTTAAAGATCAGTCAATCGCAAATTCAACTGAGAAAAGTTGAAAAGTTCATAGATTTTGCAAAGCTTCAGCAAGATATCTTAACCAACGAAGATTTTAAGCGAAAGATAGCGGCGAAAGACCCTATAGCGGTAACGAGACTGAGAGAGTTAGTAGTCGAGCTAGGGATTGGTTTGTTTTTCTTTGCCTCAGACGAAACCGTGCAGCGTTATGGCAGATGGAAAACTGAATCCGCTGTTGAAGCTGCTGACCCGTTTAAATTGCTTAGAGGGTTGGGTGAGTTAATGGTCGCACTTCGTCGTGATGTTGGCTATAACGAAACGAGCTTAACCAGCGATGATTATCTGAGAATGTTCATAACCGACTGGGATAATATGCTTGCGAGAGAAAATGCATAACAAAGCCATTAAATTCGCTCCCTGCGGTCGCCGGACGCTCGTTCCTTGCACCGTTTATGGCGAGCGTTAAATTTTGTCGGAGGACTCGAGTGCAATCCGTCTACGGCTGTATTGATATTGATCACCCAATGGTGGCATGGAGCGCATACCGAGGAGTATTGGTCTCCGCTCAAGCAGGTAGTGAATATCCTAAGTGCCCAATTTCCGTGATGCTAGCAGGCATGCTAAAGCACCGTAATTCAGCGAGGCTCGGCAACGAACTAGCAATTGAGCGAGTTCGCCAGTTGAAGTACCCAAGCAAGGTGTCTCGATTGGTTGGCATGTATTTCTTCGAAGATCAGTCAGCATTTGAAGCGGCTAGAGAATGGGGTGACCACTTCTCCTCTGAGTATCAGGCAGAACTCGGATTGTTGCCTGGAGCAACTGTCAGCCGCCATGACGCAAATTGGATTACGTATGCACCATTGGATAGTACTGGCTGCCTAAAGTCCGTTGATTGGGTCGATCAATATTGGTCCGGCGAGCCTTTTCCGAATCGAGCGCCGGTCTGGGAATTAATTGTTGATGGTCGAGCTGCTATATATGGTACTGAACTCAGGCAACGTGCGTACGCGACCATCAAAGCTGAATTTCCAAAGTGTGTAGCGATCTTGGAGGTGGGAAGGATCGCTGCTCTCATAGGATCGGACCTTGGCCAAATTTCCTCTTGGTTGATGCAGGCCTCAGAGGCTGAATTCTCACTGCAGTACTACATCGACATGAGAGATGCTCAAGATTCCAAATTCTTGGAGAAAGTTAGGAATTATGATGGTCCAAAGAATCACACTGATTTGGCGGTAGGCGGGGATAAATTTTCAGTGCCGGATTTACGGGGCCTAGGCGAGTCGTTTCACACAAATGAACAGTTTTCCAAGCAATGCCTTGTGGGCGTTCATGCAAACAAAATTTAACCAGGGGCTCAAGCCGACCGGTACTCCGCTGCGCTACGTACCGGCGGCTTAGCCCAGGCGTTAGGATTATCGAGTTTTGCAAGCATTGCCTTGACACGAGACAATTGATGAAAAAAGACAATGATCCATTGGAAGATATTCGCAAACTATTGAGGTATACATCAGATCCGATGAAGGAGCATCGCGAGATGATGGCTGCGCTAGGTGATCCGCTAAAGGAACACCGGGAGATGATGGCAGCTATGGCCGATCCACTGAAAGAGCATCGCGAGATGATGGCGGTGCTGGGTGATCCGCTGAAGGAACATCGTGAGATGATGGCGGCTATGGCCGATCCACTGAAAGAGCATCGCGAGATGATGGAGGTGCTGGGTGATCCGCTAAAGGAACACCGGGAGATGATAGCGGCCCTGGGTGATCCGCTAAAGGAACATCGCGAAATGATGGCAGCCATGGGTAACCCGCTGAAAGATCATCGTGAGATGATAGCGGCCATGGCCGATCCACTTAAAGAATTTCGGGAATCAATTGCGGCTATCCAAAACCCGTTCAAAAATCTTTCAGCTGCCATTGCGAGTATTGATTCGCTGAGGCTTTTAAAGGATGTCGCGCTTGATATTGGCCAAAATCTGTCATTTGAGCCAGATGGGCAGATTTTATTTGAATCGAAACGGCTAGCGATTTCGGAGCTACAAAGTCTTTCTTACCAAGTCATTCATGATTCTTCGGTAGAGCCATCAGGCTCCTTAGAGGAGTCTTTGAATAATCTGGTCGACGAAATCAGGGCACAGAGAGACCCCGCAATTCAAAAGCTATTGATGTGGTTTATATGCCCGTTGATTATTGCTGTTATAGTGTCTTTTTTAAACCCTGTCGTTGATTGTCGCATTAAATCTTATCTCAGTGAAGATAAGCGCTCTCTGTCCAAAAAGATTGAGTCAAAGGCAGCGGCATCTGTTGTCGATAGATTCTTGACTGATTTTCGGTATGTTTCAGCTGATGTCCTTAATGTCAGATATTCAGCATCTAAAAAAGCGGAAACTGTCGGTTATTTACATTTCGGTTATGCGGTAATTGTTATTAGTCGCGAAAAAAACTGGACTCTGATAGAATGGAGTGATCCAGATTCTGAAATTCGAATCAACGGGTGGGTATTTTCAAGGTACCTCGCTAAATTCAAGTAAGTCCCTAAAAAATGCTGCCGGCAAATTTTACGCTATGCTCCAAAATTGCCGCAAAGCTTTGCGTTATATCTCTGGTGAGTATAAATGATTAATTCAATATATAAGATTGAGGGTCTTTGTGACGATCGTTTTTCTATTATGCCACATCCACAAGGGGGCCAGTTGCTCGAACAGAGTGTAGAAGAAATTAAGTTGTCGGGCTATGAAGTCGTCGTTTCCATGTTGACGCGTGGTGAGCAGATAGAGCTTGAGCTTCTTGCTGAGGAAGAGGTTTGCCAAAACAAGGGGATTTTATACCTTAACTTTCCAATCAGAGATGAAGTGGCCGATAGTGATACAGAAGTGATGCAGTTCATCGATTCCTTGGCGGTTTTGCAGCAAGAGAAGAGAAAAATAGTATTTCACTGTCGGGGAGGCGTTGGCCGTTCCTCGATGATGCTAAGCCTTTTGGCAGCAAGGCTGGGCGTGGAACCAGAAGCCTCCTTTGAATTAATTACGATATCTAGAGGTGAGCAAGCGCCCGAGACGGAGTCCCAAAGGCAATGGGTAACCAGGCTATCAAAAAGCTGATCGGACTCATTCACTATGCTTCAAGCAATGATCGTAATAAGTGAAGCTCGGGCCAATTCACCAATGGCTGCGGGCTTTTCTGTTCTCAGCGGCGCGATAACTTCACCGCCAGCGCCACACCCACCTTTGACCGATTCGGCTTGTCGATCGTCTGCGTTATCCACACCCGGTCGTTGCTAACTCATCCAGTTCCACGCAGTTGTCGATGTCGAAGCCGTTGGGCAGGTTGATCACGTTTTCAGTCGAGACATGGCCAACGATGCCCGAGCCATAGACCCATGCGGGTACCTTTACGCATCGCTGCATGCGCTTTCATCAGTCGCTGGTGACTCGCAATTTGTCGGTCTCTGCGCCAACCTGAAACTCTGGCTGCCAGCTCACGCAGTCACGACCATGCACGCGGTATCAACCGAGTACTGACAATGGATTGGCTGACGTTCATTTCGAGCCTCGTCCGGTCGCTGGCCTGGCCGGTGTTCGCCCTGATTCTCGCGCTTCTCTTCCGCGACCAGATCCTGCAGTTTGGGTCCTTCATCAAGAAGCTGCGGGCCGGGCCTATCGAGGCTGAGTTCGAGCACGATCTTGAGCTGCTGCGCTCGCTGTCGCCAGGTCGGGGTGACGTCGTGAGCGCGCGTGCCGGTGAAGAGGAGACTTTTCTTACCGAGCTGGCCGAGCGCCATCCCCGTACGGCCATACTGGAGGCGTGGACTCGACTGGAGCGCGCGGCCCGCACGTCGCTGTTGTCACAGGAGATTGAATATAGTGGCCCGGGCGAGGTATCAGCGGCTCGGCTACCGGAGCTGCTGGTGCGGGCAGGTCTGATCGATCAGCCACAGGTGACGCTGTATCACGAGCTTCGGCGTCTGCGTCGCGAGGTGGCTCGCGATCTCGATCCGACGAAAGAGGCGGCAAGAACCTATGTCGAGTTGTGTCGCGCGCTTCAATTTCAGATCGATCACGGAGCCTAGAGTGGTCGACCCGAGAAGGCTCGTCTGGTGTGCGTAAGGTTCGGTGGGCTCCAACCGGTTCCGGCAAGAGCGGCGGTGTCAGAGCAATTTACTACTGGAAAAAATCCGATCACGAGATATGGATGCTGACGCTTTACGGTAAATCGGAGCGTGCCAGCATTCCTGGCCATATGCTCAAGCAGATAGCGGAGGCGATCAAAAATGGGTGAGAGAAATATTGGGGCCGAGATCCTCGACGGCATTCAGGAAATCAAACAGTTCAAGAAAGGCAAGCTGGCGCTGCGAACGCAGGAGCTTTCAGAGCCCTCGCCGCCTAAGGCGATCCGGTTGAAGCTGAAACTGTCGCAATCCGCCTTTGCCGGCCTGATGGGTGTCAGCGTGCAAATGCTTCAGGACTGGGAGCAGGGGCGGCGGGAGCCGCGAGGGCCGGCAATAGCACTACTGCGCATTGCTGAGCAGCACCCGGAAGTCTTCGAAAAGCTGCATTGACTTTTAGGACTTATGGCGAGGAAGAAGGGGGCTGATGTTACACCCCCAGCCCTTTTTAGTTTTTACATCCGTTCTTGTCGCATGTGATCTTACTATTTGTATTACTCCAATGAGATGGGTTTTCATTGGTGTTGAACCCGCAACCGGTCATGCCTCCTTTTTGCCCTTTATGGACGATGCTGGGACCGTTAGGAGGAGAGTGCTGTACTGCCATAGTTATCCACCTTTATTTGTTTTAGTGGTGACGCTGTTTTATCGCGTCATTGCAAAATTTAACCATGAAATGAAAGCGTAGCAATTGGGCTTTCGGTTAAGATGGAAAAGGTATGATTGTTTGAATCAAATATTAGTAGAAACTGGTGAGTTGTTAGCACTGTCATTGCAAAATCTTAACGTGCACAAGTCAATATATGATATATCCGACGAGCTAAGTGATTGACGATGACTTCGCCGCCAGCGCCACACCCACCTTCGACCGATTCGGCTTGCCGATGGTCTGGGTTATCCACACCCCTGTCTCTGCCAACTTGTCCAGATCCACGCCGCTGTCGATGCCGAGGCCGTTGAGCAGGTAGATCACGTCTTCGGTGGCGACGTTGCCGGTGGCGCCCTTGGCGTAGGGGCAGCCGCCGAGGCCGGCGACGGCGCTGTCGATCACGCCGATGCCTTCCTCGAGCACGGCGTAGAGATTGGCCAGCGCCTGGCCGTAGGTGTCGTGGAAGTGGGCGGCGAGCTTATTCATTGGGATTTCGTGCGCCACGGCGTCGAGCAGGCGCTTGGCCTCGAGCGGGGTACCGACGCCGATGGTGTCGCCCAGCGAGATCTCGTAGCAGCCCATCTCGTACAGCGCCCGGGAGACCTCGGCGACCCTGGCCGGGGCCACCTCGCCTTCATACGGGCAACCCAGCACGCAGGAGACATAGCCGCGCACGCGCACGTTCGACTCACGGGCGCGTTCGATCACCGGGGCGAAGCGCGCCAGCGACTCGGCGATGGAGCAGTTGATGTTCTTCTGGGAGAAGGCTTCGCTCGCCGCTGCGAAAACGGCGACCTCTTCGACGCCGCACGCCAGCGCGGCCTCCAGCCCTTTGAGATTGGGCGTAAGCGCGGAGTAGATCACACCCGGCCGGCGGCGAATGCCGGTCATCACCTCGCGGTGATCCGCCATCTGCGGCACCCATTTGGGCGAGACGAAACTCGCCGCTTCGATCCGCTTTAGCCCCGCCGCGCCGAGCCGCTCGATCAGTTCAAGCTTGGCGGCGGTGGCGATGGGTTCGGCTTCGTTCTGTAGCCCGTCCCGCGGGCCGACCTCCACCACGCTGACCTGGTTTGGCATCCCCATCTCACACCCCCTCAGTCGCGTCGGCGCTGGCGAACGCCAATAGCTCATCCCCCTGCGCCACGGCGTCGCCCACCTTGAAGTGAAACGCTTCCACCGCGCCGGCGGCGGGGGCGCTCAGGGTGTGTTCCATCTTCATCGCTTCCACCACCACCAGCGGCGTGCCTTTCTCCACCGTCTGGCCGGGTTCGACCAGCAGCGCCACCACGGTGCCGTGCATGGAGGCAGTCAGCCTGGCTTCGACCTCATGCGGCAGATGATCGACCCGGTCCGAGCGCCGCCAGATCAGGCGGGACTGGAAGCCGGCGGCAGTGAGAATGATCGTTTCGCCATCCAGAGCGGGATCGGTGCGCGCCAGCAGGCGACGGCGATGGCCATCCAGGGTGATCGCCACGGCGTCACCGTCGAGCCGCTGCAGGCGGCCTTCGAGATGCTGCTCGCCGTCTCGGTCCACGCTCAGTTGCCAAGTCGATTGCGAGGCAGAGCGTGTCGCGGTCACGGGGATCGGCGGCGCGCCCTCGGCCTCGGCAAATGCCAGTCGAAGGTGCTGCGGGGCGTTGAGCCGCCAGCCGTCACGGCGCTCCCATGGTGAATGGTCATCGCCTGTCTGTTCTAGTTGGTCGAGCGCTACCAGAGCGGCGCAAGCGATGTCCGCATCAGTGGCCGGTTCACTCGCGAACAGCGCGTCGTGGTGGTGTTCGATAAAGCGGGTGTCGAGCCGGGCGGCGATGAAATCCGGATGCGTCACCAGGCGCTGCAGAAAACGGCGATTGGTGTTCACGCCGGAGATATCCAGTGCCGCCAGCGTGCGATCCATCTCCGCCAGGGCCTGGCCGCGATCCTCGCCGTGGACGATCAGCTTGGCCAGCATCGGGTCATAGTGCATCGAGACGTCGTCACCGGCTTCGACGCCGCTATCCAGACGCACGCGATCCGGCGCCAGGTCGCTGGCGTTCAGGTCGAGTCCGAACCGTTCGAGCGTGCCGGTAGCGGGCAGGAAGTCGTTGTCCGGGTCCTCGGCATAGAGCCGCGCTTCGATGGCGTGGCCGGTGAGCGTCAGCGCGTCCTGGGCCTTGGGCAGCGGCAGCCCGGCGGCCACGCGCAGCTGCCACTCGACCAGATCCTCGCCGGTGATCAACTCGGTGACCGGGTGCTCGACCTGCAGCCGGGTGTTCATCTCCATGAAGTAGAAACGCGTCGCTTCGCTCGTCTCGGTGTTTGAGACAGGTTCTGCGGCGGCATCCAGCAGGAACTCCACCGTACCGGCGCCGACATAGCCGATCTCCTGGGCGGCGCGGACGGCAGCTTCGCCCATTTGTTGGCGCAGCGCGGGGGACAGGTTGGGCGCCGGGGCTTCTTCCAGCACCTTCTGGTGGCGGCGCTGCACGCTGCAGTCGCGCTCGAACAGGTAGACGCCGTTGCCTTGGCTATCGCAGAACACCTGCACTTCGACGTGGCGCGGCTGGGTCAGGTACTTCTCGATCAGCATGCGCTCGTCACCGAACGCGGCGCGGGATTCCCGGCGGCAGCCGTCCAGGGCGGCCTGGAACTCGTGGTCGGATTCGACCACCCGCATACCCTTGCCGCCGCCCCCGGCGCTGGCTTTCAGCAGCACCGGGTAACCGATCTTGCCGGCTTCTTCCCTGAGCAGGGCATCGTCCTGCGCCTCGCCGTGGTAGCCGGGCACCAGCGGCACGCCGGCCTTAAACATGCGCGCCTTGGCCGACGCCTTGTCGCCCATGGCGGCGATGGCGCTGGCCGGCGGCCCGACGAAGACGATGTCGGCAGCCTCGCAGGCGGCGACGAAGTCGGCGTTCTCGGAGAGAAACCCGTAGCCGGGGTGGATGGCGTCGGCGCCGCTGCGCTGGGCGGCCTCGATCACCGCTGCGACGTTCAGATAGCTCTCCCGCGCGGGGGCGGGGCCGAGACGCACGGCCTCGTCGGCCTCGCGCACGTGGCGCGCGTTGGCGTCGGCATCGGAGTAGACGGCAATGGTGCGAAGCCCCAGGCGGCGGGCGGTGCGCATCACGCGGCAGGCGATCTCGCCGCGATTGGCGATCAGCACCGAACGTAGCGGGCGAGGCGCATTTGTCAGGCTCATGAGCGCGGTTCCTTGTTGTCCGAATGGCCGTCTTTATGCCTGTGGGTATCTCCGGTGGGCTGCCAGGCGGGTGGTCGCTTGTCGAAGAAGGCGGCGAGTCCCTCCTGACCTTCGCGGCTGACCCGCAGTTCGCTGATCGTGCGACAGCAGCGCTCACGGGTGGCATCGGAACCGGGGTCCTGGTCGACCCGGGCCAGCAGCGCCTTGGTGGCGCGCTGGGCCTGGGGCGAGGCGGCGAGCAGCCGATCGATCGTCTGGTCGATGTGGATATCCAGCTCCTGCCCATCCACCACCTCATGCACCAGGCCCAAGGACTGCGCGGTGGCGGCGTCGATCACCTCGGCGGTGAGCGCGTAGCGGCGCATCTGGCGCGGGCCGATAGCGCGCTGGACATAGGGGCTGATCACCGCCGGCGAGAGGCCGATACGCACTTCCGACAGGCAGAACGTCGCTCTTTCTGAGGCGATCACCACGTCGCAGCAGGCGGCAAGCCCCACCGCGCCGCCGTAGGCTGCGCCTTGCACCCGGCACAACGTCGGGCAGGGCAGCTCGTCCAGCTGCTGCATCAGCCGCGCCAGCTCGCGGGAATCCTTGAGGTTGTCGTCGAAGTCGTAGTCCACCATGCGCTTCATCCAGTGCAGATCCGCCCCGGCGGAGAAGTGCTTGCCGTCGGATGCCAGCACCACCAGCCGCACCTCGTTGCGCTCGGCCAGCGCGTGCAGGCGTTCGAGATGGGCGTTGAGCTCTTGGATCAACGCATCGTCGAAGGCGTTGTGAACCTCGGGCCGATCCAGCGTCAGCCGCGCGACGCCGCGGGAGTCGATCTCGAGTCTTGAGTAGGAAGTGATATCTGACATCTGGGGCCTCGTTAATAAAGCTTGAAGCTGGAAGAGCGGCGCTTCGCGCCTGGAAGCTGGAAGAACTCCCGATACCGTGTAGCCGAAGCGTTGGGAAGAGACTTCCAGCTTATAGCTTCAAGCTTCCAGCTCCCTTGCGTAGCAAGGGGCCTACATCCTAAACACGCCGAATCTTGTCTCTTCGACTTCTGCATTCATCGCGGCGGAGAGCGCCAGGCCGATCACGTCGCGGGTCTGCAGCGGGTCGATCACGCCGTCGTCCCACAGCCGGGCGCTGGCGTAATAGGGGTGGCCCTGGCGTTCGTACTGTTCGCGAATCGGCGCCTTGAACGCCGCTTCCTCGTCTTCCGGCCAGTCGCTGCCGTCGCGTTCGAGCTGCTCGCGCTTCACCTGGGCCAGCACGTTGGCGGCCTGCTCGCCGCCCATCACCGAGATGCGCGCATTGGGCCACATGAACAAAAGGTTCGGATCATAGGCGCGGCCGCACATGCCGTAGTTGCCGGCGCCGAAGCTGCCGCCGATCAGCACGGTGAACTTGGGCACCTTGGCACAGGCCACGGCGGTGCCCCGCTTGGCGCCGTGCTTGGCGATGCCTTCCTGCTCG
>NZNW01000028.1 GCA_002695065.1 Salinicola sp. | reverse complement strand
TGGAGCGGCTCTGGAAGGCGCCGGCGGATGCGCCCGCCTATCGCAAGGGCAGTCTCGAGGCAGCCCCGCCGATCGACGCCTCAGCGCTGGACATTCCGGATGCCGACGCCATTCCGCCAGCCAGCGAAGCATCGATCGCTGCCGCGCGCTGCCTCTATCAGGCGCTGAGCGCGACGCGCAGGATCATCGACCAGAAGGTGGAAGAGCTGGGGCGGCTCGACGCCATTGCCGGGGATGGCGATCACGGCATCGGCATGCAGCGCGGCGTGGTCGCCGCGGAACTGGCCGCCGAGGACGCGGTGAGCCGCAGTGCCGGGGCCGGCACGCTGCTGCGCATGGCCGCCGAGGCCTGGTCGGATCGCGCCGGCGGTACCTCCGGCGCCATCTGGGGCGTGATGCTGAACGCGCTCAGCGTGACGCTTGGCGACGATGACGACCCGACCCCGGCTGACTATGCTGAAGGCATCGCCAAGGCCAAGAACGACGTGATGGCGTTCGGCAAGGCCAAGCTGGGCGACAAGACCCTGGTGGATGCGCTGGCACCGTTCAGCGAGACCCTCGAACAGGCCGTCGCCGCGGGAGACGATCTCGCCACGGCATGGCGCAAGGCCGTCGAGGCCTGCGAAGCGGCGGCGACCGCCACCTGCGAGCTCAGACCGAAGATGGGGCGCGCCCGCCCGCTGGCCGAAAAGAGCCTCGGTACGCCGGACCCCGGTGCGGTCTCCCTCTCCCTGATCGTCGCCGCCATCCAACCCGTCATCGACCGGTGATGCCACCCTCGATGACATGACGCTCCACAGCGCGAGGACGCCATGGCTCACGCTCCGATTACCCTGGGCATCAGCTTCAAGATGTATTTCGGCTATGCCCAGACCCTGGACTGGTGCCGCCAGGTCGCCAACCGTCTCGCCCATCACCCGGCCGTCATCGACGGCCGGGTGTCGCTGTTCGTGCTGCCCAGTTTTCCCGCTATCGCCCCGGTACTCGACTGCTTCGCCAACACCCCAGTCGGGGTGGGTGGCCAGAACCTGTATCAGGCGCCACCCGGCGCTTATACTGGCGAGGTGAGCGGGGCCATGCTGGCCGAGATGGGCTGTCGTTATGTCGAGATCGGCCACGCCGAACGGCGGCGTCTGTTCGCGGAAGATGACGGCATCGTCGCCACCAAGACACGCATCGCCCTGGCACAAGGGCTGATACCGGTGCTCTGCATCGGCGAATCCGACCGCGGCGAACCGCGCGATGCCATTGCCGACTGCCGGCATCAGATCGATTCGGCGCTGGCACTGGCGACGCCGGAACAGCGCTCGCAGCCGCTGGTGATCGCCTATGAACCGCACTGGGCGATCGGTGCCTCGGAACCGGCGTCGCTGGCACACATTGCGGCGGTCTGCCAGGGATTGCGGGATCACCTCTCCACGCACCCGTCTGCCAGCGTGATCTACGGCGGCAGCGCCGGCCCCGACCTGTTGACCCGTCTGGCGGGAAAGGTCGATGGTCTGTTCCTGGGGCGCTTTGCCCACGATCCGGCCGCGTTCGAGGCGATCGTGAACGAAGCCTCGCTGCTCGCGTCAAACGGATCAGCCGCGCGGAACGAATCCTCCGCATCGGATTGATCATCCGCGCTACACTGACCAGCCACGTTAGACTTGATTGCCGTGCCGAACTCATCGTGTCAAAACGAGTGTCAGATCGCGTCTCGCGACATCATCCATTTACGATCTAGGGGATCCGAAAGCCAATGCCATCTCGTCGTCAGCTAGCCAACGCCATCCGCGCGCTTTCCATGGACGCCGTGCAGAAGGCCAACTCCGGCCACCCCGGCATGCCGATGGGCATGGCCGATATCGCGGAAGTGCTGTGGAACGACCATCTCAAGCACAACCCCGCCAATCCGGACTGGGAAGATCGCGACCGTTTCATTCTCTCCAACGGTCACGGCTCGATGCTGCACTACTCGCTGCTCCACCTGACCGGTTACGACCTGCCGATGAAGGAGCTCGAGAACTTCCGCCAGCTGGGCTCCAAGACCCCCGGTCACCCGGAGCACGGCTACACCCGGGGCATCGAAACCACCACCGGCCCGCTGGGTCAGGGCCTGGCCAACGGTGTCGGCATGGCCATCGCCGAGCGCACGCTGGCCGCGCAGTTCAACCGCGAAGGCCATGAGATCGTCGATCACCGCGTCTGGGTCTTTGCCGGCGACGGCTGCCTGATGGAAGGGATCAGCCACGAAGCCTGCTCGCTGGCCGGTACCCTGGGGCTGGGCAACCTGGTGGTGTTCTACGACGACAACGGCATCTCCATCGACGGTGAAGTCGAGGGCTGGTTCACCGACGATACCGGCAAGCGCTTCGAGGCCTACCACTGGCACGTGATCCGCGATGTCGATGGCCACGATGCCGAGCAGATCAACGCCGCCATCGAGGAAGCCAAGGGCGTCACCGACAAGCCGACCCTGATCATCTGCAAGACCGTGATCGGCTTCGGCTCGCCCAACAAGGCGGGCAAGGAGGAGAGCCACGGCGCCGCGCTGGGCGAGGACGAAGTCGCCGCCGCCCGCAAGGAGCTGGGCTGGGAATACCCGGCGTTCGAGATTCCCGACGAATACTACGCCGCCTGGGACGCCCGAGAGCAGGGCCAGAAGCGCGAGGCCGAGTACGATGCCAAGCTGGCGGCGTACGAGCAAGCCTACCCGGAACTGGCCAAGGAGCTGAAGCGCCGCTACAACGGCGAGCTGCCGGCCAACTTCGACGGCGATGCCCTGATCCAGGCGGCGCAGGAGAAGTCCGAGACCACCGCATCGCGCAAGGCATCGCTGGGCGTACTCAACGAACTGGGACCGGACCTGCCCGAGCTGTTCGGTGGCAGCGCCGACCTGGCACCGTCCAACCTGACGCTGTGGAAAGGCGCCAAGGCGATCAGCAAGGAAGATTTCGACGGCGGTTACCTGCACTACGGCGTGCGCGAGTTCGGCATGGGCGCGATCGCCAACGGCATCGCCACCCACGGCGGCTTCATTCCCTATGACGCCACCTTCCTGGTGTTCCTCGAGTACATGCACAACGCCGTGCGCATGTCCGCGCTGTCGCACACCCGCATCATCCACGTCTTCACCCACGACTCCATCGGTCTCGGCGAGGATGGCCCGACCCACCAGCCCATCGAGCAGCTGGCCGACCTGCGCAACCTGCCCGGCCTGGCGACCTGGCGCCCGTGTGACGCCACCGAAACGGCGGCGGCCTGGGTCGAGGGCCTGAAGCGTGAGAAAGGCCCGACGGCGCTGATCTTCTCGCGCCAGGACCTGCCGGCGCAGTCGCGTGACGCCGCGCAGTTGAAAAATATCCGCCGGGGCGGCTACGTGCTCAAGGAGGCCGAGGGCGGCACGCCCGAGCTGATCCTGATCGCCACCGGTTCCGAGGTGGGCCTGGCGATGGATGCCGCCAAGGAGCTCGAAGGCAAGGGCAAGAAGGTTCGCGTGGTCTCCATGCCCTGCACCAGCGCCTTCGACGAGCAGGACGACAGCTATCGCGAGTCGGTACTGCCCAAGTCCGTGCGCGCTCGCCTGGCGGTGGAAGCCGCCATCCCGTCGACCTGGTACAAGTACGTGGGCCTGGACGGCGACGTGATCGGCATGACCACCTACGGCGAGTCCGCCAAGGCCGGCGATCTGTTCAAGCACTTCGGTTTCACGGTCGACAAGGTCGTCGCCCGCGCCGAGAAGCTGCTGGGCTGATCGTCGACGCCTGACAGCTCGCAACGAAGCGCCCGGCCTGTTGGCCGGGCGTTTTTCGTTGGTGGATTCGTGACGCGGCGGTTCGGGCGCCGAGGGAAGCGCCTAGCCGGATTTGTCGTCGACCCGGGTCGCCTCGTCCAGCCGCAGGATGGTGTGGGCGTTGGTGACGCTGGTCGCGAGGGTGTCGATCACCCCGGTGCGCAACGCGCCGAGTATGCCGGCCGCCTTGGTATTCTCGGCGGCGATGGCGATCACGTCGGGGATTCGAGCCAGATCGGTGATGGTCAGGCCGATGACGCGGCCCTGCATCGGCGTCATCGACGGGCGGCCATAGATGTCGATGAAATCGTAGCCCATCATGTCGCCCACGGTGCCGGAGAGCCGCGCCTCGGCAGTCTCCTGCGGCGTGAACCAGCCCATCCGCACCATGTTGCTGTTCTCGCTGAGATCGCCGATGCCGATCAGCGCCAGATCGGCGCGCCGGGCGCGGTCCAGCGTCTGGCGAATGGTCGGATTCTCGTACATGGCGTCGCGCAGCTCGAGGTTCTGCACCAGCGCCGGCGCATAGAGTGTCTCGCTGTCGCCGCCGAACTTGATCGCCAGCCGGCGACAGATGTGATCCGGGTTCATGTACTCCCCCGCCCGCACCGAACCGCCGATGGCGCAGACGAAAGAGCACTGGCGCTGCCCCTGCTCGAACACGTTGTCCGCCACCGCACCGACGTTGCGCCCCATGCCGACGGCGACGATCGCCCCCTCGCTCAGCTGTCGCGAGAGATGATCGGCCACCAGGCTGGCCACGTTGGCGCGCTGAACGTCGGAATCGGCGTGATCGAGCGCGATCAACGCGCGCTTGATCCCGAAGCGCCGCTTCAACGCCTGTTCGATCTCCGCGCTGACGGCAGGATGCTGGCGCACGCGAACGTCGACGATCCCCTCCGCCTGGGCGCGCTTGAGCAACCGCCCCGCCTTGACCCGCGAGATACCCAACCGATTGGCGATGACCTCCTGGGTTTCTCCCTCGGTGTAGTAGAGGGTGGCGATTTCCGTCATCAGAGCGATATCGGCGTTCTCGTTGCGCTCGTTCATGCACGCTTCCATGTTTTGAGAAGATCGAGTGTGAAGAAGATCGGCCTGGAACGGCCCGAGGCCGACGCCCCCGTTCAGCCGGCCTGTTCGACCGGCTCACGATACCACAGGGTCCCCCGCGTTCGACTTTCTCGTGCGCCGGAATCGGCGTAGACTATCGGCGGATTGCGGTTCGCCGCGATCGGTTCTCAGGGCGGGGTGCAAGTCCCCACCGGCGGTAATGATGCGGCGTGAAACGAGCGCCAGCCTCTCAGCCCGCGAGCGCTCGAAGGCGTCGCCTTCGAGGTCAGCAGATTCGGTGAGACTCCGAAGCCGACGGTGATAGTCCGGATGAAAGAGAACGGTTCCCCTTGCAACGACGATTCGGTCAGCCACGCGTGGCTATCGGTGACTTTCGCCATTCACGCCCACGCCAACCGCCTCCCGTGATTCCCAAGCGGATCCGAAGCCCTGATTCTGGTTAACGTGACTTCGGTCACCGATGAATAGGAAACGACCATGAATCAGCCCTATCCGCCGCAGCTCTCGCCGCAGACGCTGTCGCAACGCATCGCCTTCATTCGTGCCGACTGGCACGGCGATATCGTCGGCAACTGCCACGCCGCCTTCCTCGAAGCGGTCGCCGAACGCGGCTTTGCCGTCGAGCAGATCGATACCTTCACCGTTCCCGGCGTGTTCGAGATTCCGCTGCAGGCCAAGCTGCTGGCCAAGAGCGGCCGCTACGCCGCGATCGTCGCCTCCGGCTTCGTCGTCGACGGCGGCATCTATCGTCACGACTTCGTCTCCACGGCGGTGATCGACGCACTGATGTCACTGCAGGTCGAGCAGGAGGTGCCGGTGCTCTCCGCGGTGCTGACGCCGCACCACTTCCATGAGCACGAGGCGCATCTGTCGTTCTTCCAGCAGCACTTCCTGACCAAGGGGCGCGAGGCCGCCGAGGCGTGCCTGGCCACGATGGAGAACGTCAATCAGGCGCGCAAGCTGAGCGTCGACTGACCGGCTGCCGGCATCATGCCGACGAGCCCACGCCATCCCCGATGGCGTGGGCTTTTTCGTTGCGTCCTGCCAGGCGGCGGTCGATCAGCTCTCGACGGAGGCCTGGCGTCGATTCCTCACCCGCAGATAGATCGCGAACGCCAGCGACACGGCGATCAACACCCACAGGAACATGGCGATCGGGCTCTTGGTGAAGAAGATCGAGTAGTTGCCGTACGACTCCAGGCTCTTGACGAAGTAGACCTCCGCCGACTTGCCGAGAATGAAGCCGATGATCAACGGCACCGTTTCCAGCCCGATCTTGTGGGCGACCCAGCCGAACACCCCGAAGATCAGCAGCGTCCAGACATCGAACATGATGCCGTAATTGATGGCGTAGGCGCCGACGACGCACATCATGATGATCAGCGGATAGAGAATGTACTTCGGCACCTCGATCACCCTGGCGATATGGCGAATCGCGAAGTACATGATGCCGAACATCAGCACGTTGGCCGCCAGCAGCGCAATGATCATCAGGTACCAGGTATCGAGGTTGTTGCCGATGAACAGCGGACCGACCTGGATGCCCTGCAGCGTGAACGCACCGATCAGGATCGCGGTGGTGGAGTCGCCGGGAATGCCCAGCGACAGCAGCGGCACCAGCGCGCCACCGGTCAACGCATTGTTGGAGGACTCCGACGAGACGATCCCCTGCGGTGCGCCCTTGCCCATCTGGGAGGAGTCTCGCGAGAAATTCTTCTCCTGGCTGTAGGCCAGGACCGAGGCAGCGCTGCCGCCGACGCCCGGCAGAATCCCGACGAAGGTGCCGATGCTCGAGGAGCGTACCAGATTGAGCAACTGGCCCTTGAACACGCTGAACCGGAACTTGGCCCCGCCCTTGAGCGAAATCGGCCCCTGGCCGGTCTCGTCCTTGAACCCCTTCTCGGCGTCCAGCAGCACGGTGGTCAGGCCGAAGATGCCGATCAGTACCGGCAGCAGCGAGAAGCCGTCGATCAGGTAGTACTGCATGAAGTCGAACATCAGGCGCGGCTCGCCATTGCCGCCCTCGGTGATCGAGTAGGTGCCGATCAGACTCAGCCACACCCCCAGTACGCCGCTGAAGACGCCCATCAGCATGTTGGAGCAGAGCGAGGCGATCACCGTCAGCGCCAGCAGGATGATCAGGAACTTCTCGACGTAGGAGAACTTGATCGCGAAGTCCGCCAGCACCGGGGCGAAGAAGAACAGTACCGCGGCGCTGAACAGGCCACCGAAGACCGAGGCGACGATTCCGATCTTGAGCGCGCGCTCGCCCTCGCCCCGCTTGGCCATCGGATAGCCGTCGAAGGTGGTGGTGATCGACGACGGTGTGCCGGGGATGTTGATCAGCACGGCGGGCACCATCCCGCCGGAGATACCGCCGACATAGAGCCCCAGCAACAGCGCGATGCCGTTCTCGAGCCCGAAGGCGTAGGTCAGCGGTAGGCAGACCGCCACCGCCATGGTGGCGGTCATGCCCGGGATCGCACCGAAGATGATGCCGATGGAGGTTCCCGCGGCGATCAGCGCGAAGAACATCGGCGTGAGGTGAGACAGAATATCCATGCAAGATGTCTCCGGCAGATCAGGGCAGGGTGATGCGGAACAGTTGCGCCAGCACGTACCAGGCCAGCGCCGGCGCGATCAGCGCATTCAGCACCAGGATGACGAACTGGCGCCGCGTCGGCCGACCCACGTAAAGAAGCGAGAGCAGAAACACGAACAGCACCGACATGATCAGAAAGCTGTAGCCGGTATTGGGAAACACATCGCTCAGCACGCCCATCAGATAGAAGTAGGCCGTGGTCAGCGCCAGCGTGCCGAAGAAACGCCGGTGGTCGAACTCGCCTTCACGCCCGACCAGAACGCGACCCGCGCGCTTGAGGCCCGGCGCCAGCAGCCGATAACGGGTGATCAGGATGATCGCCAGCAGCGCGACCAGAATCCAGGTGACGATTCGGGGAAAGAAGAGATGCGATTGGTCGAAATCGATGGTCACATCGAGCAGCGACAGCCATTGGCTTTCCATGGAAAGCGGCTCCTGCGCCGGGTCATCGCCGGCAGTGTCGGTGGTGGGAACGAAGCCGTGCCGGCCGACGTCAGCCGGCCGGCACGCGACGGAATCAACCGTTCAGGTCGCTGATGATGGTCTTGTACTGGTCGTTTTTCTCTTCCAGGTAGCTGGCCGCTTCCTGGGAGGGCTTGAAGTCCGGCACGAAGAACGAGCGCTTCTGCTGCTGCTGGATCTCGCCCTCGTCGTAGATCTCTGCCAGCGCGTCGTCGATACACTCGATCGCGGCAGGATCCATGTCCTTGTTGTAGAGGAAGAAAAATTCCTTGTCGAAAGTGAAGTCCTGGTCGGCGGCCATCGGCACGCTGACGTTCGGCGTCACGTACTGCAGCAGCTGCTCGCGCGTGGTGTCGCCCATGCCCGCTTCATCGGTTTCGGCGATGGTCTTCTCGCGGGCGGTGATCCAGACGAAGCGCATCGCCTTCTGGTCATCCGCCGGCAGTTGGGTGTACTGCTCGTTGGCCTGGACCGAACCGTTGATCACGTCCACCGCCCCATCGAACAGCAACTGGTTCTTGTCCGCCTGGGAGCCGGTGTTGACGGCGACGATGTTGCCCTCCTTGCCGGGATACTTCATGCGCACGGCATTCTTGAGCGCCGAGAACCCGATCTCCGAGACGCTCCCCGGCTGGATCGCGACCTTGATCTGCTTGCCGTCGCCCGCGGCCTCGATGATGTCGCTCATCGACTGATAGGGGGAGTCCTTAGGCACGAGATACGCGTTACCCGGATTGATGGCGATGGTCGGCCCGACGATGAACTTGCTGAAGATATCCGGATACCCGTTCACCCCGTAGAGGTTGCCCAGGTAGGCGCCGTCATGAAAGATCATCACGGTGTTGCCGTGGCGGCTGCGCTCCAGCGCCTGGAAACCCGGCATCACGCCTACGGCATCGACCTTGGCATTAATGTCGAGCTTGTCCGCCAGTCGATCCACCACGATGCTCGAGTTCTGGTAGGTGTCGCCGCCGGTCGAGGTCGAGCCGATCACCACGCGCAGGTTGCCCGGTAGCGGGCAGTCGTCGGCGGCCTGCGCAGAGGCCGATATCCCGATGGCGGCACTGGCCACTACCGCCAGACAGGTCTTGTTCCAAATCGCTTTCATGACGCGTCTCCCTCATACCGTTGCCCCACCCGAGCAGCGCGACTCGCTACGCCATACGCCGGCGGGGACAAAATGATAGCGTTATCATCCAACACGTCTCGCACGGTAATGAAGGCGACTTTGTCAGACAATTCAACTTAAGTCTCCAGACCAAGGTCGTCATCCATCGACCCGAGCAACTCCCTGAAATCGAGGCGAAAAAAAGCCCGGCGATGGCCGGGCTTCGGGAATTCCATGAGCACTTGCGTCTAACGTCTAACTCATGGGCCTGGGATCAGGCGACGGTGACGTCCTTGGAAAGGTAGACATCCTGTACCGCGTTGAGCAGTTCGATACCCTCTTTCAGCGGCTTCTGGAATGCCTTGCGTCCGGAGATCAGGCCCATGCCGCCGGCACGCTTGTTGATCACCGCCGTGCGTACCGCTTCACCCAGGTCCGAGTGCCCCTTGGAGCCACCGCCGGAGTTGATCAGCCCGGCGCGGCCCATGAACGAGTTGGCCACCTGGTAGCGGGCCAGATCGATCGGGTGATCGCTGGTCAGCTCGCTGTAGACCTTGTCGTGGGTATGACCGAAACCGATCGCCTTGTAGCCACCGTTGTTCTCGGGCAGCTTCTGCTTGACGATGTCGGCCTTGATGGTCGCCGCCAGATGCACGGCCTGGCTGGTGAGATCGGAGGAGACGTGGTAGTCGGTCCCGTCTTTCTTGAACTCGGGATTGCGCAGGTAGGACCACAGCACCGTGATCATGCCCAGCTCGTGCGCACGCTCGAAGGCCTCGCTCACTTCCTGGATCTGGCGGCGGCTATCCTCGGAACCGAAGTAGATCGTGGCGCCGACCGCGATGCAGCCCATGTCGTGGGCCTGCTCGATCTGCGCGAACATGGTCTGTTCGTACATCGCCGGCAGGGTCAGGCTCTCGTTGTGGTTGAGCTTGAGCATCATCGGAATCTTGTGCGCATAGCGCCGCGCCACCGAAGAGAGCACCCCTAGGGTCGAGCAGACGCAGTTGCAACCGCCCTGCAGGGCCAGCTCGACGATGTTCTTGGGATCGAAGTACATCGGGTTGGGGGCAAACGACGCCCCGGCCGAATGCTCGATGCCCTGATCGACCGGCAGGATGCTGAGGTAGCCGGTACCGCCCAGGCGACCGGTATTGAACAGCGTCTGCAGGTTACGCATCACGTGCGGGCTGCGATCGGTATCGGAGAAGACGCGATCGACGAAGTCGGGGCCCGGCAGATAAAGGTCTTCTTTCTTGAAGCCCGTGCAGGTGTAGCTGAGCAGGCTGTCTGCTTCCTTGCCCAGCAGCTTGGCGATATCGGTCATGTTGCTTTTCCTCTGTCCTCAAGATGGATCATCCGGGAAATCTCGACTTGGGCCGCTTCCCTGTCTACCAAAGATGGCTAACCGATAATGGCTGCGTGGCATGGTCTCGACCCGCAGCCCGTGGCGCCAGCTCCCCCTCCCTATCGCGGCGATCATCGACTAGCCGTTACGCTTTGTCTGAAAAATGCCTGCGCTCAACCATACGGCGTTAAAAATCGGCTCAAAATGCTTATTTACCCCGCGTAAACTCCGCTTTTTCGCCGATTTTTGCCTTGTCTGGCTATCGCTCGTCGTTTTTTCAGACAGAGCTTAAGGAAACACCGCAAAATTGTCCGCGCTTCCTGAGATCACCGCCAAGAATAAGCGACTATGCGCCGCAGTTCACGCCCATGCACCGTTTCTTCATCGCCTGTCTGCTCGGTCGGACGCCATGACGGGGGCTGCACCAGATTGTCACGTTTCGTATCCCGGCGACGGCTGAAAATCGTCATGGGAAAGTCTTGAGCGCCGGCCGGATCCGGACTGGCATGCCACGGCCGTCGGGACGACGCCACGCATTTGCTATGATGCTCCTCCTTTCCGCGATTCGAGATTGTCAGGATGTCCGTTCTGCGCGGCTTTTTGTGGCTACTGGTCTTTCTGCTGCTGGGGCAGGCCGTGGTGGCGCTGTTCCGCCTGCCGATGCCCAGCGGCGTCATCGGCATGCTGTTGTTGACCCTCTTCTTCGGCTACCGGGGTGGCATGAATCCGGATGTCGTCCACATCAGCCAGCCGCTGATCGCGATGCTGGCGCTGTTGATCATGCCCGGTGTCGTCGAGATATTCTTCGTCGCCGGTCAGTTCGCGGACCAGTGGGTCGCCATTCTGACCGCGCTGATCGCGGGCACGCTGCTCAGCGTGCTGTCGAGCCTGCTGCTGATGCGGCGCTATCTGCCCGCGAGCGACGCCCCGGGACTGGCAGCGGGAAACGCCGGCCATGAATGACTGGCTCGAGCGACTCTCGCAGTTGCCACAACAGTGGTTCGACTCTCCGATCGCCGCCATCGCGCTCACGCTCGGCGCCTATTTCTTCGGTATCCGCCTGTTCAAGCTGATGCATCGGCCCACCTGGTGCCCGCCGATGCTGATAGCGGCGATCCTGATTGCCGTGACCATCGCGTTGTTGCCCATCGGCATCGACGACTACAACCGCGGCGCCGGCTGGCTCATGCTGCTGCTGGGCCCGGCCACCGTCGCGCTGGCCGTGCCGCTCTACCAGCAACTGCCGCAGATTCGCGCACTGTGGAAGCCGATCCTGCTGACGCTGCCGCTATCGGCGACCCTGGCCGCCTGCTACGCCGTGATCATCGCCGCCGCCATGGGCGCACCGAAGGAGGTGCTCGCCTCGCTGGCGCCCAAGTCGGTGACCTCGCCCATCGCGCTCGGGCTGGCCGAGGAGCTCGGCGGTTCGCGGGCGCTGCTGATGGGGGCGCTGCTGACGACCGGCGTCACCGCCATTTTCGGGGTGGAGTGGCTGAGCCGGGTCCTGCACATTCGCGACCCCCGGCTGATCGGCCTGGCACTGGGTATCAACGGACACGCCCTGGGCACGGTGCGCGCGTTCGAGATCAGCAGCGCCGCCGGCGCGTTCGCCTCGCTGGGCATGAGCCTGACCGGCGCCTTCACCGCCGTCGTGCTGCCGCTCGTCTGGCATCTCTTCTACTGACCATCGTTTCTACCGGGCATCGCTTCTACTGGGCATTGCTTCTACCGACCATCGTTTCTGCTGAACATCTCCTCTACCGGGCATCGCTTCTACCGGGCATCGCTTCGCGCGATGCCTGACAGCGACGCAGATCCCGCTACGCTGTTATCAGGCCGTCGACTGCCTCGACGGTTGCGGCAAGGAAAGCCCGATGACAGCACAGCCTCGACAGGAGAGACCCGATGACGATAGCCAGTGACAACGGTCAGGGAGACCCGACGCTGGTGCTCATGCACTTCTTCGGCAGTTCCCATCATGAGTGGGAGGCGGTCCTGCCGCTTCTCGACCAGCGGTACCGGGTGATCACGCTGGACATGCCGGGCTTCGGCCGCGCCAGCGACGTGGCGGGATTCGATGTCGCCTCGATGACCCGTCACGTCGAGCAGTGCGTCGACGACGCCGGGCTCGACAACGTCATCCTCGTCGGCCACTCGTTCTCCGGCCGCATCGCGATGACCGTCGCCGCCGACCGCCCCGCGTGGCTGCACGCCTTGATCCTGATCGCGCCCTCCCCGCCCGGGCCGCAGTCGATCGCCGAGGAGGAGCATCGATTCCAGCTCGACTTCGATTTCAGCGAGGCTCAGGCACGCCAGTTCATCGACGGCGCCAGCGAAGTGTCTCTCGCCCCGACGCTCTACCAGCAGGCGGTGGAGGATGCCATCAACGCCAACCCGTCGGCGTGGCGGGCCTGGCCGACGACCACGCACGCCGAGGATTGGCGCGAGACCGTCGGCAAGCTCCCCTACCCGGCCTGGGTGCTGGTCGGGGACAGGGACCCGTCGCTGGCGCCGGAAACCCAGCGTTCCGAGGTGATGCCCCACCTCCCCCAGGGCAAGCTCGAGGTCTTTCCCGGCTATGGGCATCTCCTCCCCATGGAGATGCCGGAGACACTGGCGGAGCGACTCAACGCCATCGCCGCCGAGATCCGCTGAAGGCCTCAGTAGGCGGAGAGTGCCGGCGCCCGGCCGACGATCGCCACGCAGAGCGCCAGCGGCCAGGGCCACTCGGCGCCCGCCCGCGATGGAGATGAATCGTCGAGCGGTATCGCGCCGAGCGCTCGGCAGGCCTTGACGACGTGCGTCGTCGCCTCGCCGGGTGCCCCGATCGTCGTCGGTACGCGGAACTCGCCTCCCCATTCGACCAGTTGCGCGGCGAGCGCCAGACCCGCCGGGCCGATCTCGATGTCGCCGGCGACGTGAATGCGATCCACGTCGAACAACGCCCGGACACCCTGAAGGCGAGCCATGCCAACGACGACCCGCATCGCGGCCTGGGCGGCCGGACCGGCGTCGCCATCGAGACAGCGCCGGTCCTCCGGCGAGAGCGTGAAGCCGTCGTTGGCGGCAACGTGTGGTGTCGGCTCGTGCCCCAGTTCTCCGCCGGCCGTGACGCTGGCCAGGCCCGCCAGGCGGGGGCCGCTCAGGACGAGCCGGCCACCGCGATAGAGCGTGATCAGATGCGCCGCCTGGGCCATGGCAAAACGTGCCTCATCCAGCACCACCACCGGCAACGAGAGCGACAGCACCTCCGCGGCGACGATAGCTCCCAGCGCAATGGCCTCGTCGGGACGGTCGAGCACGACCAGCGCCGGCGCCTGCCCGGCATGGATGGCCTCCAGTAGCCCGACACCGCCGCTGCTCGAACCCGGCTTGCAAGCAACGACCAGCGCTCGCCCGGCGACGGGCTCGCCACGCGGCAGGTCGCGATCGCCGATCCCCTCGCCTCGCTCTAGCTCCGGGTCCTCCCACAATCGGCATGGCATCGAGCGGTTCAGGACCACGCCGCTGGCCTCGCCCTCGACCAGGCACTCGGTGGCGGAGAGATAGAACGACAACGATTCGAGACGCCGCATCATGGCCTTGTCGTCCCGACGGCCAGGGACGAGATCGCGATCGCGGTGAAAGGCGTGTCGTCAATAACCATCGGTGAGCGCATCCGGTACCAGAGAGATCGTTCCAAACTATGAGGCGATCGCTCCTGCGTCCAGTACCTTGGTCTGACATCCGGCTCAGGCTCGGCTGGTTCGGCACGAATGCGCTAAGATGGTCGGCCTCGAACCTCGTCCTCAACCTCGGGTTATCGGACTCGCCCATGACCTATCGCGTCGCCATCAACGGCTACGGCCGTATCGGCCAGAGCGTGCTGCGTGCGCTGATCGAGCGCCCCGATCTGCCGCTGGAGATCGTCGCCATCAACGAGCGCTCCGACCTGGAGACGATCGCCTACCTGACCCGTTACGACACCACCCACGGGCGCTTTCCCGGCCATGTCGAAGCGCGCGATGGCTGCCTGATCGTCAACGGCAGGACCATTCGTGTCCTCAACGCCGAGGTGCCGGAGACGCTGCCGTGGGGCGAGCTCGGCATCGACCTGCTATTGGAGTGCTCCGGCAGCTTCAAGGATCGCGCCACCGCCGAGCGTCACCTCGAGGCCGGGGCGGGGCGGCTGCTGTTCTCGCAGCCGGCGGAAGCGGACGTCGACGCCACGGTGGTCTACGGCGTCAATCAGAGCGCGATCGCCCCCGACATGCGGATCGTCTCGGCGGCGTCGTGTACCACCAACTGCCTGATACCGATACTCGAGGTGCTGGACGCCAGCTTCGGCGTCTCCCATGGCGTCACCACCACCATTCATTCGGCGATGAACGACCAGCCGGTGATCGACGCCTATCACAACAGCGACCTGCGCCTGACACGCTCGGCGATGCAGTCGATCGTCCCGGTGGACTCCGGCCTGGCACGCGGCATCGGCCGCCTGATGCCGCATCTGGCAGATCGTTTCGAGTGCCTTCACGTCCGTGTGCCGACCATCAACGTCTCGGCCATGGATCTGGCGATCTCGCTCGAGCGCGATACCGACGCCGACGCGGTCAACGCCTGCCTGGCCGCCGCCAGCCGCGAGCGCTACCTGGGCCTGCTTGGCGTGACCTACGAGCCGATGGCCTCGGTCGACTTCAACCACGATCCGCGCTCGGGTATCGTGGATGCCACTCAGACCCGCGTGGCCGGCGGCCGCCTGCTCAAGTCGCTGTGCTGGTTCGACAACGAATGGGGCTTCGCCAACCGGATGCTCGATGTCGCCCGCCACTGGCTCGAACTGCCGTCCTCCATTGCCAAACCCGTCACTTCTCTTCACCGCAAGGAAAGGATCTTATGAACGTACTGAAGATGACCGACCTGGATCTCTCCGGGAAGCGCGTGCTGATCCGCGAGGATCTCAACGTCCCGGTCAAGGGCGGCAAGGTCACCAGCGATGCCCGCATCCGCGCCTGCCTGCCGACGATCCAGGCCGCGCTCGACGCCGGCGCCAGCGTGATGCTGATGAGCCACCTGGGTCGGCCCACCGAGGGCGAGCCGGCGGATGAGTTCACCCTGGCCCCGGTGGCCGAGCATCTCTCCGAGCTGCTGGGCAAGCCGGTACGGCTGGAGAGGGAGTACCTCGACGGCAACGTCGAGATCGCCACCGGTGAAGTCGTGCTGCTCGAGAACGTGCGCTACAACAAGGGCGAGAAGAAGGACGACGAAGCGCTGGCCAAGGCGTATGCCGCGCTCTGCGATATCTACGTGATGGACGCCTTCGGCACCGCCCACCGCGCCCAGGCCTCCACCCACGGGGTGATCCGGTTCGCGCCGCACGCCTGCGCCGGCCCGCTGCTGGCCAACGAGCTCGACGCCCTGGAAAAGGCGCTCAGCGCCCCCAAGCGCCCGATGGCCGCCATCGTCGGGGGTTCCAAAGTGTCCACCAAACTCGACGTGCTCTATTCGCTGTCGGAGAAGTGCGATCAGCTGATCGTCGGCGGCGGTATCGCCAACACCTTCATCGCCGCGGCCGGTTACGGCGTAGGCAAGTCGCTCCACGAGGCGGACCTGATCGACAAGGCCAAGGAACTGATGGCCAAGGTCAAGATCCCGCTGCCCACCGACGTGGTCGTCGCCACCGAGTTCTCAGAATCCGCCACCGCGACCGTCAAGCCGGTGGACCAGGTCGGCGACGACGAGATGATCCTGGATATCGGCCCGGACACCGCGAAGCATCTCGCCAGCCTGCTGGAAAACGCCGGCACCATCCTGTGGAACGGCCCGGTCGGCGTGTTCGAGATCGACCAGTTCGGCAAGGGCACCGAAGTGCTGTCGAAGGCGATCGCCGCCAGCCCCGCCTTCTCCATCGCTGGTGGCGGTGACACCCTGGCCGCCATCGACAAGTACGGCATCGCCGACCAGGTCTCCTACATCTCGACCGGCGGCGGCGCCTTCCTCGAATACGTCGAAGGCAAGACCCTGCCCGCCGTCGCGGCGCTGGAGAAAGCCGCCAAATAGCACCGTTTCATGATCCGGCGACAAGCGACGACACCGACCCTCGGGTCGGTGTCGTCGTCTCTGGGCAACGGCTTGCCATTTCACACCGCTCTCCTGCTCACGGTGCCGCCTGGGTCTCGTCCTGTCCGCTCTCCGTCAACGCCCGCTTCACCACCCCCTGCTGCTTCATGCGAGCGAGGAAATCCTCGACGTAGCGGATGACGGCGTCCGAAGCCTGGGCCCTGGTCACGGCCATGCACTGCTCGATGGCGGTGAAGCGCCCCGCCAGGACGCGATAACCGGGATTCGACGCGGCATAGGCCGCGAGTGGCTGACGCACGCCGGCGGCGGCATCAAGCCCCTGCTCGGCGAACAGCTCGATCGCCGCGGCGGACGTGGCGGCGCGAACCAGGCTCGCATGCTTCAGCGCCCGTGTCAGATAGAGATCGTAGGCCGCGCCCTTGCCCACCGCGATGCGGATATCGTCCCGATCCAGCTCGTCGACATCCTGGAACGGCGCCGCATCCGGCACCAGGTAGGTGCCTTCGATGATCACGTAGGGATCGGTGAAGTGGATCTTCTCGGCCCGCACCGGGTCGCGGGCGAGAAAGCCGATCCGCCAGGCGTCGTCGTCGATGGCGGCGAACACGTCGCCGGCACCGTCGAAAGTGGCGAATTCCGCTTCCACCCCGAGTTCGTCCGCCAACCCCCGCGCCAGCACCGCCGAGACACCGGCGGGCTTACCGTCTTTCCCGCGCTGGGCCAGAACGGTATTGCCGTAGTTGATGGCGACGCGCAGTCGCCCGGCCGGCGCCAGCGCCTCGATGACCGCAGATTTTTCATCGCTCATATAACGTTCCTCAGAGAGAAAGCGAGTAAGGATAATAGCTGATCGAACTCGTCAATCCTGGGTTCTGGCTCTGGCCGCCTGCATCCGGCGACGCAGGATCGGCCCCACGATCACCGGCAGCAGCAGCCCGATGATCGCCACCGCCCACAGCCCGATCGACAGGCCGCTGC
>NZNW01000027.1 GCA_002695065.1 Salinicola sp. | reverse complement strand
GAGCCCCCGCCTCGGCGGCGCCAGCGGGCGCATAGCTTAACACAGGCACCGCAGGGCAGGATGAAAATGACGCGGCTTCAACGTGAAGCGAGTGCATCCGCCAGGTGCGTCGCCCAGCCCTGAACGGGCGGCCACGAGGGCGCCGTGCCGGATTTGCCGCCGGGGGCAGACGTCCCCCCCGGGCGGCGGTGTATACTGGCAAGCCGTTTCCGAACTGGCGTGGCGTTATCCGGACGTTCGCGCCTCGATGAGAGCTCCCGGCATCATTGGGATGGCCGCGAGCGATGACACGAGAGCCCCATGCCCGACAAGATGGCTGACAAGGACGTTTCCCAGGACGACCCCAAGGACTTTGCCGCGACACTGGATCGGCTTGAGACGCTCGTGGCTCAACTCGAATCCGGCGAACTGACGCTGGAGGCTTCGCTGAGCGCCTTCGAGCGCGGCATCCGCCTGACACGGGATGCCCAGCACCGCCTCGACAGCGCCGAACTCAAGGTCCAGGCCCTGCTCGAACAGGGCGACGGCAGCCTGCAGTCGGTGCCGTTCGAGACCCGGGAGCCCGACGATGAGCGCTGATCACCCCGGTGTCGCGGCGGGTATCGACGCGGCGCGGTCGCGCAGCGAGCACGTCTTGACCGGCTGGCTCAATCGCCAGAACGGCAGTTGCGCCACCCTCGACGATGCTCTCCGGTACAGCGTACTGGGGACCGGCAAGCGGCTGCGTCCGGTGCTGGTCTATCTCGCCGGCCGCGCGCTCGGGGCCGAGGACGACGCGCTGGATGCGCCGGCGGCGGCGATCGAGATGATCCATGCCTATTCGCTGGTTCACGACGATCTGCCGGCGATGGACGACGACGACCTTCGTCGCGGCCGGCCGACGGTCCATCGCGCCTTCGACGAGCCGCTGGCCATTCTGGCCGGCGACGCGCTGCAGACGCTGGCGTTCGAGGCGCTCGCCTCCAGGCCGCATCCGCGTCTGGCGGCCCTGGTCACCACGCTCGCCCAGGCCGCCGGCCGGGATGGCATGGCTGCGGGGCAGGCGATCGATCTCGGTGCCGTCGGCGCGCCGATGGATCTTGCGGCACTGCAAATGATGCACCAGCACAAGACCGGGGCGTTGATCCGTGCCGCCGTGCGCCTGGGGGCGCTGGTCGCGGTCGAGGAGTCCGATCCCAGAGTCGCGGCGCTGGACCGCTACGCCGCGGCGATGGGGCTGGCGTTCCAGATTCACGACGACGTTCTCGACGTCACCGGCGACACCCGGACGCTGGGCAAGACCTCCGGCGCCGACGCGCGCCGCGACAAACCGACCTATCCTGCTCTTCTCGGTGTCGCGCAGGCCCGTGACCGCGCGCTCGACCTGCTCGACGAGGCGCTCGAGGCCCTGCAGCCGCTGGGCGAGGCAGGCCTGCCACTGGCGGCTCTGGCCCGTTTCATGATCGATCGCGATCACTGACCCGGTAACGACATTTTATGAAGCTGTTCGATGAAATCCCCACTCGGCGCCCATTCACCCCGCTGCTCGACACCCTCGAGTCGCCGGCGGGCCTGCGCACGCTGTCGCTGACCCAACAGCGGCAGGTCGCCGACGAGCTGCGCGCCTACCTGCTGTACAGCGTAGGCTGCAGTGGCGGCCATTTCGGTGCCGGTCTCGGCGTCGTCGAATTGACCGTGGCGCTGCACCGCGCGCTGGAAACGCCTCACGATCGCTTGCTGTGGGATGTCGGCCATCAGGCCTATCCGCACAAGATCCTGACCGGGCGTCGCGAGGCGCTGGCGAGCATTCGCCAGTATGGCGGCCTGGCGGCGTTTCCGCGGCGCGAAGAGTCGCCGTTCGATACCTTCGGCGTCGGTCACTCGAGCACCTCGATCTCGGCGGCGCTGGGCATGGCGCTGAGCGCCCGGACCAAGGGCGAGAAGCGTCGCGTCTGCGCGGTGATCGGCGACGGCGCCCTGACGGCCGGGATGGCGTTCGAGGCGCTGGCCCACGCCGGCCACGTCAACGCCAACCTGCTGGTCGTGCTCAACGACAACGAGATGTCGATCTCGGAAAACGTCGGTGGCATGGCGAGTTATTTGACCCGGATTCTGACCAGCAAGCCTTATGCCGCCATGCGCGAGAACGGCAAGCGGGTACTCTCGCACCTGCCCGGGGCGCTCGAGTTCGCGCGGCGCACCGAAGAGCACGTCAAGGGCATGATCAGCCCGGCGACGCTGTTCGAGGAGATGGGCTTCAACTATCTCGGCCCCATCGACGGTCACGATCTGGCGGCGCTGAATCAGGCGCTGGAAGCCGTGCGCGATCTTGACGGCCCGCAGTTCCTGCATATTCGTACCCGCAAGGGGCGTGGCTTTCGGCCGGCGGAAGCCGACCCGATCGGCTTCCATGCGATCACCAAGCTGGAAAAGGCGCCACCGAGGCTACCGGAAGTGGACGCCACCACGCCGCCGACTGCCGCGACGAGCGCAGCGGGATCGACAGCGGAGCCGAAACCGCGTTCGAAACCCAAGTCCGACGATTCATTGCGCCCGAAGCCGCGCAAGTACTGCAACGTCTTCGGCGACTGGCTGTGTGACATGGCGGCCGAGGATCAAAGGTTGATCGGGATCACTCCGGCCATGCGCGAGGGCTCGGACCTGATCCGCTTCTCGCAGACCTATCCCGAGCGTTACTACGACGTGGCGATCGCCGAGCAGCATGCGGTGACGCTGGCGGCCGGCATGGCCTGCGAGGCGATGAAGCCGGTGGTCGCGATCTACTCGACCTTCCTGCAGCGCGGCTACGACCAGCTGATTCACGATGTCGCCGTCCAGCATCTCGATGTGACCTTTGCCATCGATCGCGCCGGTCTCGTCGGCGAGGACGGCCCGACGCACCATGGGGCACTGGATCTCTCCTATCTGCGCTGCGTGCCGGGCATGATCATTCTGGCGCCGGCGGACGAGGCCGAGTGCCGGGCGATGCTGTCGACCGCCTATCATCACGAGGGTCCTGCCGCCGTGCGCTATCCACGCGGGACCGGGCCCGGCAGCGAGATTCCGGCGGATCTGGCAGCTCGGGTGCCGATCGGCAAGTCCGAGCTGCGCCGTGAATCGGCCGCGCCGGAGAAGCGCGTTGCGCTATTGGCCTTCGGCAGCCTCAATACGCCGGCGGCCGAGGTGGCCGAGCATCTCGACGCGACGCACCTCAACATGCGCTCGGTGAAGCCGCTGGATCGGGAGGCGATCCTGGCCGCCGCACGGGATCACGATCTGCTGGTGACGCTGGAGGAGAACGTGGTGGCCGGCGGCGCGGGTAGCGGTGTCAACGAACTGCTGGCAGCGGAAGGCGTCGAGGTTCAGGTGCTCAACCTGGGGATTCCCGATGCCTTCGTCGAACATGGCAAGCCCGCCGAGCTACTGCGCGATTGCGGCCTGGACGCCACGGGAATCGAGGCCGCCATCCGTCAACGCTTGAACACCAACAACGACCGATAGGACTTTCATGTCAATTGCCATTCTGATCGGCGCCGTCATCGGCTATCTCTTCGGCAAGTTGCCGGGCCTTCTGATCGGTGCCGCTATCGGCTGGTGGATCAGCCGCAAGCTGCGCAGCTCGCTGGTGGGGCGCGTCGTCAACATCCAGCATCAGTTCCTGGAGTCGACCTTCGCGGTGATGGGTTGCGTGTGCAAGGTCGACGGCCATATCACCCAGGACGAGATCCGCACGGCGGAGATGCTGTTCGATCGCCTCAATCTGAGCGGGGAGATGCGCGAGCGGGCCAAGGCGGCCTTCAATCGCGGCAAGTCGCCGGAGTTCGACCTCGACGCCGAGGTGGAGACGGTCCGGCGCGTCACCGGCGGCCAGCGCGCGCTGCTGCAGGTGTTCCTGCAGGTGCAACTGGCGGCGATCGCCGCCGACGGCCAGATGCACCCCGCCGAGCACGACATGCTGCTTCGCGTGGCCCGGGGCCTCGGCTTCTCCGAAGCGGAGATCCAGCAGATCGAGGCGATGTTGCGCGGCGGCGCCCATCAGGGAGCCGGCGGGGCGAGCAGCGGCCAGTCGCTGGAAGACGCCTACCGCGTGCTGGGCCTCTCCGAGGACGCCTCCGATGCCGAGCTCAAGCGCGCCTATCGCAAGCTGATGAGCGAGAACCATCCCGACAAGCTGGCCGGCAAAGGCTTGCCCGAGAGCATGCGCGAGATGGCCAAGGAGCGCACCAGCGAGATCAGCAACGCCTACGATCTGATCAAGAAGACGCGGGAGCAGCGCGCGGGCTGAAACCGTCTCGCAACGACCCCGGTCGCTATTGTCTCGTGGCAGCTAACAGGCTTAGATAGAGGCTCGAACGCCGAGACTGCCACGACAAGGACGTGACTGGATGCCAGCGAAGGCCGATCTCTACCGCACCGCCGCCCGAATGCTGGGCACGATCGACAAGAGTGGATGGATACTGCGTTACCGCTACGGCGACCGCCGACTGCTCGAGGACGTGGTGTTGCCCGCGCTCGACCGCGACCCGGCAGTGGAGTCGCTGCTGCTCGTCGGATGTGCCTGGTATACCCGCCACTATCCTGGGCTGCTGCCGCGCAAGCGGGTCATGACCATGGAGATCGATCCTGCCAAGGCGGCTTTTGGCGGTGACCCGCATATCGTGGCCAACATGACCGACATCACCGAGCATGTCGCGGCAGACAGCCTCGATGCGGTCATCTGCAACGGTGTGCTGGGGTGGGGGCTGGACGAGCCCGACGCGGTGGAAGCGGCGTTTGCCGGCGCCGTGACCTGCCTCAGGCCCGGCGGCCTGTTGCTGCTGGGCTGGAATGACATACCGCCGCGTAACGACTGCCCGCCCCACACCATCGCCGCGCTGAATGGACTGGAAATCGCCGACATTCCCGGCCTCGACACCCACTCGTTGATCGCTCTCGAGCGCAACCAGCACTGCTATCAGGCTTATCGCAAGCCCGACGAAGGCTGATCAGCCTGCCTTCACGCCCGTCCAGAATACCGACCAGACGCCTTCGAACCGGCGTTCCAGTTCCGGCCTTTCGTACATGAAGGTTTCCGACAGCAGCCCGTCGATGACGCAGTAGAAGGCGGCGATGAAGTGATCGTCGGCCAGTGTCTCGCGCAGGGCGCCGGCTCGGTGCCCTGCCTCGACGAAGGCGAGCAGGCGCCGGTCGATTCGTGACTCGCCCTGTTCGGTAATCGCCTCGGCCTCGGCGACGAGATCGTGGGGAGGAAACAGCAGAAAGCGCTTGTAGAAAACGCCCTGATGCTCGCGATAGGCGAAGGTGGCGCACTGCTGCAGCAGGTGTCGCAGCCGCTGCTCGAACGGGGCGTCCGCCATCTCGGCCAGGCTGGCGTCGATCAGCGCGATCATGTCGTCGTCGGCATCGCGGGACAGCTCCAGGAACAGCGCTGCCTTGCTGTCGAAGTGGTTGTAGATCGAGGGCTTCTTGATGCCCGCAGCAGAGGCGATCTGCGCCAGTGTCGTGGCTTCGTAGCCGTGGCGGGCGAATAGCGAGAGGCCGATCTGCTTGAGGCGGTCGCGGGTGTTCAAGAGGTCGTCTTCCAGTGGGATTGAGGGCGTAGCTTGCCAAGTTTGGTAGGGCGAAATAAACTAACGACCGTTAGTTAGTCATTCTTTGCCGAGTGGTGCAAGTCATGATGCGACCGCAATGGATCATCCTGCCGCTGGCCGGCCTGGCCGAGGTCGGCTGGGCAGCCGGCCTGAAGCATGCCGAAAGCGTGCCTGACTGGCTGCTCACCGTCATGCTGGCGGTCACCAGCCTGTGGCTCGCTTCGCGGGCGGTGCGCTACATGCCCACCAGCACCGTCTATACGGTCTTCGTCGGCCTGGGCGCGGCGGGCACGGCCGTCGCCGACTGGCTGCTGTTCGGGGTGGCGTTTCACTGGCCGGTATTGGCCTTCATCGCGCTGTTGCTGGCTGGCGTGATCGGATTGCAACGGGTGAGCGACTGATGGAACCGACCACACTGCACTGGATCGCGCTGCTGGTCTCGGGCGCTTTCGAAATTGTCGGCGTCGCCGGCTTCGACCGCCTCAATCGCGGCCAGCGCCTGCACGGCATGCTGCTGCTCGTCGTCGGTTTCGGCAGCTCGCTGGGCCTGCTGTCGATCGCCATGCGCTCGATCGACATGGGCGTGGCCTACGCCATCTTCACCGGGATCGGCACCCTCGGCAGCACGCTGATGGGCATGCTGCTGTGGGGCGAATCGCGGCGTCCGCTGCGACTCGCCTTCGTGGGGATGATCGTCTCGGCGGTGGTGGGTCTGAAACTGGTGAGCTGAAGAACACGATGGCTGGCGCGGTAACGAAGGCTCGAGGCTGCCCCGGCAGGTGGCGAGGGCTTAAAGATACCGGCGATCGTCATCGGCGTAGATGGCGGTGTGTAAGACGCCGTTCTCGTCGCGCCAGGCACGGTACATGCCCGGCGTGTTGAAGACGAGGCGGGTATCGCCGTCAGGGGCAACGGCGATGACGCCACCGTCACCACCGATCGCCTTGAGTTCGCCATGCACTACATCGTCGCAGGCCGTCGCCAGATCGGCGCCGCCATACTGCATGCGCGCGGCGATATCGTGGGCTACCGCCGTGCGAATGAAATACTCGCCGTGCCCGGTGGCGGAAATCGCGGCGGAGCGATCGTCCGCCCAGGTGCCGGCACCAATCAACGGCGTATCGCCGATCCGCCCGTAACGCTTATTGGTGATGCCGCCGGTCGAGGTGGCGGCGGCGACGTGCCCGTGGCTGTCCAGCGCCACGGCACCGACCGTGCCGAACTTGTGGCCTTCTGCATGCGTCGGTTCCAGAGCCATGGCGCCGTTCGAGTGGCGATGTTCCTCCCACTGTTGCCGGCGTAGCGGCGTATCGAAGTAGTCGTTGTCGACCGGTGTCATGCCACGGGACGCCAGGAAGTCGTCGGCACCTCGGCCGCCGAGCATCACGTGATCGCTGTGCTCCATCACCTGGCGCGCGCCGCAGATCGGATGGCGCACGTGGCGCGCGCCGGCGATGGCGCCGGCATTGCGGTCGCTGCCGCGCATGATCGCGGCGTCGAGTTCGTGTTCACCGGCTTGCGTGAAGACGGCCCCCAGGCCTGCGTTGAACCAGGGGCAGAGCTCGAGCTCGACCACGCACGCCTCGACCGCATCGAGGCAATTGCCGCCAGCTTCGAGGATACGATGGCCGGTGGCGATGGCGCGATGCAGCCACGCGTGGATATCGTTTTCTTCCCGCTCGCTGAGACGGCCGGGCTTGAGAACGCCGGCGCCGCCGTGAATGGCCAAGGCGATGGGTGACTTCATGCACTAACTCCATGGTCGAGAATCTGGTCGAGGAAGCGCCGGGTACGCGACGATTCCGGGGATTGAAAGAAGCGGGCCGGCGGTGCCTGTTCGATGACCTCGCCGCCATCCATGAACACCACGCGGTCGGCGACCTTCTTGGCGAAGCCCATCTCGTGCGTCACGCAGATCATGGTCATGCCCTCCTGGGCCAGGTCGACCATGACCTCGAGCACCTCGGCGATCATTTCCGGATCGAGCGCCGACGTCGGCTCGTCGAACAGCATCACACGGGGGCGCATGCATAACGCGCGGGCGATGGCGATCCGCTGTTGCTGGCCGCCGGAGAGCTGGCCGGGATACTTGTTGGCGTGATCACGCATCTGCACCTTGTCGAGCAGCGTCAGCGCCCGCTCGATGGCCTCTGCCTGGGGCACGCGCAGGTTGGCGGTCTGTGGCAGCGTGCAGTTCTCGAGCACGGTGAGATGCGGGAACAGATTGAAGTGCTGGAAGCACATGCCGACACTGCGGCGGATTCGCTCCAGGCGCTTGATGTTGTCGTCGAGGGTCTCGCCGAGCACCTCGATCGTGCCCCGCTGATGCTTCTCGAGCTGGTTGATGCAGCGGATCAGGGTCGACTTGCCCGAGCCGGAAGGCCCGCAGACGACGATGCGCTCGCCGGTGGAGACGGTCAGCGAGATATCTTTCAGCGCATGATAGTCGCCGTACCACTTGTTCAGACGTTCGATACGCACGACCGTGGAATCGGCCGCGACTGGCGTCGGTTTGCTCATTGGCGACTCTTCTCCAGTTGGCGTTCGAGATAGCGCGCGTAGCGCGACAGTGCGAAGCAGATCGCGAAGAAGAACAGGGCCAGGAACAGATAGACCTCGTTCTCCCGGCCGATCCACTCGGGGGCGGAGGTGGTACTCATGGCGATACCGACGACATCGAGCACGCCCACCACCATCACCAGCGTGGTCTCCTTGAACAGCCCCACGAACTGGGTCAGTAGCGGCGGAATGGTGTTGCGCAGCACCTGAGGCAGGATGATCAGCCCCATCGCCTTCCAGTAGGAGAACCCGAGCGCGGCAGCGGCTTCGTACTGGCCCTTTGGCATGCCCTGCAGGCCGCCGCGCACCGTTTCCGCCATGTAGGCCGCGGTGAACAGCACCAGTACTGCGAGCACGCGCAGTAGGATGTCGAGGTTCCAGCCCGAGGGCAGGAACAGCTGGATCATCAGCGAGGCCATGAACAGCAGCGTGATCACCGGAACCGAGCGGATCAGTTCGATGTAGAGGACGCTCAGCACGCGAATGACCGGCTTCTTAGAGCGGCGGCCGAGGGCGAGCAGGATGCCGATGGGTAGCGCGAAGACCATGCCCACCACGCCCAGGAAGACCGTCACCAGGATGCCGGCGAAGCGCGTCGAGGAGATGTCCGGCAGGCCCGGTCCGCCCTTCAGCAGCCACCACATCGCGAACGGCAGCAGCACCAGATACGCCAGCGTCCAGCGGCGGTCGATACGCTTGATGTAGAGCAGTGGAAAGACCCCCGCGGCCAGGGCGAAGGCGATGTCGACCCGCCAGCGCTGGGTCTCGGGGTAGAAACCGTAGACGAACAGCCCCAGGCGCTGGGTGATCGGTAGCCAGCAGGCGCCATCGCCGGTGCAGTCGGCCTGGCTGGTGCCGACGAAGGTGGCCGAGAACACCAGCCAGTCGAGTGCGACGTAGGCGAACCAGCCGCTCAGGATGAGCGTAGCCAGCGACAGTAATGCTTGCAGCGGAGAGGGGAACAGCTGCCGCCGTGCCCAACGCCAGGCCCGGCTGGCCACACGTGGCGGTAGGGTCTGCGATGAAGTCGGCGTGGAGAGCGTCGTTGTCGTCATGTCACAAACCTCAATGCGTGCGCAGGCCGACACGGTGGTTGTAGAAATTCATCAGCGCGGATGTCACCAGGCTGAAGACGCAGTAGGTCGCCATCACCAGTGCGATGCACTCGATCGCTTGCCCGGTCTGGTTGAGCGTGGTGCCCCCGGTCGACGAGACCAGTTCCATGAAACCCACCACGACGCCGAGCGAGGAGTTCTTGATGATGTTGAGATAGGTGCTGGTGACCTGCGGAATCATGGGATAGATCGCCTGCGGGATGATCAGCTTGGCCATCGCCTTGCGCGGACGGAAACCCAGGGCGTCCGCGGCTTCGTACTGCCCGCGCGGCACCGACTGGATCGCCCCGCGCACGATTTCGGCGATATAGCTCGAGCTGTAGATCGACAGCGCCAGCCACAGCGCCAGCAGTTCGGGTGTCAGCGCCACGCCGCCGGCAAAGCTGAAGCCGTGCGATACCGGTACGTCCCACTTCCAGTGGGCGTCGCTGATCAGGTAGCACAGCAACGGCAGGGCGATGGCGCCGCCGAGGATCGCCGGCCAGCGCGACGGCCCCAGCCCCTTCCAGGGCTGACGGGCGAGATAGCGCCCCATGGCCAGACTACCCAGCAGACCCCCTAGGCAGAGCCACAGCAGACCCCAGCCGACCAGCGAACCGTCGCTGGCCCAGGGGATGGTCAGCCCGCGATTGCTGAGGAAGGCGACGTCGAAGAGCTCGATCGCCTGGCGCACGCTGGGCAGGGCGAGCACCAGGCTGTACCACCAGATCAGATGGACCACCAGCGGGACGTTGCGCAGGAACTCGACCAGCAGATAGCTCAGGCGGCTGATCAGCCAGTTGCCCGAGACCCGGCAGACGCCGAGCAGCACACCCAGCAACGTGGCCAGCGCGATGCTCATGAGCGACACCAGCAAGGTATTGAGCAATCCCACCAGATAGGCGCGGAAATAAGTGTCGTTGGGCGTGTAGTCGATCAGATGGAAGGTGATGTCGTAGCCGGCGCGATCGGCGAGAAAACCGAACCCGGAAGCGATGCCCTTGGCATCGAGATTGACGCTCGCCTCGTGGATCAGCCAGTAGAAGACCGCCGCCACCAGCAGCAGCACGGCCCCCTGCTGCACGGCGCTGAGCACGCGAGCGTTTTGCAGACGTCGAGTCACGAACATGGAAAAATCCCAAGCCGCCCGCTGCGGGCGGCACGGTCGGGGTCAGCGGATCGGCGCGGGGTAGATCAGCCCCCCGTCGGTCCACAGACGATTGAGACCACGCTCGAATTTGAGCGGCGTGTCGGGGCCAACGTTGTTGGCGAAGATCTCGCCATAGTTGCCGACCTGCTTGATCGCCTGGTAGGCCCAGTCGTTGCCGAGACCGAAGCGTTCGCCGATGTGTCCGTCGGTGCCCAGCAGACGGGCGATCTTGGGATTGTCGGCGACCGGGGCGTCGCGCATCTGGTCGACGTTGGCCGAGGTCACGCCGAGCTCTTCGGCGTTCATCAGCGCGAAGGCGGTCCAGGTCACGATGTCGCGCCACTGGGCGTCACCCTGGGAGACGTAGGCGCCCAACGGCTCCTTGGATATGATGGTCGGCAATATGGTGTAGTCGTCGGGGTTGGCGAACAGGGTGCGCCGCGCCGCCAGACCGGTCAGGTCGTTGGTGATAGCGTCGCAGCGACCTTTCTGGAAGGCGCTGTATAGCTCGCTGCTCTTCTCGATCACCACCGATTTGTAGTTCAGTCCCTTGCGTCCGAAGTAGTCGGCGAGATTCTGCTCGGAGGTGGTGCCGGGGGAGAGACAGAAAGTGGCACCGTCGAGATCCTCGATCTTGCTGATGCCGAATTCGGCGTGGGTCATGAAACCCTGGCCATCGTAGAACCAAGGCGTGGTGAAGTCGGCGCCAAGATTGGCATCCCGCGAGGCGGTCCAGGTGGTGGAGCGCGACAGAATGTCGATCTCTCCGGAGGAGATCGCGGTGAAACGGTTCTTCGACGAGGTGCTGACGTACTCGACCTTGCTGGCGTCTCCCAGCGTCGCGGCGGCGACGGCGCGGCAAAGGTCCACGTCCATGCCTTTCCAGTGACCGTCGTCGCTGAGGTACGAGAAGCCGGCCTTGTCGCTACTGACGCCACAGCGAATGGAGCCACGCTGCTGGACGTCCTGAAGCGTACCGGCCTGCGCCGCCCCGGCAATGCAGGGACCGGCCAGCAGGCCGATGAGCGATAGAGTCGCCGTCAGGCATTTCTTGTTATGCATGATCGAACCTTTCGATTGTAATGTGTCCGGGAAAGCGCTTTTGGCGTTGGAACGATTTCGGTTTTTTGCGCTATCTTCCCGGGTCAAGTTACGTAGAATCGATAGGAGAGAACAGCAGCGATTGATCCGGGAAGTTGCATCCACCATCGAACATTTGAATAACCTAATATGGAAGTCGCCTGGTACGCCGATTTTCTGGCGCTCGCCGATACTGGCAAGTTCACCGCCGCCGCGGAATTGCGGAACTGCTCCCAGTCCGCGCTGAGTCGGCGTATTCGGCTGCTCGAGAAGCAGTTGGGCGTGACGCTGGTCGATCGGCAGTCCACGCCGGTGAGGCTGACCGCCGCCGGCGATGCGCTGCTGCCCACGGCCCTGGAACTGGTTCGTCTGGCCAAGGAGTGCGAGCAGAGTGTCAAGGTCATAGATCGACCGTTGACGTTTGCCTCTTTGCACACGCTGGCCTGCAATTTCTTCCCGCAATGGATTTCCCGCTATACCAGCGCCAGTAACCCGCTGTATACGCGGATCGATACCGGCCACAAGACCACCGAAAACTATTACATGGCGCTGATGTCGGGGCGCTGCGATTTCATTCTGTTCTATCGCGACGAGGAGTCCGAACGCTATTTCCAGCGCGAGGATTTCGAAGTGCTGTCGCTGGGGCACGACGAGCTATATTGGGTCGGAACGCCCTCACTGGCCGCTGATTGCCTGACGGGGGACAGCGCCATTCCCTGGCTGACCTACTCGCGTAGCGCGCAGTTGCACGCCCTGTCGCGCGACCAAGTCAGTCGTCACCCGCAGCCGCACCGGCTCAAACGAGCATTCGAAGCCACGGTGTCGGAAGCGCTCAAGCCGATGGTCGCCATGGGTCACGGCATTGCCTGTATGCCGCACAGCATGGTGGCCACGTCGATCGAGGACGGCAGTCTCGTGCGCCTCTATCAGGATATGCCGTCGGAACATCTCGAGATCATTTTGGTCCGCTGGCTGGGCAATCGAAACTTGACGGCTGACACGTTCTGGCAGGTATTGAGCGAAGATCGCGGGACGATCGCCGGCGCCTCATAACGCTGTCTATTGCGTGAGAAAGAAGAGGGGCAGTCCGGTTTGGATTGGTTGGTCGGCAACGAGGTGTCTACGCTGACAGCCTTCTCCTCTTCCTTTTCCGTCAGTCAGGAGTCTATTCATGCATCCGGTCGCCCATACGGTCGTCGTCGGCGTCATCAGCTATCTGGTCCTGATCGCCATCATCCGGCTCTCCGGCAAGCGTACGCTGTCGAAATGGAACGCCTTCGATTTCGTGGTGACCATCGCGCTGGGCTCGACGCTGTCGACGGCACTGGTGTCCACGCAGGTATCGCTGGCGCAAAGCATCACCGCCTTTCTGCTGATCGTCGTGCTGCAGTTCGCGATCACGTTCACCTCGGTGCGCTCCCGCGCGATCAAGAATCTGGTCAAGTCGCAACCGACGCTGCTGCTTTTCCGGGGGCGTTTTCAGCAGGCGACCATGACCCGGGAGCGTGTCGTCGAAGCCGAGGTGTGCGCGGCCATCCGCGAGAGCGGTATCGCCGACGTCGAGTGCGTCCATGCCGTGGTGCTGGAGACCGACGGCACTTTCAGCGTGATCCCGGACGCCGGCCGCAGCGACTCGGCGCTGCAGGGGGTGGTGGGACTGCCGTCTTCAAGGGGCTGACCGCAACCCGGGTATCCGCAGCGGCGCTCGGCTCAGCGAATCTCCTGTGTCGATGGCGGCGAGGCCTCCGCTTCCAGGAAGCCGCCCGACTGACGCCGCCACAGCCGCGCGTAGAGACCGTTCTGGCGAATCAATTCGGCATGGCTGCCCTGTTCGACGATGCGTCCGCGCTCCATTACCACCAGGCGGTCCATGGCCGCAATGGTGGAGAGGCGATGAGCGATGGCGATCACCGTCTTGCCCTGCATCAGCTGGTCGAGGTTCTCCTGGATCGCCGCCTCGACATCGGAGTCCAGCGCCGAGGTGGCTTCGTCGAGGATCAGGATCGGGGCATCCTTGAGCATCACCCGGGCGATGGCGAGACGCTGGCGCTGGCCGCCGGAGAGCTTGACCCCGCGCTCGCCGACGTGGGCCTCGAAGCCCTCGCGACCGTGGACGTCGCGCAGCGACTCGATGAAGTCCGAGACATGGGCCTGCTTCGCCGCCTGCCATGCCATCTCGTCGGTGGCGTCGGGGCGGCCGTAGAGCAGATTGTCGCGCACCGAACGGTGCAGCAGCGAGGTATCCTGCGTCACCATGCCGATCCGTGCGCGCAGGCTCTCCTGGGTCACGTCGGCGATGTTCTGGCCATCGATGCGAATCGCGCCGCCTTCCAGCTCGAAAAAACGCAACAGCAGGTTGACCAGGGTCGACTTGCCGGCACCGCTCGGGCCGATCAGGCCAATCTTCTCGCCGGGCCGGATGGTCAGCGACAGGTCGTCGATCACGCCGCCGCCCTTGCCGTAGTGGAAGCGGATATGGTCGAACGCGATCTCGCCGCGATCGATGGCGAGCGGCCTAGCCTCGGGGGCGTCCTCGATCTGGCGCGGCAGCGACAGCGTCGCCATGCCGTCCTGGACCGTGCCGATGTTCTCGAACAGGCCCGACACTTCCCACATGATCCACTGCGACATGCCCCACAGCCGCATCACCAGCCCCAGCGCCACGGCGACGGCGCCCACGCTGATCGCTTCTCCCAGCCACAGCGCGATGGACAGCCAGCCGACGCTGAAGAGCAGTAGCGCATTGAGCAGGTAGAGCATCCCGTAGAGCCCTGTCACCAGCCGCATCTGGCGATAGACGGTGACCAGGAAGCCGTGCATGCCTTCCTTGGCGAACGAGGCCTCCCGCTGGGCGTGGGAAAACAGCTTGACGGTCTGGATGTTGCTGTAGCTGTCGACGATGCGCCCCGTCATGCGCGAACGGGCGTCGGCCTGGGATTTCGACACCCGGCCCATGATCGGCACGAACACCCGCAGCAGCACCAGGTAGCCGGCCAGCCACACCACCAGCGGCATCGCCAGGCGCCAGTCGGCATTGCCCACCAGCAGCAGCGTGCCCAGGAAATAGACGCTGACGTAGTTGAGCACGTCGAACAGCTTGATCACGCATTCGCGCACGGCCAGCGAGGTCTGCATCACCTTGGTGGCGATGCGTCCGGCGAACTCGTCCTGATAGAAATGCATCGACTGGCGCAGCAGGTAGCGATGCGCCTGCCAGCGGATGCGCATGGGGAAGTTGCCCATCATCGTCTGCTGCTGGAACAGCGAGTGCAGCCACACCAGGCCGGGCAGCAGGATCAGTACGACGAAGGCCATGCCGGCCAGTTTCCAGCCCTGATTGGCGAGGAACGTTTCGCGATCCTGGGCGGCAAGCCAGTCGACGATGTTGCCGAGAAAGCCGAACATCCACACCTCGATGCCGGCGATCAGTGCCATCAGCGCCGTCGCCGTCAGCAGGTACGGCCAGGCACCGCGGGTGTAGTGGAGGCAGAAGGCGACCAGAGTCTCGGGTGGGCGCTGGGGCTCCTGCGGCGGAAAGGGATCGAGGCGGTTTTCGAACCAGCGAAACATGGCAATCCTGGAGTCTTGTTGCGTGATCGGGGTGACGACACGCGAGCGCTGGCGATCAGTCGCTCGGGTGCGGCGGTAAAGCCGTGATTGTACGCCGGTTCGGTTACCCCGGAGTCATCGATTGGCGCCAGCCGCGGACGGGAGGACCTCGGCGGCTGGCGGCGCTCGTCGGCGGTCGAGCGCTGCTCGGGCTCGGATCGAAGGTGTCGGATGGCATGGCGGCGATCTCTTGCGGCGATATGGGAATTTCTGCACTCTAATTCCTCAAGCAAGCTTGAGGTCAAGCGCGGAACATGACGATGAAGATGCCGCGGAGGGGGTCGCTCTCCGCCACCAAACAGGCTTTGAGCGTCGGCGATGTGGCCCGGCGCAGCGGCGTGGCGGTATCGACGCTGCACTTCTACGAAACCAAGGGGCTGATCCAAAGCTGGCGCAATGCCGGTAATCAGCGGCGTTACACCCGGGACGTATTGCGCCGTGTGGCCGTGATCAAGATCGCCCAGCGCACCGGGGTACCGCTGACGGAGATCCGCGAAGCACTGGCGGCGCTGCCCGACTCGCGCACGCCGACGGCGGCGGACTGGCGGCGGTTGTCGCAACGCTGGCGGGTGGCGCTGGATACGCGCATCGCCCATCTCACCCAGCTGCGCGACCAGCTCGACGGCTGCATCGGTTGCGGCTGTCTGTCGCTGTCGCAGTGTCCGCTGCGCAACCCGGGCGACGTGCTGGGCGGCGACGGCGAGGGGGCGCAGCGGTTGGAGCGATGACGCCGGCAACCGGGCTCAGGTCTCGAACGGCAGTACCGCGGTGTAGACGGCCAGGAAGTGACAGACACTGCCGCCGATCACGAACAGGTGCCAGATCGCGTGATGGAACGGAATCGCCCGGATGGCGTAGAAGATCACGCCCACGGTGTAGGTGATGCCGCCAGCCACCAGCAGGGCGAGGCCGGTGGGGGATAGCTGTGCGGTGAGGCTGTCGGAGGCGATCAGGATCAGCCAGCCCATGATCAGGTAGATGAACACGCGCAGTATGCCGAACCGGTGGGGCCAGATCAGACGCAGCGCGATACCCCCGAGCGCCAGGCTCCAGATGACGGCGAACAGCGCCCAGCCCATCGGCCCGCGGAGGTTGACCAGCAGGAATGGCGTGTAGGTGCCGGCGATCAGCAGGTAGATGGCGCAGTGATCGAAGGCCTGGAAGACGCGCTTCAGGCGCTGGCCGCGAAAGCCGTGATAGAGGGTCGAGGCGGTGTAGAGCAGCAGCAGGCAGCTGCCGTAGAGCGAGACGCTGACGATCTTCCAGGGGTCGACGTGGGCGGCGATGCTGGCGAGCACGATCAACACGATCATGCCGACGAGACTCAGTGCCGCGCCGATGCCGTGGCTGATGCTGTGCAGCCACTCCTCGAGGCGGGTGAACTCGCCGGATTCAGGGTGACTGGAGGGTTCTGGCGGCAGATCTGACATGATTTTCGAAACCTCACTGCAATCGAGGCGGCTGCCGCCACGGCGGCAGAATTCGGAAAGCTGTCTTCTGTGACTGAATCGAGACATCGGGGTTCAGTCCGTGCGGCCATGATGACGCCGATGTGACGCCGGTAAGAAGTCCGGCCGCGAGGAGCGCTCGCTCAGGCGTCGCGCTCGATATCCACGTCGCTGGCGGGCGTGAAATCGTCGAGATCCATCATGTGATCGAGCTTGCCGACCTTGGTGGTCAGGTAGTGCTCGTTGAACGGATTGCGACCGGTGGTGATCGGCAGGCGTTCGTGGATCTCGACGCCATCCTGGCTCAGCGCCTCGACCTTGCGCGGGTTGTTGGTCATCAGCCGCAGCGACCGGATGCCAAGGTGTTCCAGCATCGGCACGCAGATATCGTAGCGGCGCTGGTCGGCACCGAAACCCAGGCGCTCGTTGGCTTCGACGGTGTCGGCGCCATCGTCCTGCAGCGCATAGGCACGGATCTTGTTGAGCAGGCCGATACCGCGGCCTTCCTGGCGCAGATAGAGCAGGGCGCCGCGCCCCTCGTCGGCGATCCGCTTGAGCGCTTCCTGGAGCTGATAGCCGCAGTCGCAGCGCATCGAGAACAGGGCGTCGCCGGTCAGGCATTCGGAGTGCACCCGCGCAAGGACCGGTGTCGGCGTGGTGACGTCGCCAAGGGTGAGCACGACGTGCTCCTTGCCGGTGGCCTCTTCCTGGAAGCCGTGCAGCATGAACGTCGCCCAGGGGGTGGGTAGTTGCGATGCGGCGATGAAGCGGATCGTCACGATGACCTCGCGATTGGGAGGGGCTCCGGCGTCGAATGCCGGCCGAGAGCGCCGGGCAATTAAAAGGGCGGCATTATAACAGGCCTGGCGGCCGATCCGTTACAATGCCGGCAAATCTCGAACGCAAAAGGCCGTCATGACTCTGTCCCGTGATCTCCCGTCGCAGGCGCTTTCCGACGATGTCCAGCCGCCTGCGCTGCATAACGACCGCCTGCTGCGGGCGCTGGCCCGCCAACCGGTGGACCGCACGCCGGTCTGGATGATGCGACAGGCGGGCCGCTACCTGCCGGAGTATCGCCAGACCCGGGCCCACGCCGGCAGTTTCATGGATCTGTGTCGCAACGCCGAGCTGGCCTGCGAAGTGACGCTCCAGCCTCTCGAACGTTATCCGCTGGACGCGGCGATTCTGTTCTCGGATATCCTGACCATCCCGGACGCCATGGGGCTCGGGCTCTATTTCGAGACCGGCGAAGGGCCCAAGTTCCGCAAGACGGTGCGCTCCGCTGCCGACGTGGCTGCCCTGAGCGCGCCGTCGGCCGAGAGCGATCTCGACTACGTGATGAACGCCGTCGCCACGATCCGTCGCGAGCTCAACGGCCGCGTACCGCTGATCGGCTTCTCCGGCAGTCCCTGGACACTGGCGACCTACATGGTCGAAGGCGGCTCCAGCAAGGATTTCCGCCATCTCAAGGCGATGCTCTACGGCGATCCCGACACGCTCCATGCCTTGCTGGGCGTACTGGCCACGGCAGTGACCGACTATCTCAACGCCCAGATCCGAGCCGGTGCCCAGGTGGTGCAGATCTTCGATACCTGGGGGGGCGCCCTGTCGACGCCCGCGTACCGCGAATTCTCCCTGGCCTACATGCAGCGCATCGTCGATGGCCTGATCCGGGATCACGACGGCCGCCGCGTGCCGGTGATCCTGTTCACCAAGAACGGCGGGCAGTGGCTCGAGTCGATCGCCGACAGCGGCTGTGACGCGGTGGGCCTGGACTGGACCACCGAGCTGAGCGACGCCCGCCGGCGCGTCGGCGACCGTGTGGCGTTGCAGGGCAATCTCGACCCCAACGTGCTGTTCGCGCCGCCGTCGCGAATCCGCGAGGAGGTCGCCCGCATCCTCGAGAGCTTCGGTCCGGGCGAGGGCCACGTCTTCAACCTGGGACACGGCATCAGCCAGTTCACCGATCCGGATCACGTCACCGCGTTCATGGACGCCCTGCATGAGCTCAGCCCCGCCTATCATCGCTGAGTCCACCGGCGGCGAGGCCGGGGACGGCCTGCTGCTGTTCGATGCCGACTGCCCGTTCTGCCGGCGCTCGGTACGCTGGCTGCTGGCTCGCGAGCGCCCGGACAGCCGACTGCGCATCTCCGGGCTGAAGGGGGCGGTCTCGCGCCGGCTCGGCGAGCATTTCCGGATCGACTTCGCGCGGTCCGACAGCATCTGGGTTTTCGTCGACGGCGCGCCCAGCCGCAACAGCGACGCCGCCTGGCGTCTGGCCACCCGGTTGCGGGGCGGGTGGCGGCAGCTCGAGTGGCTGCGCTGGATCCCGCGTCCCCTGCGCGATGGGGGCTACCGTTTCATCGGCGACCACCGACATCGGCTCTCATCGCTGGGCGCCCCGCGCCTCGAGGATCACCCACGCTGGGTGGATCGTCTGCCTGCCGGGCTCTGTCGTCGCTGCGGGTTGCCTGCCGAACTGGCGGACGCGCCGTGAGCGAAATGCGACGCCGCCGCGAGTGGGGCAAGAGCATGTCGCCGCGTATCCGGCGCACCGCCGCGGCGCTGCTGACGCTGGTGTGGGCCGCCGGGATCGCCTGGGGGAGCCTGAGTCCCGCGGGGGACTTGCCGCAGCACCTGCCCTGGGACAAGTTCAATCACTTCATCGCCTACGCCGGCCTGGCGACCGGGCTGCGTGTCGCGGGGTGCCGCTGGCTGCTGGCCTGGCTGGCGGCGGTCGCGTTCAGCGTCGTCGTCGAGTACCTGCAGCTGTGGGTGCCGGGACGTCAAGGCGGCGACTGGGCCGATATCCTCGCCAACTCGCTCGGGGCCAGCGTCGCCCTGTTGGGACTGTCCATGGCCGGGATGTGGTGCCGACGCGGTCGCGGGATTCAACCATAGTCGAAGATCGCTTCGCGATGCCTTGATGGCCATTCGCGCCGGAAGGGGCTCGTGAGCGGGCACCATCATGGTGCGGCTGTGTTATTTAAGCACTGTTTTGAAACAATTTGTTGTCACTGCGTCGGCTCCGGATGCCGGGCGGACCCGATGTGCTCGTAGGCGACGGCGCTAGGATAGCGTTGAAACAGGGTTTTACGGCCCTTGGCGCGAAAGTGGAACGAACTTTGCTAATTTCATCTGGCATGTTCCGGCATGCACTCAAATGATAACGCGAGGGAGTTGATTCCATATGCGCCACAACAACAAAAGCCTGATCGTACTGCCAGCCGCCCTGCTTGCCGCGGCTGCCGTGACCCCTGCTCAGGCTGCCACTTTGGATGATGTCAAAAGCAGCGGCGAATTCACCTGTGGCGTCAGCACGGGTCTGACCGGCTTCTCCTCACCCGATGAAAACGGCAAGTGGACCGGCATCGATGTCGAGGTCTGCCGCGCCGTTGCCGCTGCCGTTCTCGGCGATCCGGAGAAGGTGGTGTTCTCTCCGCTCACCGCCAAGGAGCGCTTCACCGCCCTGCAGTCCGGCGAAGTCGACGTGCTGTCCCGCAACACCACCTGGACCGCCACGCGCGACAACTCCCTGGGTCTGAACTTCACTGGCGTCAATTTCTATGACGGTCAGGGCTTCCTGGTCCGCAAGGACCTGGGCATCGAGAGTGCCACCGAGCTCGATGGAGCCTCCATCTGCGTCCAGGCGGGGACCACCACCGAGCTGAACATGGCCGACTACTTCAAGGCCCATGACATGCAGTTCCAGCAGGTCGCGTTCGATACCTCCGACCAGACCGCTCAGGGTTTCGACAGCGGACGTTGCGACGTGCTGACCTCCGATTCGTCGCAGCTGGCCGCGCTGCGTCTGCAACTGGCGGATCCCGACGGCGTGGTGATTCTGCCCGAGCGCATTTCCAAGGAGCCGCTGGGCCCGGTCGTTCGCCAGGGTGACGACCAGTGGTTCAACATCGTCAAGTGGACGCTGTTCGCGATGCTCGACGCCGAAGAGCTCGGCGTGACCAGCGACAACGTCGACCAGATGCGCGACAACCCGCCGAACCCGGACGTGGCCCGCCTGCTGGGCAAGGATGGCTCCTTCGGCGAGCAGATGGGCATCAGCAACGATTGGGCCTACAACATCGTCAAGATGGTGGGCAACTACGGCGAAGTCTTCGAGCGTACCGTCGGCATGGATTCTCCGATGAAGCTCGAACGTGGCATCAACGCGCTGTGGAACGACGGCGGCATCCAGTACGCCCCGCCGGTTCGCTGAGCGTCAACTCGTCCTCTCGACACCGCGCCCCTTCGGTCTGAGCGCCGGGGTGCGGTGTTTCTCAACGCTCGAGTAGAGACAACTCATGCTGCGTCCATCCACTACCCTGCCGCGACGGGGGCGGGGCCCCCTGTGGCGGAATCCCGCCATCCGCGCCCTGATCGTTCAGGCCGTGCTGTTCCTGGTCCTGGCGGTTTTCATCGGTTATCTGGTCCACAACACGCTGGTCAACCTCGAGGCCCGCGGTATTCAGACGGGTTTCGGCTTTCTCGAAGGGCGAGCCGGTTTCTCGATTCCGCAGACGCTGATCGACTACACCAGCGATAGCACCTACGGCAAAACGTTCGTCATCGGTCTGCTCAACACGCTGCTGGTATCGGCACTGGGGATCGTGGCGGCGACGATCATCGGCTTCCTGGTCGGCATTGCCCGTCTGTCGCCCAACTGGCTGCTGGCGCGTCTGGCGACGATCTACGTCGAGGCTTTCCGCAATATCCCGCTGCTGGTCCAGATCCTGTTCTGGTACTACGCCGTGCTGCGGGCGCTGCCATCGCCGCGACAGAGCCTGTCGCTGTTCGATGCCTTCTTCTTCAACGTGCGCGGCATGGTGATGCCCGATCCGCAGCCGCTCGAGGGCTTCTCCGCGACGCCCTGGGCGCTATTGATCGCCGTCGTCGCCGTCTTCCTGTTCGGCCTGTTCGCCAAGCGGCGCCAGGCGAGAACCGGCCAGGCGCTGCCGGTCTACTGGATCGGCGCGACTGTCGTCATCGGCCTGCCGCTGATCGTCTTCCTCGCCACCGGGTCGCCGCTCGACTGGACGCTGCCGGAATTGACCGGTTTCAACTTCCGCGGCGGGATCAATATCCTGCCGGAGCTGCTGGCGCTGTGGCTGGCGCTGTCGATCTACACCGCGGCCTTCATCGCCGAGATCGTGCGTTCGGGCATTCTGTCGGTCTCCCATGGCCAGACCGAGGCGGCGCGCTCGCTGAGCCTGCCGGAGACCATCACCCTGCGCAAGATCGTCATCCCCCAGGCGATGCGGGTCATCGTTCCGCAGATGACCAGCCAGTATCTCAACCTGATCAAGAACTCCTCGCTGGCCACGGCGATCGGCTACCCGGACCTCGTTGCCGTCTTTGCCGGCACCACGCTGAACCAGACGGGGCAGGCGATCGAGATCATCGCCATGACCATGGCGGTCTATCTGGTCATCAGCCTGACGGTGTCGTTCCTGATGAACCTCTACAATGCGCGCACGCTGCTGAAGGAGCGTTGAGATGACGACTGACTCTACCTTCCGCACCCAAATGATCGAGGCGCGCGAGGCGCCCGACCAGAGCCGGGGCGTGCTCGGCTGGTTCCGGGCCAACCTGTTCAACGGCCCGATCAACAGCATCGTTTCGATCGTGGTCATCCTGCTGCTGGCGCGACTGGTCTGGCCATTCCTGGAGTGGGCGGTGATCGACGCCGACTGGATCGGCACCACCCGCGACGCCTGTACCGGCGAGGGCGCCTGCTGGGTGTTCATCTCGGCTCGCTTCGAGTCCATCATCTACGGCTTCTACCCCGAGGCGGCGCGCTGGCGAGTCGATATCGTCTTCGCGCTGCTGGCGATCCTGGTGGCCTGGCTGGCGGTCCCACGAATGCCACGCAAGAAGTGGGTCGCGCTGTTCACGCTGGTCGTGTTCCCGATCATCGCCTTCTTCCTGCTGGTGGGGGGCTCGTTCGGACTCGAATACGTGCCGACTCGTGCCTGGGGCGGGTTGATGCTGACGCTGACGATCGCCGTGGTGGGCATCGTTGGCTCGCTGCCGCTGGGTATCATCCTGGCACTGGGGCGGCGCTCGAAGATGCCCTTCGTCAAGGGCGTCTGCGTGATCTTCATCGAGTTCTGGCGGGGGGTGCCGCTGATCACGGTCCTGTTCATGGCCTCTGTCATGCTGCCGCTGTTCGTGCCGGGCGAACTGGATTTCGACAAGTTGTTGCGGGCGCTGATCGGGATCATGTTCTTCTGGAGCGCCTACATGGCGGAGGTGATCCGCAGCGGGCTGCAGGCGATCGGCAAGGGGCAGAACGAGGCGGGGCAGGCCCTGGGGTTGAGCTATTGGCAGCGCATGGGGCTGATCATTCTGCCGCAGGCGCTGAAGATGGTCATTCCGGGCATCGTCAACACCTTCATCGCGCTGTTCAAGGACACCTCGCTGGTGCTGATCATCGGGCTGTTCGATCTGCTGGCGATCATTCGCGCCGGCCTGACCGACTCCAACTGGCTCGGTTTCTCCACCGAGGGCTATGTGTTCGCGGCAGCGGTTTTCTGGATCTTCTGCTTCAGCATGTCCCGTTACAGCCAGTACATCGAGCGTCGTCTCAATACCGGACATAAACGGTGAGCGCGACAGGACTTCCGCCACTCGTGCCCACACACAACAAGATCGTCATCAGGAAATCATTGCCATGAGCGAAGCGACAGCGACTGAAACAACCGCACCCGGCAGCGACGGACCGATGATCGAAATCGATCATCTCAACAAGTGGTACGGCAGCTTCCACGTACTGCGCGACATCAACCTGACCGTGACCCGGGGCGAGCGCATCGTCATCTGTGGCCCCTCGGGCTCGGGCAAATCGACGATGATCCGCTGCATCAATCACCTGGAAGAGCATCAGCAGGGTTCGATCGTGGTCAACGGCGTGCCGATGACCAACGACGTCAAGCGGATCGAGCAGATTCGCCGCAATGTCGGCATGGTCTTCCAGCACTTCAACCTGTTTCCGCACCTGACGGTGCTCGAAAACTGCTGCCTGTCCCAGATCTGGGTGCAGAAGAAGCCCCGTGCCGAGGCGGAAAAGAGCGCCATGGAATATCTCGAGCGCGTCCAGATCGCCGATCAGGCGCTGAAGTATCCCGGACAGCTCTCGGGCGGCCAGCAGCAGCGCGTGGCGATCGCCCGGGCGCTCTGCATGCGTCCCGAGGTGATGCTGTTCGACGAACCGACCTCGGCACTCGATCCGGAGATGATCAAGGAAGTGCTCGACGTCATGATCGAGTTGGCCCACGAGGGGATGACCATGCTCTGCGTGACCCACGAGATGGGCTTCGCCAAGACCGTTGCCGACCGGGTGATCTTCATGGACCAGGGACAGATCATCGAGGAGGCGCCACCGACCGAGTTCTTCAACAACCCGCGCTCGGAGCGTACCCAGCTGTTTCTCAGCCAGATTCTGGGGCATTGAGGAGAAAATCGGATGGGTATCGAAAAGCTTTTCGTCTCGGGCGCTCCGCAGCCGATCGCACCGTTCTCCCACGCCTGCAGGGTCGGCGATCTGGTCTTCATCACCGGCCAGATGCCGACCGTGCCGGAGACCAACGAGATGCTGCTGGGGACGTTCAGCGAGCAGACGCACCGGGTGATGCAGAACCTGGCGATCGTGCTGGAGGCGGTGGGCAGCGGCTTCGAGCATGTGGTCCAGAGCCGCGTCTTCATCACCAACATGGGGCACTTCGAGGAGGTGAACGGCGTCTACGCCAGCTACTTCGAGGATCCGTTGCCGACGCGCACCTGCATTGGCGTCACCGGCCTGGCCGGCGGTGCCGATGTCGAGGTGGACATGATCGCCTGGATCCCGCCTGCGAAATGATCGATGGAAGTTCGGTCCATGCGACTTCGCCCCGCACCAGCGGGGCGAAGTCGTCTCTGTGTCGGCATGAAGGTTGAGCGATGAGGGAATCTCTACCAAGCTTGGGTCACTATCCACGGAGCAGGAGAGAGTGATCATGGACAAGACCTTCGTTGTCGCCGCCGACGCATCGCGCGCACGTATCTTCGCCCGAGAGGCGCGGGTACTGCGTGAGATCGAAACGCTGACGCATCCGGAATCCCGGCTGCACACGGGAGACCTGCGCACGGGCGGCGAGGGTTCGGCCACCTCCGGGGCCAGTCAGCGCCAGACCGGCAATGACAACGCCACGTCCGAGAAACAGGCGATGTTTTTTGCCAAGGAGGTCGCCGGCTATCTGCGCGACGCGAGAACCCAGGGCAAGGCTGACAAGTTCGTGCTGATCGCCGCGCCGCAGTTCCTGGGCCAACTGCGTGACAAGCTCGACAAGCCGACGCTCGACTGCGTGATCCAGACGCTGGACAAGGACCTCTCGAAAGCCAGCGAGGAGGAGATCGCCGGCAAGCTCGACTGACCCTCGACGGATGCCGACGATGACCCTCTCAGGGGATCGTCGGCAGATCGATCTCGTCGCTACGCTGGATGCCGGCGGTCATCTCGCGGCACAGGCGCAGGAACTCGCGCATGCCGGTCGTCAGGTACTTCTGGCGGTGCCAGATGAAGGCGAAGCGTCGGGTGAGATCCAGCTCCGGTGTCGCGATCGGCACCAGGCTGCCGCGGCGAAAGGCGTCCCTCAGCGCCAGGCGCGACACGCAGCCGATGCCGAGGCCGGATTCCACCGCCCGTTTGATTCCTTCGGTATGTTCCAGCTCCAGCAGGATGTTGAAGCGGCCCCGCCGATGGCGCATGGCATGTTCCAGCGTCCGGCGCGTTCCCGAGCCCACCTCGCGCATGATCCACGCTTCGCGCAGCAGCCGCTCGACATCGGCGCTTCCTGCCTGGGCCAGTGAGTGACGCGGCGAGCAGAACACGGTCAGGTCGTCCTCGATCCAGGGCTGGATAATGATGTCGTCGTGCTGGCAGTCGCCCTCGATCAGGCCCAGATCCAGCTCGTGGAGCGCGATGCGCTCGACGATGGAGGCGGTGTTGCGAACGTGCAGTCGGACCCGGCTCTCCGGATAGCGCTGCATGAAGTCGCTGATCAGCAGTGTCGCCAGGTAATTGCCGATCGTCAGCGTCGCCCCCACTTCTAGGGAACTGATGCCGCTCTGGCCCTGCAGCAGCTCCTCGATCTCCTCGCCGCGATCCAGCAGCGCGACCGCCTTGGGCAGCAGCTGAAAGCCCAGCGCGTTCAGCTTGAGCCGCTTGCCGAGCCGGTCCAGCAACTGGCAGTCGAACTGTCTCTCCAGTTCCGCCAGCGCGGTACTCGTCGCCGACTGCGACATCGAGAGCGTCTGCGCGGCGCGAGATACGCTCTGGTGCTGGGCAATCGCGACGAAAACCTCGAGTTGCCGCAGGGTGTAGCGCATGGGCGATGCCTTTTATCGATTTTGTGGATATAGGTTATCCAAACAATCCACTTAACAGAATACCATTCTGTTCTTATAGTTCGCACATCTACTCGTCATCCCGTTTATGCCTTTTAGCTATTATCGATCATCGTCATCGCAAGGAGCCGGTCATGAGCAAGTTTGCGCTGGAAGAAGTCCTGAGCGTTCACCACTGGAACGACACCCTGTTCAGCTTCCGCACCACGCGCGAGCGTAGTCTGCGTTTCAAGAACGGACAGTTCGTGATGATCGGCCTGGAAGTGAACGGCAAGCCTCTGGTCCGGGCCTACTCCGTCGCCAGCCCCAACTACGAGGACCATCTCGAGTTCTTCAGCATCAAGGTACAGGATGGCCCGCTGACGTCGCGCCTGCAGCATCTCAAGGTCGGCGACCAGATCATGGTCAGCCGCAAGCCTACGGGCACGCTGGTCTGCGACGATCTGCTGCCGGGGCGAAACCTCTACATGCTCTCCACCGGCACCGGTCTGGCGCCGTTCATGAGCCTGATCCAGGATCCCGAGGTCTATGAGCGCTACGAGAAGGTGGTGTTGATCCACGGCGTGCGCACCGTCAGCGAACTGGCCTATGCCGACTTCATCTCCAAGGAGCTGCCGGCACACGAGTACCTGGGCGACGAGATTCGCGACAAACTGGTCTACTACCCGACGGTGACCCGTGAGGAGTTCCACACCATGGGTCGTCTGACCGACCACATCCGCAGCGGCAAGCTGGTCGAGGATACCGGCCTGCCGCCGCTGGATCCGAAGCAGGACCGGGCCATGATCTGCGGCAGCCCGGCGATGCTCGAAGAGACCAGCGGGCTGCTCGACGAACTCGGGTTCGCCATCTCGCCGCGCATGGGCGAGCCGGGCGACTACGTCATCGAGCGGGCGTTCGTCGAGAAGTAAGCTCGAAGCTGGAAGCCTGAAGAGCGCCGCTTCGCGGCTGGAAGAAAAGAAACCCCGTCAGGCGCAGTATCGCCAGGCGGGGTTTCTTTTGTCAGACATCCAGCAAACGCTGCTTTCCAGCTTCCAGCTTCCAGCTTCCAGCTTCCAGCTGTGGGTCAGACCGCGTCCTTGCCGGTCTCGCCGGTACGAATCCGGATGACCTGTTCCAGCGGCGAGACGAAGATCTTGCCGTCGCCGATCTTGCCGGTGTTGGCCACCTTGGTGATGGCATCGATCACCTGGTCGCTCATGCCGTCATCGACGGCGACCTCCAGCTTGATCTTGGGAAGGAAGTCGACCACGTATTCGGCGCCACGGTAGAGCTCGGTGTGGCCCTTCTGACGACCGAAGCCCTTGACCTCGGTCACGGTGACGCCCTGCACGCCGATCTCGGACAGAGACTCACGCACGTCGTCCAGCTTGAACGGTTTGATAATGGCGGTAACCAGTTTCATGTAAGTTCTCCTCGCGTGCGATAGGCGGATGGTGTGCGCTCAACTCTTCGAGTGGCCGTTACGAATGCTCGACGACTAGTAGTTTAAGCATACACCGCCGGTCGCGGGAATTAAAAAAGGCCCCCCGAAGGGGGCCAGGGGAGCACGCCAGCTCACTCGGTGTGTCGGCTCACTTCTTGCCGACGTTGAATTCAGGATAGGCTTCCATACCGCATTCCGCGATATCGACACCTTCATATTCCTCTTCCTCGGAGACCCGGATACCCATCACTGCCTTGATGATGCCCCACACCACCAGGCTGGCGATGAAAGTCCAGGCGAAGATGGTCACGATACCCAGCAACTGGGCACCGAACGTGGCATCGCCGTTGGAGAGCGGTACGGCGATCAGGCCCCAGACGCCGACGACGCCGTGGACCGAGATGGCCCCGACCGGATCGTCGATCTTGACCTTGTCGAGCGTCACGATGGCGATGACCACCAGCAGACCACCGACGGCACCGATCAGCGTTGCGCCGAGGGCAGTGGGGGCCAGCGGTTCGGCGGTGATGGCGACCAGGCCGGCCAGCGCGCCGTTCAGCGCCATGGTCAGGTCCGCCTTGCGGAACCACAGCTTGGCCAGGATGATCGCGGCGATGACACCGCCGGCAGCGGCCGCGTTGGTGTTGACGAAGACCTGAGCGACGGCATTGGCCTCATCGACATTGGAAACCATCAGCTCCGAGCCGCCGTTGAAACCGAACCAGCCCAGCCACAGGATGAAGGTGCCCAGCGTGGCCAGCGGCAGGTTGGAGCCCGGGATCGCATAGATGGCGCCGTTCTTGCCGTACTTGCCCTTGCGCGCGCCCAGCAGCAGTACCCCGGCGAACGCGGCCGTGGCACCGCACAGGTGGACGACACCGGAACCGGCGAAATCCTGGAAACCGGCCGCGTCGAGGAAGCCGCCACCCCATTTCCAGTAGCCCTGAATCGGATAGATGAAGCCGGTCATGACCACGGCGAAGAGCATGAATGCCCACAGTTTCATGCGCTCGGCAACGGCGCCGGAGACGATCGACATCGCCGTGGCGACGAACACGACCTGGAAGAAGAAGTCGGAGCGTGCGGAATAGTAGACGTCGCCGCCACTGGACATCACGTCGTCGACGCTGTTCTCCGCGCCGATCAGGAAGCCGAGGTTGGGCAGGAAGCCGCCGCTCTCGCTGGAGTACATGATGTGGTAGCCGACCAGCAGGTACATGGTGCAGGCAATGGCGTAGAGAACGACGTTCTTGGTCAGGATTTCGGTGGTGTTCTTGGCGCGGACCAGCCCCGCCTCGAGCATGGCGAACCCGGCCGCCATCCACATCACCAGGGCGCCCGTCACCAGGAAGTAGAAGGTGTCGAGTGCGTAGGAAAGTTGGACTACTTGATCATTCATTCTTTTGTCTCCTCGTTCCGCGCCGTCAAACGGCGTCGGCCCCGCGTTCCCCGGTTCGAATCCGGATCACATCTTCGAGTGGCGTGACGAACAGCTTGCCGTCGCCGATCTTGCCGCTGTTGGCGGCATTGCGGATCGAGTCCAGAACGCCATCGACACGGTCGTCCTCGACAGCGACCTCGACTTTCACTTTCGGCAGGAAATCGACGACATACTCTGCGCCGCGGTAAAGCTCTGTATGGCCTTTTTGACGACCGAACCCTTTCACTTCCGTGACGGTGATGCCCTGCACGCCGTTATCGGCCAGCGCCTCGCGCACATCGTCGAGCTTGAAGGGTTTAATGATGGCGGTGATGAGTTTCATCCCTTGTCTCTCCCGTAATCGGCTTGCGCCTTCAGATGACAGGCAGGACACATGCCATTTGTCTTCGAGGATAGAAAAATCAATGAGTTGTATTTGGTCTTGAGGGCTGCTTTTGTCAATGCATCACGACTGACGTCATTGGCTGCACCAGAACCATGCAGCCCGGTTTTTCGGCTGCACCTTTTGTGCGCAGGCGTAAAGCCGGGAGTTTGCGTAGACTTGAGTGACAGGTCACCGAAGACATCGGGAAATCAAGGAGACAGTTTCATGTCGGCACAGGATCGGTTCGAGCGTCTGACCAGGCAGTTGGGTGACAAGCTTCACGGCGCCTCCCAGGCACCCGGCGATATCCAACGCAACATGCAGGGTGTATTGCGGGGCGCCATGGAGCGTATGGAGATCGTTTCCCGGGAGGATTTCGACATCATGATGGAGGTGCTCCAGCGCACGCGTGAACGCGTCGAGGCGCTGGAGGAGCAGGTCGCGGCGCTGGAGAATACGTTGCAGAGCGAGCAGGCGGCCCAACCCCGGGTCGAGCCCAAGACGCCGCCCGTCGATGATACCGATGGCAGCGCCCACGGAACCCGGCCCTGATCGCGGCAGGATCGGAGGCTCCCGGTTCACTTCGTCGCTGGGGGCGGTCCGATTGTCGGCACCGCTCGAGTTGCGATATCACGTAACATTATGTAGTTGTAGGGCTGCAAGGGATGTCGCGCTGGCATCCCCCGGCCTGGGGCGACTGCCCAGGTGCCGACCTGGGAGACGACATGACGCTTGCCATCGTGCGCGCCCGCGCCAGCCTCGGACTCGAGGCCCCCGAAGTGCTGATCGAGGTTCACCTCAGTAATGGTCTGCCGGGATTGACGCTGGTGGGTCTTCCGGAAACGGCGGTCAAGGAGAGTCGCGAACGGGTTCGCAGCGCACTCATCAACGCCGGTTTCGAGTTTCCCTCGCGTCGCATCACGCTTAACCTGGCGCCTGCCGACCTGCCCAAGGACGGCGGCCGCTTCGATCTCCCCATCGCCCTGGGCATTCTGATGGCATCCGGCCAGGTTCCCGTCGAGGCGGCCGGGCAGCTCGAGGTCGTCGGCGAACTGGCGCTGGATGGCGCGCTGCGGCCGGTCACCGGCGTACTGCCGACCGCACTGGCCGCACGGCGGGCGGGCCGCGGTCTCATCGTCCCGCTCGCCAATGCCGACGAAGCCGCGCTGGCCGACGGCGTCGAAGTGTTCGCGGCGGGGCATCTTCTCGAGGTGGTAAGCCATCTGCTCGGTCGCGAGAAACTCGTTGCGCACCAATTTGGCGCGCCCGTCAACGCGGAGCTCCCCCAACCGGATATGGCGGATGTCAAAGGCCAGCACCAGGCGCGCCGGGCGCTGGAGGTCGCGGCGGCGGGTGGCCACAATCTGCTGCTGGCGGGGCCGCCAGGCACCGGCAAGACCATGCTGGCCAGTCGGCTGGCGGGCATTCTGCCGCCACTGACACAAGATGAATCGCTCGAGGTGGCGGCGGTGAGGTCGGTCTGCGGACTGCCGATCATGGAACGCTGGGGACAGCGGCCGTTTCGCAATCCTCATCACACCTCGAGCAGCGTGGCGTTGGTGGGCGGCGGCTCGCGGCCGCGGCCCGGCGAGATCTCGCTCGCGCACCAGGGCGTGCTGTTTCTGGACGAACTGCCGGAGTTCGACCGCCACGTGCTGGAAGTGCTGCGCGAGCCGATGGAATCGGCGCAGATCCTGATCTCCCGGGCCAATCACCAGCGCCGCTTCCCGGCCCGCTTCCAACTGGTCGCCGCCATGAATCCCTGCCCCTGCGGTCATCTCGGCGATCCGCGCCAGCGCTGCCACTGCAGCCCCGCGCAGATCCAGCGCTACCAGTCGCGATTGTCCGGGCCGCTGCTGGACCGGATCGACCTGCAGGTCGAAGTGCCGGCGCTGCCGGCCACGCAGCTCACCGACCGGACGCCGGGGGAAGCATCGGCCAGCGTGAGGGAGCGGGTTCTCGCCGCCCGCCGGCGCCAGCAGGCGCGGGGGCATCTCAACGCCCATCTTCCTGGCTCCGAGCTGGAAGCCGCCTGCGCCTTGTCCTCGGATGAGCGGCAGTGGTTCGCCAGCGTGCTGGATCGGCTCAATCTTTCGGCGCGAGCCTATCACCGCGTGCTACGGGTGGCGTTGACCCTGGCCGATCTCAGCGGCGAGACGCGGGTCGGCAAGGCGCAGCTGATGGAGGCGATCGGCTATCGCCAACTGGACCGAATGCTGAAGGCCAACGACCCCATGCGGGCCTGAATCCGAGCGGCGTCAGGCAAGCACGATTCATCCCCCGTCCCGCAGGGCCGATGCCAACGTCTCGAGCCTGCCCGGCACCAGCGCATCCTCGAGCGCGCTGATCCGCAGCACATGGCCCAGCGCCGGGTGCGCCGGGCGGTGGATCAGGGTGCCTTCCGCCAGCAGTTGCCGATGGATCGCCGTGGCCCGCTCGGCGTCGTCCAGCCGCAGTGCCACGAAATTGGTCGTGCTGGGCAGCACGTCGGCGCCGCGTTCTCGCAGCCACTCGCTCAGCGCCTCGCGTCGGCGTACCACCGCGGTCACATGCTCGCGGGTCTCGTCGGGGTGCGCGAGAACGGTCTCCGCGGCCGCCAGCGCCAGTGACGAGACAGCGTAGTGAATCCTCACTTTCAGCAGCATGGCATGGGTGTCCGGCGTGGCGATGGCGTAGCCCACGCGCAGGCCGGCGAGGCCATGGGCCTTCGAGAAGGTGCGTAGACGAATCACCCCGGGCCAGATCGCGTTGGCGGCCGGCGACCCCGCGTCGTCGCGGAAGTCATGGTAGGCCTCGTCGAGGACCAGGGTGCACTCCTCGGGGAGTCCGTTGCGCAGCGCCAGTACGTCGGCGTCGCTGTGGAGATGGCCGCTGGGGTTGTCGGGATTGGCGAGATAGACGACGCGGGCGTTCTCGCGACTGGCCCTGGCCGCCAGGGCGTCGAGATCCGGCGCCAGCAGGTCGGCGCGACTGGCGTACGCGACTTCCACCTGGCGGCAGCCCTGGGCGTGCACGAAGTAGCTCCAGGTCGGGTAGGTGCCGGCACTGGTGATGACCGTGTCGCCTGTCTCGCAAAGGGCGCGCAGCGCCAGCGCCATCAGGCTGTCCGCGCCCGCATCCACCAGCAGCGCTTCCATCGGCAAGCCCAGGCTCTCGGCCAGACGCCGGCGAACCTGCCACGCCTCGGCGTCGCCATAGGTGCGGGCGAGGTCGGCGACGTTCTTCCCGAATCGGGCCGTCAGTGCCCGGTGCGGCATGTCGAGCCCTTCGTTGGAGCCAATACGGTGAGGCAGGGCATGCCCGAGCCGGCGCTCCAGCGCCTGCAACCCGGGGAACGGATTGTGGGGACCATCTTGATTGCCGAGGTGGCGAGCAAAGCGTGACATGAATCTCTCTCTCGGACGTGGAAATCAGGGGGACTCGGTGGTCCTGGGCAGGGCATCGGGATCGATCGCGCCACTGGCGTGCCACTGCCAGTGCTCACCGTCGGGCTGGGAGAGGTCGAACTGCAGCAGATAGGGCTGCAAGGTCCGGTCGCTCAAACGCAGCGGCGGCGAGTCGGCCGTCAGCCTGGCCTGGAGCAGCCACTGTCCGTCGGCTTGCGCCGACATCGAGGTCGGCGCCCAGTCCAGGACATGAGGCGCGTTCTCGTTGCTCAGCAGCGCCCGACCCAACGCCTCGTTCAGCGCGGCCGGCGTGATCGGAAGCGCCTCGGCGACTTCCGCGGGGCGCAGCAGAATCGTGACCGCCGGGGTGTTCTGCACGGGCCAGGGCGGGGAGGCCAGCAATCCCCGGGCGGCATTGGCGGCCAGGCCCTTCAATGCCTCGCGGGCATCCGGCGGCGACTGGCTGATGCCGGCGCATCCGCCCAGCGTGAGCAACGCGAGCCCGATGATCAGCGACTTCATGAGGCGGGCAGCGGGTCGGGAGGATGCGTCGCGGCGAAGCGCGTCAGGAAGTCGTCGAGCGCCTCGAACAGCACCTGACGAATCGGTTCCGCCTCGTTGACCAGATGGTGACGGGCATCGGGATGACGCACGATCTGGGCGCGGGGAAACTTCCGGCGGAGCGCCTTGAGATTCCAGCTCCAGTCGACGGTCAGGTCCTGCTCTCCCTGCAGGATCAGCACCGGCAGCTCGCTGGGTGGCCGCTTGAGCAGGGTCGGCATCCAACGGCGCATGGCCGTGACCCAGGTCAAGGCCAGATGGTCGTCCTGGAGGGGGTCGTGCAGACGCAGGAAGTCGGCGAAATCGAGATTGGTGGTGTTGGCGCGATACTTTCGGGGAATGGTATCCACGAAAGGGCTGGCGATACGGTGTAGCCAGCGGGACTGGTTCCAGCCCCAGGGGCGAACCAGGGGGGCCAGCATCACCAGCCCCTGCCACGGCGCTTCGTCGCCGCGAGCCAGGGCGTCGGTGGCCACGATCGACGCGCCGGTGCTCTGGCCGATTGCCAGCCACGGCCCCGGCGCCAGATGTCGTTGCGCTATCTGACGCTCGACGTCATTGAAGCATTTCACGTAGTCGGTGAAGTCGTCGATGGTGGCGCGGGCGCCGCTGGAGAGTCCGTGGCCGGGCAGGTCCCACATCACCACCTGCCAGCCAAGCGCCAGCAGGCGTTCGAGCAGGTGGCCGTAGAGGCCGAGATGATCAAAGTAGCCGTGGACCACGAAGATCGTGCCCCGGGGCGAGGGGGGAGCCCAGACCTGCACCCAGAGCTCGAAGGTTCTTCCCTGCTCTCCTTCGGCTTGGAGATAACCGGCATGGAGCTCCAGATTCCCGTTGCTGTCCAGCAGCGGCGACAGCCGGTAATGGTCGAGATAGTCGGCCAATGGTGAATCGGAAAGCGTCTTGATGTGATGAAGCGGGCCAACAGCCTTCAATGGCGAAAAGTCGAGCATGTACGTATCTCCTGATCCGCCTATGCTACTCGTCGTGCGCTACCGAAACCATGACGCGGTGCAGGAGGCGGGCGATCGATAGCTCGGGATGCGGAGGGTGACGAAGGTCGAAGGAGACAACATCCGGGAGGCCGATTATGATGTCGCATAATCTATGGAAATATTTTCCACAAATGGTCATTTCCCACAAGTGGTCTGGTGGGTGCGGTGGCGGCGTGAATGAAGCGGCGGCCGTGACCTGAGTGACTACCGATCTGGAGACGAACATGATATCCGACACGACGAAACGTACCACTCATCACCGATTGCGGGTAGCGACAGCGCTCGATCGCTTCATTGTCGACGAGGTCCTGCCGGGCACCGATATCGAGGCCGACGCCTTCTGGGCCGGCTTCGACGCGCTGGTCCACGACCTGGCGCCCCGCAATCGGGCGCTGCTGGCCGAACGCGATCGCCTGCAGGCCGAGCTTGATCAGTGGCATCGCGACAATCCCGGCGGGATCGAGGATATGGCGGCCTATCGCGCCTTCCTCGAGAAGATCGGCTATCTGGTCGATGCCCCCGCGAAGGTCCAGGCCACCACCACCAACGTGGATGACGAGATCGCGCGGCAGGCCGGACCGCAACTGGTGGTACCGGTCAACAACGCCCGCTACGCGCTCAATGCCGCCAACGCTCGCTGGGGGAGCCTCTACGATGCGCTCTACGGCACCGACGTGATCAGCGAGGCGGATGGCGCCGAGAAGGGCAACGCCTACAACCCCAAGCGCGGCGAGAAGGTGATCGCCTACGCCCGCAACGTGCTCGACATGGCCGTGCCGCTGGCGACCGGTTCGCACCGGGAGGCGGTCGGCTATGCCATTCGCGATGGCCGGCTGTCGGCCACGCTGGAGGGCGGGCGCGATACCGGCCTGAAGAATCCGGGCCAGTTCGTCGGCTTCCGGGGCGAGGCGCCATCGCCCACGGCGATCCTGCTCTCCAACCACGGCCTGCATCTCGAGATCCAGATCGACGCCGACCACCCGATCGGCAAGACCGATCCGGCACACGTCAAGGATCTGCTGGTCGAGGCGGCGGTGACCACGATCATGGATTGCGAGGATTCGGTGGCGGCGGTCGATGCCGAGGACAAGACGCTGGTCTATCGCAACTGGCTCGGCCTGATGAAAGGCGATCTCGAGGAGCGCTTCGACAAGGGCGGCAAGACCGTCACCCGGCGACTCAATCCGGATCGCGACTACACCTTGCCGGATGGTGGCTCCTTGACCCTGCCGGGCCGCTCGCTGATGTTCGTGCGCAATGTGGGCCATCTGATGACCACGCCGGCCATCCTCGACGACGAGGGCAACGAGATCCCCGAGGGCATCCTGGATGCGGTGATGACCTCGCTGATCGGTCTGCACGACCTGAAACGGGAGCGTGGCAACTCGCGTGCCGGATCGCTCTACATCGTCAAGCCCAAGATGCACGGGCCGCAGGAAGTGGCGTTCGCCGACGAGCTGTTCGGTCGCGTCGAACAACTGCTCGGGCTGCCGGCGACCACGCTGAAGATGGGCATCATGGACGAGGAGCGCCGGACCTCGGTCAATCTCAAGGCCTGCATCGACGCGGCAGCCTCGCGCGTCGCCTTCATCAATACCGGTTTCCTGGACCGCACCGGCGACGAGATGCACACCGCCATGAACGCGGGGCCGATGCTGCGCAAGGGCGACATGAAGGGCAGCAAGTGGATCGGCGCCTATGAGCGCAGCAACGTCCAGATCGGGCTGGCCTGCGGACTGCGGGGCCGGGCCCAGATCGGCAAGGGCATGTGGGCGATGCCGGACCTGATGGCGGCGATGCTGGAGCAGAAAGTGGGCCATCCCAAGGCGGGTGCCAATACCGCCTGGGTGCCGTCGCCGACCGCGGCGGTGCTGCATGCGCTTCACTATCACCAGATCGACGTGGGAGCGATTCAGCGCGAACTGGAAGATCAGGGGGAGGTGGATCTGCTCGACGATCTGCTGACCGTGCCGGTCGACCCCAAGGCGGCCTGGGGCGCCGACGAGATCCAGCAGGAACTCGACAACAACTGCCAGGGCATCCTCGGCTACGTGGTGCGCTGGGTCGAACACGGCGTGGGCTGCTCCAAGGTGCCGGACATCCACGATGTCGGCCTGATGGAGGATCGCGCGACGCTGCGCATCTCCAGCCAGCACATCGCCAACTGGCTGCACCACGGCATCGTCGACGAGGCGCAGGTGCGCGAGACATTGGAGCGCATGGCCAAGGTGGTGGACGGGCAGAATGCCGACGATCCCGGCTATACGCCGATGACCTCGCATCTGGAAGATTCCAGCGCCTTCCAGGCCGCCTCGGACCTGATCTTCAAGGGCCGCGAGCAGCCCTCCGGCTACACCGAACCGCTGCTGCACCACTGGCGCGCCGTGGACAAGGCGGGCCGGGCTACGCCCGGAGCTTGAAGTCATAAGCTGGAAGTCGGAAGAAAAGTCAAAAGCGAAAACCGGTTGTTGGATTTTGCGGTGGTGGTTTGATCTTGGCTTCCAGCTTCCAGCTTCCAGCTTCCAGCTTCCAGCTTCCAGCTTCCAGCTTCCAGCTTCCAGCTCTCTGGGCTATCTTGACGGCGGCGCTGTCGTTCCCGTCGATGCTGCGCCGCCCGTCGAACAGCCATCCAGGGAGAGCCCGATGACCGTGATGACCGCCGCCGAAATCGAGGACTTCCTCGATGATGTCTTTCCCCAGCGTCAGGGCACCATCGAAGCCGTCGATCACATGCGGGCGACCATGAGCCTGGCGATCGAGGACGAGCACCTGCGCCCAGGCGCCTGTGTCTCCGGCCCGTCGATGGTGAACCTGGCCGACGTCTGCCTCTACGTGGCGGTCCTGGCCCAGATCGGGCCGGAAGCGATGGCGGTGACCAGCAGCCTCAACTGCCACTTCCTGCGCCGTGCCCGCGGCGACCGTGACCTGATCGCCAACGCGCGCATTCTCAAGCTCGGCCAGCGGCTGGCGGTGGGTGAAGTGCAGCTCTTCTCCACCGGCGACAACGAGCCCGTGGCGCTCGTCACCGCGACCTACGTGCTGCCGGATCGCGACGATTGATCTCCGTTGACTCGACCGCGGTCACGCCTGGCCCGTGACCGGCCGCTGACGCCAGGCGCTCCACGCCAGCACCAGCCACCCCGCCATCAGCAGCAGACCGCCGAAGGGCGTGACGACCCCCAGCACTCGCATTCCGCCGAGCACCAGCAGGTAGAGCGAACCGCTGAACAGCACCATCCCCGCGAACCACAGCCCGACGGCCAGACGCTGTCCGCGCAGGGCCTGTTTCCCCTGCCAGCCGAGCACGGCCATGACCGCCAGCGTGTGCCACGCCTGGTAGCGCACGGCGGTGTGGAAGACCTCGAGATCGCGCGGCGTCAGCGTGTTCGCCAGCGCGTGAGCGCCGAAGGCACCGGCCGCCACGATCAGAAACCCACTCAGGGCGGCAAAAAACCAGGGCCACTTTTGGTGCATGTTGCGACTCCTCGATGGCGGCTATGCTTCTGGAGGGCGTCAGCCGCGGAATTGACGCCCGCTAGTCTAGCGCGTAAAAAACCGGCTCGGCAGCCGCCTGCCAGCGTTTGCGACGTCATCGTTACCCATAAGGACTTCCGAGATGGATTTCATCAACACGCTTCACGACGCGGTCTATGCGGTCATGACCCCGGTCAGCGATTTTGTCTGGACTTATATTCTCCTGTACCTGCTGCTGGGCGCCGGGCTCCTGTTCACCGTGCTCACGCGTTTCATGCAGTTCCGGCTGTTTGGTCACATGGCGCGGGTCACGTTCAACAGTCGCGGTTCGGGGACGGGCGTCAGCGGCTTTCAGGCCTTCGCGACATCGCTGGCGGCCAGGGTCGGCACCGGGAACCTGGCAGGCGTGGCGATTGCGCTGTGGGTCGGTGGCCCCGGGGCGATCTTCTGGATGTGGATGACGGCGCTGGTCGGCTTCGCCACCTCGTTCATCGAGTCGACCCTAGCCCAGACCTACAAGAAGCGCAACGAGGATGGCGTCTTCCGCGGCGGCCCCGCCTACTACATCGAGCGGGCGCTGGGACAGCGCTGGATGAGCGTGCTGTTCGCGGTCTTCCTGCTGATCGCCTACGGGCTCGCGTTCAACGGCGCGCAGTCCAATACCATCGCACAGGGCCTGTCCCAGGCGTTCTCGATTCCCAACTGGGTGACCGGTGTCATACTGGTGATCATCACCGGGCTGGTCATCTACGGTGGACTCAAGTCCGTGGCGCGCACCGCCGAGAAGATCGTGCCGATCATGGCCATCGGTTACTTCCTGGTGGCGCTGTACGTACTGGTGGTGAATCTCAGCGAAGTGCCCGCGATGCTGGAGCTGATCGTCAAGAGTGCCTTCGGCTACGGCCCCGCCGTCGGCGGTGCGGTGGGCTACACCATCAAGATCGCGATGGAAAACGGCATCAAGCGCGGCCTGTTCTCCAACGAGGCGGGCATGGGCTCGGCGCCCAACGCCGCCGCCCAGGCCGACGTCAAGCACCCGGCGGCGCAGGGGCTGGTGCAGTCCTTTGGCGTGTTCATCGATACCCTGGTCATCTGCAGCTGCACCGCGGTGGTGATCCTGCTTTCCGGCGTCTACGAACGCCTGATGAGTACGTCTCCGGGGCAGGATATCGTCGGCATCCAGTTGACCCAGGATGCGATGGTCGACCACCTCGGCAGCTTCGGCGAGATTTTCATCGCGATTGCGATCTTCCTGTTCGCGTTCACCTCGATCATCGCCAATTTCTCCTACTCGCAGATCAATATCGAGTACCTGTTCAAGCGCCATGCCAAGGCGGCGGTATCGGTATTGCGCGTCGCGGTGCTGGCGATGGTGATGATCGGTTCCGTGGCGCAACTGCAGTTCGTGTGGGACTTCGCCGATCTCGCCATGGGGCTGATGGCCACCACCAACCTCGTTGCCATTCTGCTGCTGTGCCCCGTCGCCCTGCGCGTGCTCAAGGATTACGAGCGCCAGCGCAAGGATGGCGTGCGCGAGCCGACCTTCGACCCCAAGGGCGTGCTGAAGCGGCCCGAGCAGGTCGATGCCGATGTCTGGCCGGCGCGCGAGAGCACCGTCTAAGTTCCGCGCGAGGCTTGACCGGGATGCCTGATTCTCCTGGAGGCGCTACAATGCGCCTCCTCGAGATCCGCTTCAGGGAGAGCCGTCATGCAGATTCAGCTCAACGGTGAGCCCAGTCAGTTCGATGGCGAGCCGACGCTGGCTCAACTGGTCGACTCGCTCGGCCTGTCGGGGCGGCGCATCGCCATCGAGGTCAACGAGGAGATCGTGCCACGCAGCCTGCACGCGCAGACACGCCTGAACGACGGCGACAGCGTGGAGATCGTGCACGCCATCGGTGGCGGCTGAATCGCCGCCTGATTCACGACCAGGAGCCATCCATGTCCCAGCCGATTCAGGACGCCCCGTTGACCGTCGCCGGACGTCGCTTTGCCTCTCGCCTGCTGGTCGGCACCGGCAAGTATCGCGACTTCGAAGAGACCGCTGCGGCGATCGAGGCCAGCGCTGCCGATGTGGTGACGTTCGCGGTTCGCCGGACCAATCTGGGCCAGAATCCGGACGAGCCCAATCTGCTCGACGCCATTTCACCGTCACGCTACACGCTGCTGCCCAATACCGCCGGCTGCTATACCGCCAAGGACGCCGTGCGGACCTGCAGGCTCGCCCGCGAACTGCTCGATGGCCACAACCTGGTCAAGCTCGAGGTCCTGGGTGACGACAAGACGCTCTATCCCAATGTGGTCGAGACGCTGGCGGCCGCCGAGACGCTGGTCAACGACGGTTTCGACGTCATGGTCTATACCAGCGACGATCCCATCGTGGCCAAGGAGCTGGAAAAACGTGGCTGCTGCGCGGTGATGCCGCTGGGATCGCTGATCGGTTCCGGCAACGGCCTGCTCAATCCGGCGACGCTGGCGATCATCCTCGAGCACGCCGAGGTGCCGGTACTGGTCGATGCGGGCATCGGTACGGCGTCCGATGCGGCGCTGGCGATGGAGATGGGCTGCGATGGCGTACTGATGAACTCCGCCATCGCCCACGCCAGGCATCCGGTGATGATGGCCAATGCCATGCGCAAGGCGGTCGAAGCCGGACGCGAGGCGTTCCTCGCCGAGCGCATGCCACGCCGCCAGAGCGCCAGCCCCTCTTCGCCGTTCGCCGGGCGTATCAACGGCTGAGCCTTGCCATCGACGCCCATGGGGCCGCCTTTTGCCGGCGGCCATTTCCCTCTCTTTTGCCTGTTGATTCCTCTGCATGACTGACAAGACGACGCCTGACAACGAATCCGTCACCGATACGCCCGCGCGCCGAGGCATCAAGAGCTACGTGCTGCGGGCCGGCCGCATGACGGCGGCGCAGGAGCGCGGCCTGAAGGAGGTCTGGCCCAGATGGGGGCTGACGGTGGCCGATGGCCGCCAGGATCTCGAGCAACTGTTCGGCCGCCAGGCCCCCTGCGTGGTGGAGATCGGTTTCGGCATGGGCAAGTCCCTGGTCGAGCAGGCGGAAAGCCATCCCGAGACCGACTTCATCGGCATCGAGGTCCACGCGCCCGGCGTGGGCAAGCTGCTCGACGAGGCGGACAAGCGCGGGCTCACCAACCTGCGGGTCTATCGCGAGGATGCGCTGGCCGTACTGGCGGACTGCCTGCCGGAGGCGAGCATCGATACGCTGCAGCTCTTTTTCCCCGATCCGTGGCCCAAGAAGAAGCATCACAAGCGGCGGATCGTGCAGTTGCCGTTCGTCGAGCTGGTGCGTTCCCGGCTCGAGCCGGGCGGCAAGCTGCACATGGCGACCGACTGGCAGGCCTACGCCGAGTTCATGGCAGAGGTCATGGCCGAGGCACCGGGGTTCGTCAACACCGCGCCGGCCGAAACGGCGCCCTTCGTCGAGCGCCCCGCCTTCCGCCCGCTGACCAAGTTCGAAAGCCGCGGCGAGCGCCTGGGGCATGGCGTCTGGGACCTCATCTATCGCCGAGATTGATCGCGCCGGTGGTCCCTCCGGCAACGCTCAATGCGCACAGCCATCGAAGTGCCGCAAGCGGTAGTTGGCGACCAGCGCGATCGCCACGCCCAGCAGCGCCAGGGCCATCCCGCCGAGCTGGAGCGTGTCAACGCTCTCGCCGAACATCCACGCGCTCCACAACAGCGTGACCGGCGGCGTCAGGTAGATGGCGCTGGAGACCGCGTTGACGCCGACACGACGCAGGCAGACGGTAAAGAAGCCGTAGCCGCCGAAGCTCGACAGCGCGATCAGCCAACCCAGTGTCTGCCAGGTCATCAACTCACTGCCCGGGCGCTCGAGCTGGCCGTCGCCCAGCGCCGCGACCAGAAAGACCAGGCTCGCCGCGCTGAGCTGCGCCGTCAACGTGGCCGGCATGCCGAGGCCCGACGGACGCCGGGAGGCGAGTACGCTGCCGAGGGTCACGCTGACCACCGACAGCAGCGGCAGCACGTAGGCCCAGCCGATCGCGCTGCCGGCACCCTGCCAATCTCCTGCGATGCACAAGGCGACGCCGGTCGCCGCGACACCGAGACCTGTCCAGGCCACCGGCGGAAGCTGCTCGCGCAGCCAGAGGGTGGCGATGGCGGCTGCCAGCAGCGGCTGCTGGGCGGTGATCAAGGCGGTGGCCCCGGCGCTGACGCCCAGGCCGACGGCCAGCATCACGCCAAGCAGATAGCCACCCATGGTGAGCGCGCCGACCCCCATCTCGCGCAGCCAGCCGGAGAGTGTCGCCGCGCGTCGTCGGCTCAGCGACCACCATAGCGCGGCGATCGAGGCCGCGAGCAGGAAGCGCCAGGCAAACAGGTCCATCGCTGACATCGGTGCCTCATCCGCCAGGCGGCTGCCGATGAAGCCGGAGCTCCAGCAGAGCACGAAGCCGGTCATCAGGGCTGCGTTCAGCGTCGCGTTGCGCATGCCAACTCCTCCTCTTGTCTCGGGACGATGCGGCTTGAGTCTGCGCGCGCTTGCGGATTCAATGAATCGAATAAAAATCGATTGGTGTTCAATATGATTGAAGTCAGCTCCACGCTCGATCTCGAACTGCTGCGCACATTCCAGGTGGTTGCCCAGACGGGGTCGCTGGCGGCCACGGCGGAGATCCGCCACCGTACGCTCAGCGCCATCAGCATGCAGATGAAGCGCTTGGAGACCGAGCTGGACGTGCGGCTGCTCGAGCGTGGTTCGAGAGGGGTATCGCTGACCCCGAGTGGCGAGGTGCTGTTGCGCGAAGCCCGCGAGCTGCTGCGCGTCCACGACACCCTGATCAGCCGGTTCAGCGGCGAGCGCCTGAGTGGCCGCGTCCGACTGGGCATCCCCGAGGACTATGCCCGCGAGCTGCTCGACGACACCCTGCCCCAGTTCATGGCGCGCTATCCGGGCATCCTGCTGGACGTCAACACCGATACCAGCGGCCGCCTGGCGCGGGCACTCAGGAAGCGTCAGCTCGACTTGGCCATCGTGCTCGACCATGCCACGGGGCTGGAGGGGGGAGAAACGCTATGGCACCCCACGCCGGTGTGGGCGGCGCCGATTCAGGGCGCCATTCACCGGGAGGCGGTGGTACCGCTGGCGGTCCATCCCGAGCAGTGTCCCTATCGTCATCTGGCGATCGAGGGGCTCGACTCGATCCAGCGACCGTGGCGAACCGTCTTCACCAGCACCAGCATCCACGCGGTGGAGAAGGCCATCGAGACCGGAATGGCGATCGGTGTGCTCGATCGCGAACGGGTCACCACGGCGATGCGGGCGCTGGACGAGAGCGACGGTCTGCCGCCGATCCGGCGATGTGTCGCCCGACTGCACTTCGCCCAGGCGATCGATGCCGCGTCGCAACCCGCCGTCGAGGCTCTGGCCCAGTTGCTCCGGGAGCGATTGCACGGTCGCGGGCCCTGGCAGCGGGACGCCTTGAGTGGACGCGATACCGGACAGCGGCCGCGGGCATGAAAAAAGCCGCCCCTGGCGGGGCGGCACTAAGGACCGTGACTAGCTTGATGAGGAGATAACCATGGCAGGAACCTGACATTCGCTGCTGTGGTCAGTGGCGTTTGGCGACGCCACGAGAGAAAGGTTAATCATTCTCATTTGTGATTGCAAGCGTAACGAGAATCTTTTTTATTTGCACTCGTCAACTCACACCGAAGGCGTGCAGCAGCAACGGCAGGGTCGCCATCGCCAGTAGCGTCTGACCGGTGATCACGGCGGCCATCAGCTCGGCGTCGCCGCCCAGCTGACGGGCCAGAATGTAGGCGGAGGTGGCGGTCGGCAGCGCGGCGAACAGCAGTGCCACGTCGCGATCCGCGCCATGCAGACCGACGGCCCAGGCCAACGCCACCACGATCAATGGCGTCACGATCAGCTTGAGTCCACTCGATAGCCAGAATGCCTTGCCGCTGTGCCAGAGCGCCTGAGGCCGCAGGGCAACCCCCACTGCCACCAGCCCCAGCGGCAGCGCGGCGTTGCCGAGCAGGCCGATGGCCTCGAAGCTCCAGCCGGGCAGGCCGACGTCGCCAAGATTCAAGGCGACGCCCAGCAGGCAGGCGAGAATCAACGGATTGCGCAGCAGCGCCAGGGCGCTCTGGCGCAGACTGGCGCTACCCAGCGTGCCGGAGGCGATGAACGCCAGCACGCAGAGGATGTTGGCCGTGGGGACCATCAGCGCGACGGCGACGGCCGCTACCGTGGTGCCGGCCGCACCGTGCAGGGCCGTGGCACCGGCGACGCCGACATAGGTATTGAAGCGCACCACGCCCTGGAAGGCGGAAGTGAAGGCGGCCGGCGCCAGCTGGAGGCGATGCCGCATCAGCCACAGTCCCAGACCCATCATCGTCATGGTGCCGACCAGCGTCACCCCGAGCCGGATGACCGGGACCTGGCTGACGTCGGCGGTGGCCAGTGTCGCCACCAGCATCGCCGGGAACAGCAGGTAGTAGATGAAGCGCTCGAGCCGTGGCCAGAAATCGCCGCCCGGAAAACGTGCCCAACCCAGCCCCGCACCGAGTAAAATCAACAGAAATAGCGGGCCCAGGGCGTTCGCGATGTCGCTCATGTGTCATCCTTGTCGAGCGCTTCGGTGATGTAGCGCCGGTGATGGCCAGTCTATCGACTAATGCCCAACGCTTGGAGTCTCTGAAAGTCCATGGCTGCCTACGAAGAGGAAACCACCCGACCCCGCATGCTCAATCTGCTGATCGGGGTCACCCTGATGACGATCGTCATCGCGCTCTGGTATCTACTCGATTACTACTATCTGCGGGAGTCGACCCGCGACGTGACCTGGTATCCGCCGGCGCAGGGCTGCGTATTGCTGGAGGGCGGGTGCCACGCCAACCTGGGGATCGACTCGTCGGTGGCGTTCGCGCTGCAGGAGACGCATGACGAGGCCGGCACGCTGACGTTCGAGGCCCGTGTCCAGGGCCGCTCGCCGCAGTCGGTGACGGTCCAGTTCATTGGTCGCGACATGAACGTGCATTCACGTCGTCTCGCGCTGCAGTCGCAGGGGGATGGGCTGTTCGTCGGAGAGGGGAACCTGGGGCTGTGCAGCGCGCATGTGGACGCCTGGCGGGCCCAGGTGGTCGTGCTCAGCGACCACGGCCTGAAGGGGAGCTGGTTCGATTTCGACAGCCATGATCTGGGCAGCGGGACGATGGGGCGTAAAGACAAGCGCTGCCTGTAAACATCGACGCCGGCCTGGAAGGGCCGGCGTCGGGGAGGACGTGCGGTACGCGGTACAGCGTCTAGCTGTCGTCGTTGTCACCGTCGTCGCTGCTGCCGTCGTCGGCGGCATCGTCAGGATTGATCGCGAGCAGTTCCACCTTGAACTGCAGGGCCTGGTTGGGGCCGATGGGGCCGCCGGTGCCGGCCGGGCCGTACGCCAGGTCGGAGGGAACGGTGATTTCCCAGGTATCGCCGACGTGCATCATCGTCAGCGCTTCCTGCCAGCCCGGAATGACCTGGTCGACCTTGAACGAGATCGGCTCACCGCGCTTGTAGGAGCTGTCGAAGACGGTACCGTCCGGCAGGGTGCCCTCGTAGTTGACGCGGACGGTATCGTCGGCGCTCGGGGATTCGCCGTCACCGGACTCGAGAACCTTGTACTGCAGGCCGGAATCGGTGGTCTTGACGCCATCCTTCTTGGCGTTTTCCGCGAGGAAGGCTTCGCTCTTCTTGCGGTTCTCGTCGGCGACTTTCTTCTGCTCGGCCTTCTGTTCGGCCACTTTCTTCTGCTGATACTGGGTCAGCGTGGTGCTGATCTCGTCCTGGCTCATCTGCAGATCGTCGTCGCCATAGACATCCTTGATCGCCGCCGCGAACGCGTCGACGTCGAGATCCTTGATGTCCTTGGACAGGCCCTGACCGAGTGTGGCGCCGATGCTGTAGCTGAGTTTCGCCTGATCGCTGTCGAGATCGACCTTGTCCTGGGCGAGAGCCGTTAGCGGCAGCGTCATGATGCTGCCGAGGGCGACGGCGGTTACCAAACGTTTCATGCAAACTCCTTGGGTCAGGATTGAAACCGATGCTGGCCAGTGTGCGAAAGAAGCCTCAAACACCGGTGGGTGGTCGTGATGTGACTCTAACAGGTGGATTTTGGTTCCGCATCCGGGGCATCGATTATCCAGCGCGCCAGCAGACGACGTAACGGCGGGTAATCCTCGGAGGGCACCTCGCGCAGCATCCGACAACTGTCCAGCGCCTGTTCGAGGGCCGCAGCCGTCATGGCCTCGAGGGCGGGCAAGGCGGCCAGCCGCGCCAGCATTTCACGCTCGGCCTGCAGTTCCGCCTGCTTGAGGGTCTGGCGCAGCGGCTCCAGTCGGGGGTGGCGCGACACCTCGGCTTTCAGCGCCCGGCGGCGACTGCGCAGCGGCACGGTCATTTCCTGTTGCCAGCGCCTCGCCGCGGCCAGGGCCTGGCCGGCCTCGGGATCGGGGCGCAGATGGCGTTCGCTCAGCCAGGCGACCCACAGCAGTTCGCAGATATCCCAGCCATGATCATCCTGGAGCCTCAGGCATTCGGCTTCGACGCCGGGGCGGGCGTAGCGGTCCAGGGCGTAGGTCCAGAGCGAACCGGATAGATCGTCGGCGGGCATGGCACTCCATACCGATGGCGGATGGCTGGTAGAATGAGCGCCCATTCGATGCGCCCTGGAGCCCGGCATGATCGCATTCCGCCAACTCGCCCTGCAACGCGGCACCCGACGGCTGTTCGAGGGCGCCGACCTGGTGCTGCACGAAGGCCAGAAGGTCGGCGTCGTCGGTGCCAACGGTGCCGGCAAATCGAGCCTGTTCGCGCTGATCCGGGGGGAGCTGGGCGCGGATGCCGGCAGCGTCGAGATTGCCGGTGGCAAACGCATCGCCCACATGGCTCAGGAGGTCTCGGCCATCGAGCGGCCGCTGGTGGAGTTCGTGCTCGACGGCGACGTGACCCTGCGCGAGACGGAAGCGGCGCTGGCCGAGGCCCAGGCCAGTGGCGACGTGCAGCGCGAGGCGTCGCTGCATGGTCAGATCGAGGCCCTCGACGGCTATACCGCCCGGTCCCGGGCCGAGCAGCTGCTGGCCGGCCTGGGATTCGCGCAGGAGGATCTCTATCGCCCGCTGGCGGCGTTCTCCGGTGGCTGGCGGATGCGCGTCGGCCTGGCCCGGACGCTGTTCACCCCCTCCGAGATCCTGCTGCTGGACGAGCCGACCAACCACCTGGACCTGGATGCGCTGCTATGGCTCGAGCAGTGGCTGACGCGTTACCCCGGCACGCTGATGCTGATCTCCCACGACCGCGATTTCCTCGACGCGGTCTGCGACCACATCCTGCATATCGACCAGGCGCAACTGATGCTCTATCGCGGCCATTACAGCGCCTTCGAGCGCGCCCGTGCCGAGCGGCTGGCGCAGCAGCAGGCGGCGTTCGAGAAGCAGCAGGCCCGACGCGCCGAGATCGAGAGCTTCGTCGAGCGCTTCCGGGCCAAGGCGACCAAGGCGCGCCAGGCCCAGAGCCGCCTGAAAATGCTCGAGCGGATGGAAAACATCGCCGCCGCCCGCGCCGACTCCCCGTTTCGCTTTCGGCTGCCCTGCGCGGACAAGACCTCCACGCCGCTGCTGTCGTTGGATCGGGCCGCGCTGGGCTATGCCGACCGTACGATTCTCGAGGAAGTGAAAGTGTCGATCCTGCCCGGCGAGCGCATCGGCTTGCTGGGGCCCAATGGCGCGGGCAAGTCGACGCTGATCAAGACCCTGATCGGCGACCTGCCGCCGCTCGCTGGCACGCGCGTTCCAGGGGACAACCTGGTGGTCGGCTATTACGCCCAGCATCAGCTCGAGCATCTGGATGTGACCGCCACGCCGTTCATGCACGTGCAGCGACTCTCGCCGACGGCCGGCGATCTCTCGATCCGCAACTTCCTGGGCGGTTTCGGCTTCCGCGGCGACGACGTCTTTGGTGACGTCTCGCGCTTCTCCGGTGGCGAGAAGGCGCGGCTGGCACTGGCGCTGGTGGCGTGGGAAAAGCCCAACCTGCTGCTGCTGGACGAGCCCACCAACCATCTCGACCTGGACATGCGCGAGGCGTTGGCCGAGGCGCTGGCGGAGTACGAGGGCGCGGTGATCATCGTCTCCCACGATCGCCATCTGCTGCGGGCCAGCGTCGACACCTTCTGGCGTGTGGACGACGGGCGGGTCGAGCCCTTCGACGGCGATCTCGACGACTATCATCAGTGGCTGAAGTCCCGCGAGACGGAGCGCCGGCGCGACCTGAAGCAGGAGGCGCGCCAGGAGAAAGGCGCGGCGGACGGCGGTGATCGCAAGGCGGTGCGACGGGCGGCCGCCGAACGCCGCGAGCAGATGAAACCGCTGCGCAGGCAGCGCGATGCGGCGGAAAAGAAGCTCGACAGGGCCCAGGGTGCGCTTTCCGCGATCGAGGCTCAACTGGCGGATCCGGACATCTATGACGCCGGGCGCAAGGACGAACTGACACGGCTGGTGCGGGAACAGGGCGAGCGTCAGGCCGAAGTGGAACAACTCGAGAGCGAGTGGATGGCGGCGGAAGAGGCGCTGGAAGCGCTGGAGGCGGAGCTGATGCAGGCGGAGTCCTGAGCCGGTCTTGACGCCTCTCCCGAGCGTCTACACTGAGACGGAACGTCGTACTCAAGGAGAGAGTCCATGCCTTACGATTCCCGTGACGATATCCCCGACAGCGCGCGCAAGGTGCTGCCGCCACACGCCCGCACGATCTACAAGGAGGCGTTCAACGACGCCTGGGAAGAGTACAAGAACCCCGAGGATCGACGCGGCGACAGTTCGCGCGAAGAGGTCGCCCACGCCGTGGCCTGGAAGGCCGTCGAAGCGAAGTACGCGAAGGGCGACGACGGCAACTGGCATCCGAAGGCTTGAGCTAAGAGCTAAGAGCTAAGCCAGCGACAAACGTCGCTGGCTTAGTTCTGCATGACAAACCGCATGCTGATTTTCGCGGCTCGCGGCTCGCGGCTCGCGGCTCGCGG
>NZNW01000026.1 GCA_002695065.1 Salinicola sp. | reverse complement strand
TCCTCTACACCCGCGCCATGCGCGAATTCGAACGCGGTAACGTCGAGACGATGATGCGCCAGATGCGCCAGCTCATCGCCAGGTATCCCGACAACGCCGCGGCGCTCAACGCCCTGGGTTATACCCTGGCGACCACGACCGAGCACTACGACGAGGCGCAGGAACTCATCGAGAGGGCCCATGCGCTCGAGCCCCAGAGCCCCGCGATCCTCGACAGCCTGGGGTGGATATATTTCAAACGCGGGGAGACGCGCAAGGCGCTGGGGTATCTACGCCGCGCCTACACCGGCCAACCCGATCAGGAGGTCGCCGCGCATCTCGCCGAGGTGCTGGTCGTGCTCGATCACCAGGACGAGGCTCGAGCCCTGGTGAGGTCCGCGCTCGCCGACAGCGACGTCCACCCGGATATCGACGACCTGTTGACCCGCTATCCCCAACTGGCCCCGTAGCCGGACGCCGCGGGGTGACGGGTGGCACTCGAAGCTCGTGACAGCCCGGCGCCCCTGGTATCGTATGCGCCCCTATTTCCACGCCGGACTCATCCGTACTCGACAGGAACTTCCCATGTCTCCAAGCCTTCTCGCCAACGCTCGGCCTCGCCACCTGTCGTCCCCGTTTCAAAAACGGTGGCAGCCGTTGGGTGCCCTGCTCCTGCTGGTCTGGCTGGCCGGCTGTGCCGGACAGGCGCCGGCCCCGGACGTGCCGCGGCAGCCCGACGACTGGCAGCGGCAGCAGCAGGACCTGGCCGCGCTGGATACCTGGAAAGTGGCCGGCAAGGTCGGGTTGCGCACCGCGGAAGAGAGCCGCAGCGCCAACCTGGACTGGTCCCAGGCACCCGATCACTACCGCATGCTGATCAGCGGCCCCTTCGGTGCCGGGCGCAGCGTTCTCGAAGGCCGCCAGGGCGCCGTCACCCTGACCACCGGCGACGGTCGCTTCGAGGCGTCGTCGCCGGAAGCGCTGATGCAGCAACAGCTGGGCTGGTCGCTGCCGATATCGGCGCTGGACTACTGGGTCCGCGGGCTCCCCGCCCCGGGCCGGGCCCATCGGCAGAGCGACGATGAACTCGGCTTCCCCGAGACCCTGAGCCAGGACGGCTGGACCATTCGCTACCGGGACTGGACCTACGCCGACTCGCTGTGGCTGCCGAGCCGCCTGATCATGACCTATGACGACATCCGCGCCACGCTGGTGGTCAACCAGTGGCAACCGGGCAGCGGGAACGAAGGCGCATCCGGGCAGGCGGCGGACGCGTCGCCATGAGATCGCTGACGCTGCCCGCACCGGCCAAGCTCAACCGGCTGCTGCGGATCACCGGGCGTCGCGAGGACGGCTATCACTCGCTGCAGACGCTGTTCCAGATCCTGGACCGCGGCGACACGCTGCGGTTCGAAACGCAGCCCCAAGGGAGCGACATCACCCTGTCGCCGGCGCTCGCCGGCGTCACCGAAGCGGACAACCTGATCGTCCGCGCCGCCCGCCGGCTACAGCGCGAGACCGGCTGTCGACAGGGCGCGACCGTCACGCTGGAGAAGCGCCTGCCGATGGGCGGCGGGCTGGGCGGCGGCAGCTCCAACGCCGCCACCACGCTGCTGGCACTCGATCGTCTCTGGGGCCTTGGGCTCGGACTCGAGCGACTGGCGACGCTGGGGCTGGCGCTGGGCTCCGATGTCCCGGTGTTCGTGCGGGGCCGCACCGCCTGGGCGGAGGGTGTCGGCGAGCGCTTGACCGCCGTGGATCTCGGGCCCGCCTGGTTCGTCATCGTCCATCCTGGCGTCGAGATATCCACCGCGGCGATTTTCGGCCACCCCGGTTTGACACGCGATAGCACGGTCATTAGTATGCGTCGCGCACTCGACGGGGCTGCCCCCGAAGCGGTGTGGCGCAACGACTGCGAGAGCATCGTGCGAGCGCTTCATCCCGAGGTCGATCGCGCGCTGGACTGGCTTGGCCAGTACGGCAACGCGATGCTGACGGGAACCGGCGCCTGCGTCTTCTGTCCGCTGGACGACGAGAGGCAGGCCGATCAGGTACTGCAGCAGGTCCCGGACGAATGGCAAGCCTTCAAGGCCCGCGGTTGCAATCTGTCTCCGCTGCACCAGGCTTTGAACCTTGCCGAAGGTTTGGGTCAGGCCCAAACGTGACATCGTCGCTCTGGAAACCGACTACTTACGCGGTTTTCACCAGTCTTTTCAGACGGATGACGACTTCACGACTGGTTTTGCCCTCAAACCTAGCCAACGGTTTGCGCTTTTGCGCATAATGAGCGCGACCGATGATTGCTGGGGTATCGCCAAGTGGTAAGGCACTGGTTTCTGGTACCAGCATTCCCAGGTTCGAATCCTGGTACCCCAGCCACTTCCTGAATTTCGACAAGCCTGCAAACGGAAACCGGGACGCGATGGCCGCTCAGCCCACACGATTTCCCCACCGACGTTGCGGTTCTTTTCCCTGCCGTCTCGACGCACGACCCCGATGCCGACCCGCATCGCGGGCGGGCAAGCATGGTGTTTCGGAACCCCCACCTCTCGTCCCGTGCGCTTCCGGCAGTCTTTTCACCCGTCCTGGCTCGAACCGAATGTCCCCTACTGACCTTCAACAGCTCCCAAAGGTGGCCGCGCGTGTCTAAATTGATGGTTTTTACCGGTAACGCCAATGTCGGACTCGCCTCCAAGGTAGCCGAGAGTCTCGATAACCGACTCGGCCATGCCACGGTCGGGCAGTTCAGCGATGGCGAAATCGCTGTCGAGATCAACGAAAACGTGCGCGGTAAAGACGTCTTTATTCTCCAGTCGACCTGCGCGCCGACCAACGACAACCTGATGGAACTGATCCTGATGGTCGATGCGCTGCGCCGCGCCTCGGCAACGCGGATCACCGCGGTGGTGCCCTACTTCGGCTACGCCCGCCAGGACCGCCGCGTGCGCTCCGCCCGCGTGCCGATCTCGGCCAAGGTCGTAGCGGACATGATGGTCAAGGCCGGCGTCGACCGGGTCATGACCATGGACCTGCACGCCGACCAGATCCAGGGCTTCTTCGATGTCCCGGTGGACAACGTCTACGGCTCGCCGATCCTGCTCGACGACATCGAGCGCCAGAACTACGACGACCTGGTGGTGGTCTCCCCCGACGTGGGCGGCGTGGTTCGTGCCAGAGCCATCGCCAAGCAGCTCAACGTCGACCTGGCGATCATCGACAAGCGCCGCCCGCAGGCCAACCAGGCCCAGGTGATGCACATCATCGGCGACATCCAGGACCGTACCTGCGTGGTGGTCGACGACATGGTCGATACCGCCGGTACGCTGTGCAAGGCGGCGGAGGCCCTGAAGGCTCACGGCGCCCGTCGCGTGGTCGCTTACGCCACGCATCCGATCCTTTCCGGGCCCGCCGTGGACAATATTACTGGTTCGGTGCTTGACGAACTCGTCGTTGCCGATACCATACCGCTCTCCGAACCTGCACGTCGCAGCGGCAAGATCCGTCAATTGACGGTCGCCGGCCTGATCGCCGAAGCCATCCGGCGTGTCAGTAACGAAGAATCCGTCAGCGCGATGTTTCACTGATCCCTACCCGGAAACGGGGCGGGGACGACGAGCGAAGCACGCGCGGATACGTGGGCCACTGCCGTGATGGCGGTGGTCCCTGCTGGAACGGCATCGTCTGGTCGCGGGCGGTGCCGATTCCTTTACTTGACCACTAGAGGTGACAATCAATGTCCCATTACATCCTGACCGCCAATGTTCGTAAGGAGCTGGGGAAAGGTGCGAGCCGCCGCCTGCGCCGCAAGAACGAACAGGTCGCCGCCATCATCTACGGTGGCACCGCGGCACCGCAGCCGATCACCATCGACAAGCCCGCCTTCTACAAGGCGATCGAAGACGAGGCGTTCTTCTCCTCGATCATCGACATCAATGTCGACGGCAAGAGCGAACAGGTCATCATCCGTGACCTCCAGCGTCATCCGTACAAGGCGCTGGTCACTCATGCCGACTTCATGCGCGTCGATGCGACTCACGAGCTGACCATGAACGTCCCGCTGCACTTCTTGAACGAAGAGTCGTGCAAGGGCGTCAAGGACGAAGGTGGCGTTCTCCACGTCCTGAACAACGACGTTCAGATCAGCTGCTTGCCGTCCAAGCTGCCGGAGTACCTCGAAGTCGACGTCGCCGATCTGGGCCTGGGCGAGACCATCCACCTCTCCGACATCAAACTGCCGGAAGGCGTGACCCTGGTCGAGCTGAGCCATGGCGAAGAGCACGACGCCGGTGTCGTCAGCGTGACCCACCCGACCGTCGCCAGTGACGACGAAGTCGCCGGTGAAGGCGTCGACGAAGATGGCGAGCCGAAAGACGACGCGTAATCTTGCGTCAAAGACCGGATAACAGGCAGTCGGCATGGCAGTGAAAGCGATCATCGGTCTCGGTAATCCGGGAGCGGAGTACGAGGACACCCGCCACAATGCCGGCGCCTGGCTGGTCGAGCAACTCGCGAGGGACGCAGCACAGACGCTGCGTCCCGAGCGCAAGTTCCTGGGTCTGTATGCCAAGATCCAGCTGGGCGGGCACGACCTGCACCTGCTCACCCCCACCACCTTCATGAATCGCAGCGGCGCCTCCGTGGCCGCGCTGTGCCAGTTCTTCAAGATCGCCCCGGACGAGCTTCTCGTCGCTCACGACGAACTCGATATCGTACCCGGCTGCGCCCGCTACAAGACGGGTGGCGGACACGGCGGGCACAATGGCCTGCGCGACATCGTCAGCGCGCTGGGCAATACCAACGGCTTCCACCGCCTCCGCATCGGCATCGGCCACCCCGGTAGTGCCAAGCTGGTCACCAACTACGTCCTGGGCCGTCCCGGCAAGGCGGAGCGCCAGTCCATCGATGCTGCCATCGACGAGATCATCGCCACCCTCCCCGAGGCGCTCTCCGGCGACTGGGCCAAGGCCATGAATCGTCTGCACAGCTTCAAGAGCTAAGAGACAAGCAAGAGGACGAAAGAGGTCGGGGACGTTGCTTCCCGGCGCGCAGCGCCGTTCTTTCCTCTTCCTTCTGCTGCGGCGTCCCGTAGAATAGCGAGCCTCTCTTTCAGCTTTCCCTGTACATCAACTCGGGTAACTCCTATGGGTTTCAATTGCGGCATCGTCGGCCTTCCCAACGTCGGCAAGTCGACTCTCTTCAATGCATTGACGCGCTCCGGCATCGATGCCGAGAACTTCCCCTTCTGCACCATCGAACCCAACACCGGCATCGTGCCGATGCCGGACCCGCGGCTCGACAAGCTGGCCGAGATCGTCAAGCCGGAAAAGGTGGTGCCGACCACGATGGAGTTCGTCGACATCGCCGGCCTGGTCGAGGGCGCCTCCAAGGGCGAGGGCCTGGGCAACCAGTTCCTGGCCAATATCCGCGAGACCGATGCCATTGCCCATGTGGTGCGCTGCTTCGAAGATGACAACGTCATCCACGTCGCCAACCAGGTCGACCCCACCGCCGATATCGAGACCATCAACCTCGAGCTCGCGCTGGCCGATCTCGATGCCGTCGAGCGCTCGATCCAGCGTCTGACCCGAGTGGTCAAGGGCGGCGACAAGGAGGCGATCGCCACCAAGGCCATTCTCGACCGAATCCAGCCCCATCTCGCCGAGGGTCGACCGCTGCGCAGCTTCGGCCTGGACGAGGATGAGCAACGCCAGCTGCGCAGCTTCGGCTTCCTGACGCTCAAGCCGACCATGTACATCGCCAACGTCAACGAGGACGGCTTCGAGAACAACCCCCATCTCGATACGGTTCGCCGGATCGCCGCCGACGAGAACGCCGTCGTGGTGCCGGTCTGCAACAAGCTGGAAGCGGAGATCGCCGAGCTCGAGGACGAGGAGCGCGCCATGTTCCTCGAAGAGATGGGCATGGAGGAGCCGGGGCTCGACCGCGTCATTCGTGCCGGCTATGGCCTGCTGGGCCTGCAGACCTACTTCACCGCGGGCGTGAAGGAGGTTCGGGCGTGGACGGTCAAGATCGGCGCCACCGCACCGCAAGCGGCCGGCGTCATCCATACCGACTTCGAGAAGGGTTTCATTCGCGCCGAAGTGGTCAGCTATGACGATTTCGTGGCGCTGGGCGGCGAGAACGGCGCCAAGGAAGCCGGCAAGTGGCGTCTCGAAGGCAAGGCCTACGTGGTCCAGGACGGCGATGTGATGCACTTCCGTTTCAACGTCTAGCCATCGACATCCCCGAACTCCGTATGGATATCGAAAAGCGTTGACGTTTCATCGGGTTATGGTAGTATTCGCAACCGTTGTCGGGCGCCTCGAGCTGCCCTTCAGGCTACGTAGCTCAGCTGGTTAGAGCACATCACTCATAATGATGGGGTCCCCTGTTCGAATCAGGGCGTAGCCACCAGATACCACGACAAAGCCCGCCGTTCTTGCGATCGGCGGGCTTTGTCGTTTCCAGCTTTGTCGTTTCTGGCTGGGTCGCGATCGGCCGACTGCTCGAGCCGGCCGACGGTGGCTCAGAGGGCGCGTCGGCGACTCTCCTCGATATACGCCGCTCGCAAGCGCCGGGCCACCTCGCCGGGGCGTCCGTCGCCGATCGGGACGTCGTCGATCGCGATGACCGGCGTGACGAAGGAAGACGCCGATGTCACGAAGCACTCCCTGGCCTCCCGTGCCTCCTCGACGCTGAACGCCCGCTCCTCGATCCGCAACGACAGCGCTTCGGCGAGCTCCATGACCACGGCCCGGGTAATGCCCGGCAGGATGGCGGGAGAGAGTTCGCGGGTCACCAGGGCCCCGTCGCGGGTCAGCATCCAGGCGTTGTTGGAAGCCCCTTCGGTCACCATGCCGTCCTCGACCAGCCAGGCGTCGTCGGCCCCGGCAGCAGCGGCCGCCATCTTGGCCATGGCGGGATAGAGCAGCTGCACCGTCTTGATATCACGCCGCGCCCAGCGCCAGTCGGGCTGCGTGGCCACGCGGATGCCCTCCCTGCCACTGCGGGCGTCGACCAGCGACTTGGCCTGGGTGAACAGCACCAGCGTGGGCTGGGTATCGGCGTCGGGGTAGTGAAAATCCCGGTCGCCGGCGCTGCCTCGGGTCAACTGGAGGTAGACCATGCCCTCGTCCAGCGCGTTGCGCCGAATCAGCTCGCGGTGGATCGCCAGTAGCGCCTCCTCGTCCCACGGGAGCGCCAGCTCGAGCGCGGCGGCGGAACGATTCAGGCGTCCCATGTGGCCGGGGAAGTCGATCAGCTTGCCACCCAGCACCGAAGAGACTTCGTAGACGCCATCGGCAAGCAGGAATCCCCGGTCGAAGATCGATACCGTGGCGTCCCGCTCCGCGACGTAGTCGCCATTCACGTACACCGTGCGCTGCGTCATTTCATCCATTTCTCTTGTCTCGATCCTTGCGCGACGTGGCCCTTCAGCCCCACAGCCGCGGTGAAGCCGGATGGATGCCCTCGGCGTCGAAGCGCATGCCATGCTCGCGATCCCGGGCCAGCAACAGCGGCCCGTCGAGATCCACCACGGCGGCCCCCTGGGCCACCAGCAGTGCCGGCGCCATCGACAGCGACGACCCCACCATGCAGCCCACCATCACTTCGAACCCCAAGGCCTGCGCCTCGCGCCTGAGCGCCAGAGCTTCGGTCAGGCCACCGGTCTTGTCGAGCTTGATATTGATCATGTCGTAGCGGCCGACCAGGTCGGGTAGCGACGTGCGGTCATGACAGGCCTCGTCGGCACACACCGGCAACGGCCGCTCGATCTCCGCCAGTGATGCGTCATCCGCGGCGGGCAGCGGCTGCTCCACCATGTCGATTCCCAACTCGAGCAGTGCCGGCGCCAGGCGCTGATAGGTGTCGCGATCCCAGCCCTCGTTGGCATCGACGATGATCCGCGAATCCGGCGCCCCCTCGCGCACCGCCCGCAGGCGCTCGAGATCGCCCTCGCCGCCCAGCTTCAGCTTCAGCAGGGGACGCGCGGCATGACGCCTGGCCTTGTCGCGCATCACCTCCGGGGTATCGAGCGACAGCGTGAAAGCCGTGACTTCGGCCACCGGCGCTGACAGCCCGGCGAGTTGCCAGACCGGAGACCCGCTGCGCTTGGCCTCGAGATCCCAGAACGCGCAATCCACCGCATTGCGCGCCGCACCGGCCGGCAGCCGAGCCTGCAACGCTTCACGATCCAGCCCGTTGGCCAGGTCGTCCCGCAGCGATTCGATCTGCGCGATGACGCTCGCCATCGACTCGCCATAGTGCGCGTAGGGCACGCACTCGCCGCGTCCGGCGTGAACGCCGTCGCTCAACGTCGCCACCACGACCCGCGCCTCGGTGCGTGAACCGCGGGAGATAGTGAACACCTCGGCGAGCGGGAAGACCTGCTCCTCGACGCTCAGTCTCAACATGCCGCCACCGCCTCCGCCAGCCGCTCGGCGCCCTGGCGATAGGGGTCGACGCACGGCAGCCCCAGCCGCGACTCGAGCGCCTGGAGATAGCGATCCGCCTCCTCGGCGGGCATGGCGGCGGTGTTGACCGAGACGCCGATGATCTGGCACGCCGGGTTCACCACCCGGGCCAGCGGCAGCGCGGTATCGCGCAGCTGTTCGAGCGTCGGCAACTGATAATGCGGCAGGCCGCGCATGTGCGTCCGCGTCGGCTCGTGACACAGGATCAGCGCATCGGGCTGGCCGCCGTGGATCAGCGCCAGCGTCACGCCGGAGTAGGAGGGATGGAACAGGCTGCCCTGCCCTTCGATGACGTCCCAGTGGTCGTCGTCGTTGTCCGGCGTCAGCCACTCGATCGACCCGGCCATGAAGTCGGCGACGACGGCATCCAGCGGCACACCCTCGCCGGTGATCAGGATCCCGGTCTGGCCGGTGGCACGGAAGCTCGATTTCACGCCGCGCTCGCGCAGCGCGATATCCAGCGCCAGCGCCGTGTACATCTTGCCGATGGAGCAGTCCGTTCCCACCGCCAGGCACCGTTTGCCCCGACGCGGCTTGCCGTCGCCGATCGGGTACTGGACCTGCGGTACGCGTACATCGACGAGGCGTCCGCCATGCTTCTCCGCCGCCTCGACCAGCACCGGCTCGTCGCGCAGCAGATTGTGCAGGCCGGAAGCGATATCCATCCCGGCGGCCAGCGCCTCCTCGAGCACCGCGATCCAGCTGCGGGAGATCACCCCGCCACGATTGGCCGCGCCGATCACCAGCGTCCGGGCGCCCTGCGCCACCGCTTCTTCGATCGTCAGGTCGGGAAGTTTCATGTCCGCCTGGCAGCCCGGCAACCGATACTGCCCCAACGCATATTCCGGGCGCCAGTCACGGATGCCCTGCGCCACCTTGGCGGACAACGGGTCGGGCACGTCGCCCAGGAAAAGCAGGTAGGGAGTCTTGAGCATGTCTTCTTCTCTGTATCGAAGGCCAGATGGCGGCAAGGCCGGACCATAACGTGTTTCGCGTTTACCCAGTCAATTTGCCCGACGTCTCAATCAATCGCCAGCGACGGCCGATCGAAGAACGCCGTCAGCGCCCGGATCAGATACGCCGGATCGCGGCTACCGGCGGTCTCGCGAATCGAGTGCATGCCGAACTGCGGCACACCCACGTCGATGGTCGGCACACCCAGCTCGGTGGCGGTGATCGGGCCGATGGTGCTGCCGCACCCCATGTCCGCTCGTGTCACGAACTGCTGCACGGGCACGTCCGCCTCCCGGCAGAGATCGTGGAACAGCGCTGCCGTCGTGCTGTTGGTCGCATAGCGCTGGCTGGCGTTGACCTTGATCACCGGGCCGGCGTTGAGCATCGGTCCGTGGTTGGCGTCGTGCTTGTCCGCGAAATTGGGATGCACGGCATGGGCGTTGTCGCAGGAGATCATCAGCGAGCGCTGGATCAGCCGCACGAAGCCCTCGTCGCCCGCCTCGCCGAGCGCGGCGTTGAGCCGGCGCAGCACATCGGCCAGGAAGGGGCCCTGGGCGCCGCAGGCGCTGGCACTGCCGACCTCTTCATGATCGTTGGCGACGAACAGCGCACCCTGCCGACCGTCGCAGGCCAACAGCGCTTCGATGCCGATGAAACAGGAGAGCAGGTTGTCCAGCCGCGCGCTGGCGATCATCTCGCCGCCGACCCCGACCCGCGAAGGCGGCTGGACGTCATAGAACCCCAGCTCGAAATCGACGATATCCGCCACTTCGAGTCCGTGTTCGCGCTCGATCCACTGCTTCAGCAGGCGATCCAGGTCGGGCGCATCGCCGCCCTGCATCAACAGCGGCGCCATCTGCGTCTGCGGGTTCAGCGGCCGCCCGTTGTTGGCTTCGCGATCCATGTGGATCGCCAGGCTGGGTATGATCGCCACCGGCTCCTTCACGTTGAGCAGGACCGCCTGGAGCCTCCCGTCGGCACGGCGGACGTGAACGCGCCCGGCAAGCCCCAGGTCACGGTCGAACCAGGGCGCCAGCAGCGCGCCGCCGTAGACCTGGACGCCCAGCTGCAGCCAGCCCTTGTTGACGATCGCCGGTTGCGGTTTGAGACGCAAGGCCGGACTATCGGTGTGGGCCCCCACCATGCGCAGGGTCTCGAAAGACGATGCCGGTAGCTGAAACGCGATCAAGGCACTATCGTTGCGCGTCACGTAATATTTTTCGCCCGGGGACAACTTCCAGCTGTCAGTTTCCTTGAGCGGCCGATATCCTGCCGCCTCCAGCATGGCCACGAGATTCGCGGTGGCGTGCCAGGGAGAGGGTGAACGCTGGAGAAAATCGAGCAAGCGATCTTCGAGAGCCTTGTCGGCGGCGTGGTCTGACATGGGTTTCCTCGGATGTCGATCTGTAGTCATGCGGACTGACTGCTACAATAGGCCCGGACCTGAAAAAGATTCATGGATCCGGTGGTCTTCTAGGGAACAGAGAGTGTACAGGAAACCGGGAGTGCTTCATTGATGACCCTGACTGTCGCCGCTCGGCACGCGGCCATGTGTTTGCTACTGCTGGCATGGAGCGTCACGGCGCTGGCCGGTCCCACCCCAACCGACGATCAGCGCCAGGCGGCGAGTGAAGTCGCCGAGTCACTGCAGTACGGCTCCTATTCGGGAGTCGACCTCGACGACGACTGGTCGAAGCGCGCCTTCCAGCGCCTGCTCGACGTGCTGGACGACCAGCGGGCCTACCTGCTGCAGCGCGACGTCGATAATTTCAACGATCTGGACACGTCGCTCGATGACGCCATCAAGTCGGGCGATCTGGACCGCGTCTATGCATTCTATTCACGCTATCAGGATCGCGTGGAGGCACGGCTCCAGTGGCTGGTGGACAAGGTCGACCGTGGCATCGACTACGACTACACCAGCAACGAACGTCTGGCGCTGGACCGCGAGGACTCCTCCTGGGCTGGCAGCGAAAGCGCGCTGGACGACCTCTGGAACAAGCGTCTGGAGAACGCCGCGTTGACGCTGTCGCTGAGCGATCAGACTCCGGAGGAGATCCAGAAGACGCTCCACGACCGCTACGCCAACCAGCTCAACCGTGTGCGCCAGACCAATGCCGAAGACGTCCTGGTGCTGCTGATGTCGGCGGTGACCGGCACGGTGGATCCGCATACCGAATACTTCTCGCCGCAGCAGAGCGAGTCCTTCGATATCCAGATGCGCCTCTCCCTGGAAGGCATCGGCGCGCTGCTGCAGAGCGACGGCGAGTACGTCAAGGTGTCGAGCCTGGTCCCCGGCGGGCCGGCGGACAAGGCCGGCGTGCTGCAGCCGGCGGATCGTATCGTGGCCGTGGGTCAGGACGAGGATGGCGACATGGTCAATGTGGTCGGCATGCGCCTCGATGAGGTGGTCGACCTGATCCGCGGACCGAAAGGCTCGACGGTACGGCTGGACATCATCCCCGCCAAGGCCGTCGACGTGACCCGGACCCATACCGTCAAGATCACCCGGGATACCGTCAAGCTCGAGGATCAGGCCGCTCATAGCCGGGTCGAGGAGATCCAGCGCGATGGCGAGACGCACAAGATCGGCATCATCACCGTGCCGGCCTTCTACGTCGACTTCGATGCCTGGCAGGCCGGAGAGTCCGACTACCGCAGCACCACCCGCGACGTGGCCAAGGAGATCGACAAGCTCAAGGCCGAACACGTCGAGGGTATCGTGCTCGACCTGCGCAACGATGGCGGCGGTGCCCTGCAGGAAGCCAACTCGATGATCGGGCTGTTCATCGACCGCGGCCCCACCGTCCAGGTACGCGATGCCCGCGGCCGCATCAACCTCTACGGAGACACCGATACCGGCGTCGCCTACGACGGCCCGCTCGCCGTCCTGGTCAATCGGCTATCCGCTTCCGCCTCGGAGATCTTTGCCGGCGCGATTCAGGACTACGGCCGAGGCCTGGTCGTCGGAACCCGGACTTTCGGCAAGGGTACCGTGCAGACACTGACCGACCTCAGCCATGGGCAGATCAAGCTGACCCGGGCCAAGTTCTATCGCATTTCGGGGGAGAGCACGCAGCACCGCGGCGTCGAGCCGGACATCATCTATCCGAGCCTGATCGACCCGGACGAGATCGGCGAGAGCGCCCTCGACAACGCCCTGCCCTGGGATCGGGTGCGGCCGGTGCAATATCGCCTTTACGGCGAGCCCTGGCGCTACCTCGAGGCGCTGCAGGATCGCCACGAGCAGCGCATCGCCAATGACCCCGATTTCGTCTATCTGGAGAAGCAGGCGCAGCTGAGCAAGCGGCTGCGCGAGCAGCAGACCAGCATTAGCCTCAACAGGGAGCAGCGTCAGCGCGAGATGGACGCCCAGGAAGCCGAGCAACTGGCGCTGGAGAATCAGCGACGGCGCTCGCTGGGCATGGAGCCGCTCGACGACTGGACCGATGCCAGGGATCGGAACGACGGCACGGGCCAGGACAATGGCGATGCCCAGGGCAACGACGATGGCCAGGACGGCGGTGAAGACGAAGTGCCCGATTCGGATGACGCCAAGCCCATCGACCGCGCCGAACTGCAGGAGACATCCCAGATCCTGCTGGACTACGTGAAGCTGACCTCCAAGAGCTGATCGTCGCGCTCTGGCCCGATTCGGGGCCAGGCGAACCCGGGTCCTGAAACGACAGAGCCCCGCGATCTCGAACCCCCGACTCGGTGAAGTCGGTTCGTGTCGCGGGGCTTCGTCGTCTGGCCTGGTCTCATCTCGCCTCGTCCCCCACGCCTGCCGCATCCCGCGGATCAAGAAAATCGCCGAGCGGTCGTTGAAGGAGTCATAGACCCCGGAGCGATGACGACATGCTGGCAATAGGGATTCGGGCCGTGATGTTGGCCTGGTTGAGCGTAGCGGGAGTGCCCCATGCCCACGCAGCCGAGCCCGGCGCTGCGTGCCCTCCGGGCAAGAGCCTGACAGCACGGCACGCGAGCTACGACGAGCTGACCCGACGCCTGCAGGCGTGGGACGAGGCTTACTACCAGCGCGGTGAGCGCCTGGTCGACGACAGCGTCTACGACGAGGCCAGACGCCGCTGGCGGCAGTGGCGCCGCTGCCTCGACCCGGATGCCCCACCGCCCCGACAGCCCACGCCCGTCTCGGCTCGGGACGAACTCGAACACCCCTACGCCCAGACCGGGCTCGACAAGCTTCCCGATCGCCGGGCCGTCGGCGAATGGCTGTCCAGACAGCCGAAGCGGCCACTCTGGATCCAGCCCAAGGTCGACGGTGTCGCCGTGACGCTCGTCTATCGCGAAGGCCGCCTTCAACGCGCCATCAGTCGCGGCGATGGAGAGAAGGGACAGGACTGGACCGCGTCGGTCAGACGGATCGACAGCATCCCGGAACGGTTGCCGACCGACGAAGCGGTGACCCTGCAGGGCGAGCTCTACCTGCGCCTGGCCGATCACGTACAGGCCCGGGATGGCGGCGCCTCGGCGCGCTCCCGGGTGGCGGGGCTGCTGAACCGGCGCGAGCTGACCGCGGCGGAGGCCCGACAGATCGGCTTCTTCGCCTGGGCCTGGCCGGATGGCCCCCGAACCGGTGACGACCGTCTCGAGCGGCTGGCGCAGCTCGGCTTTCCCGACACGGCCAGCTATACCCGATCGGTCAGTCGACTCTCCCAGGTGGAGCAGTGGCGGGATCGCTGGTACCACGCCCCGCTGCCCTTCGCCTCCGACGGCGTCGTCATCAAGCGCCGCGAACGGCCGCCCGGCGCCTCCTGGCAAGCGGAGCCGCCCAACTGGTCCGTCGCCTGGAAATACCCGGCCGCGCGAACGCTGGCCGTGGTCGAGGCGATCGACGTCTCGGTGGGACGCACCGGACGCCTGACGCCCGTTGCCCGGCTGGAGCCCGTTCTCCTCGACGACCGCGAGGTCGGCTCGGTCAGCCTGGGATCGGTGGACCACTGGAAAGCGCTGGACGTGCGGCCCGGCGATCAGGTGGAGGTCGCTCTCGCCGGCGCCACCATTCCCCGGATCGAGCGAGTCGTCATCCCGGCCACGCCGCGTGCCGCCCTGTCGCTGCCGGACGCCACGCGCTACGACGCCCTCTCCTGTCTCGCCCCGTCAGCGGGCTGTCGCGAGCAGTTCCTGGCGCGCCTGGCCTGGCTCGGCGGCAAGCAGGGGCTGGACATGACCGGCGTCGGGCCCGCCGCCTGGAGCGCCCTCGTCGATGCCGGCCTGGTCGACGGCCTGCTCTCCTGGCGGACGCTGGAGATCGACCAGCTGCAGTCGCTGCCCGGGGTCGGAGAGGCAAGGGCCCGGCAGTGGTTCGAGGCCTTCCACGCCGCGGAATCGAAGCGGCCAGTGCGCTGGCTGATCGCGCTGGGCATGCCGCCACTGCCCGAAGCCGTGCTTGATTCCGCTCTCGCGGTGCCACTGGCGACCCTCCGCGCACGCTCGGCAGCGGACTGGCAGACGTTCCCGGGCATCGGCCCGAGCCGAAGCGAACGACTGGTCGCCTTCTTCCGTGATACCACCATCGACACGCTGCTGGCGACCCTGCCCGCGCTGAACGCCCCGCCCGCCGAGGCTGACAAGCCTCATCCTCCCAAGACGATTTAAACCACCGCCAGATTCACCAAAACGCGGCATGGCAGCCCCATCGTGCCGCGTTACAGTCAGGCCGTGCCTACCCGCCCCCGGGATGGCGATTCGGTGTCACCGCCCGTCTCATTGCCCCTGCGTCGGGCGACCGGCAGCCCCTGCGCCGACTTCGTCGCTGGCTCTCCCCGGGACATACCGCTGAAGGCACGTCCCGTCATGGCGCTTTCGCCGACGACGTCTACCTGCACAGAGGGATCGAGACGATGTTCCCCGCAAGGCGAGCTTTTCTGTTTCTGCAAGGCCCGGGCTCCCCGTTCCTCAGCCAGCTCGGGAAGCGGCTGACCGACGACGGGCATAAGGTCGTCAAGGTCAACTTCACGCTCGGCGACCAGGTTGCCTGGCAGGGGCGCCACGCCGAGACCTTCCGAGACCCCTGGCCGATGCTGGCAGAGTTCGTCACCGATCTCTGGCGGCGCCACGGCATCACCGACCAGGTGGCCTTCGACGACAACCGGCCAGCCCACAAGGAAGTGGTACGCGCCGCCCGTCGACGCGGCATCCGCAGCCACATCCTGGCGCCGGGCTACTTCCAGCCCTACTGGATCACCCTGGAACGCGAGGGCACCGTCGGCCATTCGCTGCTGCCCCGGGACCCCGAGTGGTACCACGCCATCGGCCCGACGCTTCCCCGGCAGCTCCCCCCACGACCGTTCGAAACGGCGTTCGCCAGGTGCGCCGCCCGGGCGTTCGGCTACCGCATGGCGGATCTCGCCACCCCGCTTCTGTTCCGGCACGACCGGGGGCAGGCCGGGTTCCCGGCGGGAATTCGCCACGGACGGGCGATCGCACCACTCAGCGGTCTGCAGCGTCGACGCGCCGACAGCCTGCAGCGGACATTGATCGCCAGCGGGAAGCCTTACTACCTGTTCCCGCTGCAGCCCGCCGACGACCCCCGAATCCGGTTTCATTCACCCTACGCCGACCTTCGGGCGGGCGTGTCCCGGGTAGTCGAGTCCTTTGCCCGGTTCGCCCCGGGCCACACCCGGCTGGCCATCGTCGATCCTGCGTGCCGTGCCGATGCCGCCTGCACCCGGCAGTTGAGGGATCTCGCGGCGACGACCGGACTCGGCGAGCGATTGGTCTCGATACCCGCCGGGAATCTCCCCGCGCTGATCGAGCACGCCTCGGGCCTGATCACGATCAACGGCAACGAGGGGCTGATGGCGTTGGAGAGCGAGTGCCCGACCCTGGCGCTCGGCGAGGCGATCTACCGCATGCCCGGACTCACCGCCCCCAGTTCGCTGGACGATTTCTGGCGCCACCCGATCGGGCCGGATCGCCGGCTGTTCGGGAGCTTCGCCCGCACGGTCATTCACGCCACCCAGGTCAACGGTGGTTTCTACAGCCGGCCCGGCATCGATCTCGCCGTGGTCAACGCCGTCTCGCACTTGACGGCCAACGTCTCCCCCATCGAACGCCTGCTCTGGGACTCCCGCCTGCCGGTCGCCTCCTGATCCCGCGTCCCCGCTGTGCCCGGACCGAAACCCCGGGTGCCGATACGACCAGCGGCCAGGTGATCGCCACCTGGCCGCCGAACTTTACTGCCCGTGATGCCGCGCCTTCCGTCTCGATGGCTGCCCTCAGTGGCTGGCCGGCGCCAGCGCCCGGCCGATGTCGATCCGGGGCTTCACCATCAGCTTGGTGAACGCCATCAGCACCATCTCCTCGATGGCTGGCCCCATCTCCTGCTTGAGCACCTCGTAGCTCGGATAGCTCGGTTCGGGCGCGATGCACATCTCGAAGAAGTGCTGACGGTTGATGTGCGGGTTGTCGATGAAGAACTGACTCAAGCGGTTGTGCTTCTCCTGCTTTGCCGCACTGGAGACGTAGTTGCCGATCCGGGCGAAGAACTGCTCCACGCTGCGCAGCGGCAGGTGGTAGATGCACGCTTCCCACTCCCGGGCGAAGTCCATGATCTCCGCTTCGGGTTCCAGCACCGTGCCATCCTGCCTGGCCATGAGCCAGTGGTAGCCCATGTGCAGGCGGTGGGTCTGGCGGTAGACGAACAGCGCCTTGGTGTCCGAGGCCTGCTCGCCCAGCGACCAGTACTCCGCCTCCAGCAGTCTACCCTCGAGATCCTGCTGGTAGTCGATGTGCTCCTTGCAGATCACGTTGATCCAGGGCAACCGGAAGTAGAACCGCTTCAGGTTCTCCTCCCCCGGGAAGCGCTGGGCGAAGCCCGCGTAGAAATCCTTGACCGTGTGGCCCTTCTTGAACGTCAGGAACTCGTCGGCATCGAAGCCATAGACGACGTTGTAGCAATCCTTTTTCAGGTAGAGCTCCAGCGCCCCATTGATGTAATCGGCCTTGCGCTTCGAGAAGCCCTGCTCGTCCTCGATCTCGACGAACGCGATCTCCTTTTCGGGATAGCGATCCCGCAGTTCGGCAACGCACTCCCGGAGGAAGTCATGTTCGATATGACTCAGCACGACGAGTCGGTCGAACCCCAGTCGCAGGTGGTGCAGGAAGGAAGCGAAGACCACATCCTCTTCCCCCCTGACCATTGTGATGGCGGTGAATTCGAGTTTCATGGTGGGATTTCCTGTCATGGTTGAGAGTGCTTGTCGCCATGACGGCGACACGAATTGGGAATTGAGGGAGCCGCTCAGCGCCTTACCCACCAGAAGGCCCGGGCTTTCTCCGGGTTGCCGATATCGAGCGCCTTGCGGGCGGCGTTCTGCGCCATCATTCGCGCCGTGGCGGGATCGTCGATCAGCTGCTGCATCGCCGAACGCCAGGCCTCGGGGGTGTCCTCCACCAGCAGCCCGTCCTCGCCCTGAGAGACGATCTCCCGATACGGCGAACGCGCGCTGTAGAGCCCCACGCTGCCCATGGCGGCGTTGTCGAGAAACTTGATGTACGTCTTGCCGGCATTGAACGGGGTATCGCGCATCGGCGTCAGGCTGATATGCATGCGCTGCCGGTCGCGATAGCGCTGGAACGCCCGCCATCCCAGCGGTTTCGGCGTGCGAACGCGCTGCAGCCCGCGCAGCGAGAGCGGCGAGTACCCCCCCAGCATGATCTCGAAGGTCAACGCCGCGTTGCGCTCGTGGATGTCGACCAGCGCCGGCGTGATGTTCTCGAGATCGGCCAGATGCGCCCGGGAGCCGTGGAATCCGACCCGTGGCGCCAGCATGGAAAAATGATCGTGGGTCGGCATCGGCGAGATCAGCGAAGGCGCCAGCAGCGAGACCGAATCGTGGCGGCGGCTGAAGTGTCTCGCCAGCGGCTCGCAGCAGGCGATGACCTCGTCGGCGATCGCCAGCAGCCGAGGCTGCAGGTGCGAGGAGACATGAGCCATCCGCCGCCGGTAGGTCTCGGGCAGCTGCTGGTCGAGGGCGGCGGCGGCGATGTCGTCATCGATCAGATAGCGGATGGTCGCCAACCGGTGACGGTTGTCCTCCAGCCACGAGATCCAGGCCGCGTTGAGCGAACGGCAGACGAGGATGTGAGCGTTACGCAGCTCGCCCACCAGCCAGGGCATGCACATGACCGGCAGCCGCCAGTAGCTGGTGTCGATGCGCTTGACCTCGATGCCACGCGATTGCAGCCACGGCGCCACCGATTTCAGGAAGTAGATGTCTTCGGTCGGGCAGGTTCCATCACTTAAAACCACCCAGCGCGGATAGCTCATGATCAGTCCCCTCGTAGGCTGGATTGGCATTCCCCTCGCGCACTCATCGCAGCGAGAAGTCTTCGTAAGTCAGTGTCAGGTTGGGGTGGTAGGCCGGGTCGTCGAACAGGCGATGGCGCCAGCGATGGCGCATGTACTCCGCTTCCCGGGACGCCCGCTGCCGTTTGGCATGGGTGTCGTCGGCCCCGCGGGAGACGGATTCGTGGTGGTAGAGTTCGGCGAAGGGCGTCCACAGGTTGCGATACCCCGCCTCGTCGACCTTGAGGCAGAAGTCCACGTCATTGAACGCGACCGCCAGGTTTGCCTCGTCCAGCCCACCGACGGCCTCGAACAGCGACTTGCGCACCACCAGGCACGCCGCGGTGACGGCGGAAAAGTTCTGCGCGAGATGCAGTCGACTGAAATAGCCAGGCTCGTGGCGCGAGAAGAACTTGTGGGCGTGCCCCGCCACCCCGCCGACACCCAGCAGGACGCCGGCGTGCTGGATCGTGCCGTCGGGGTAGTAGAGCTTGGCCCCGACACAGCCGATCTCTTCGCGGCAGGCCTGGCTGACCATCTCCTCCAGCCACTCTTCGTTGATCGGCTCGACATCGTTGTTGATCAGTCCCAGCACCTCGCCGCGCGCATGGCGGGCGCCGAAGTTGTTGATGGCCGAATAATTGAAGGGGTGCGGCCAATGCAGCACCCGCACCCGGGGGTGCCCGGCCAGCTCGGCCAGAAAACCCAGGGTCTCCGGGCAGGTCGAGCCGTTGTCGAGAATCAGCACCTCCAGGCGGGGATACCGCGTTCGCTCGAGCAGCGCCTCGACGCACGGCCGCAGGATCGCCACCCGGTCGCGGGTCGGGATGAGCAGGCTCACCAGCGGCGCCGGGTCGGGAAGCGGCCAGCGCACGCGATAGGTGTTGGGGAACCGGCCGGGCTCGGCGGTCGCCCCCGGCGCGTGCCGGGAGAGATGATCCCGCACCGCCCGCAGGCCGGCCTCGCCGGTGTAGCGCTTGGTCACCGCCGCGGTTGCCGTCGAGCCCTGCCCGGCGTGCCAGTGGTAGAGCACTCGCGGGATTCTGACGATGCGATCCGCGGCCAACCCGGCCGTGAAGCGCAGCGCCAGGTCGTGATCCTGGCTGCCTTCGTAGCCCTGGCGGAAGCCCCCGACGGCCTTCACCCTCGCCGTCCGATACACCCCGAGATGCGATACGTAGTTCTGCCCGAGCAGCAGATCGGGATTCCAGGCCGGCTTGAAGTGCGGATCGAACCGGGCGTCGTGGTCGTCGATCTTGTCCTCGTCGCTGTACAGAAGCTTTGCGCGGGGCTGGTGCTGCAGCGCATCGACGACATGGAAGAGCGCGTCGGGCACCAGCCGGTCGTCATGGTCCAGCAGCGCCACGTACTCGCCTCGTGCCAGGGACAGCGCGCTGTTGCTGGCGGCGCAGATATGCCCGTTGACCGGACGGAAGGTCACCTCGATACGGGAGTCCTGCTCGGCATAGTGCAGGAGGCGTTCGCGGATGCGGCGATCGGTGGAGGCATCGTCGGCGATGCACAGCTGCCACTGCGTGTAGCGCTGTGCCAGCACCGACTCGATACAGCGCTCGAGCGCTTCCGGGGCCGGGTCGTAGGTCGGCAGCAGGATGGAGATCGTGGGGCGATAGGCAAACGCCGCCAGCCGGCTCGATAGCCACGCCTCCGAGGCTACCGGCTGCTGCACCAACCACTCCCGGTAGCTCTTGCGGGGGCACAACCGAACGAAGGTCTCCTCGTACTGCTTGAGCGCCATCGCCCGCCAGTGCGTGTTCTGCTTCCTGGCGAGCTGCTTGAGCCGGGAGACGACGCTGGACTTGGGGGTCTCGAGCCACTGGCCATGCAGATTGGCCAGCCGCTGGGCGAGACGGTCGCAGGCGAACCAGGGGGTCAGCCACACCAGCCGCAGATGCTCGATGGCAAAGCACCCTTCCGTCTCCAGCGGATCGAAGCGAATCCCCCTGATGCCCGCGCCGATATAGCAGAGACGCTTGGCGATGCGGCCCGGTTTCAAGGTGAGATAGAAGCTCTCCGCCTCGTTGAAGCCCCGCCCCGTGTCCACGTACAGCCGCACCGATCCGCTCGGCTGATCGTGCCGGATCGCGACCTCCAGCATGTTCCAGCCGGGCATTGGCATCTGGCGCCGCCAGCCGAACTGCGGGTCGTTGCCCGTCGAGCGCCAGCCATAGGAGCGACTCTCGTCGGACCCGTCCCGCACCAGCCGCTCCAGTTGATGGAGCGGCTTCAGCCGCGGATGACAGACGAATCGGGTGGAGCGTTTCACGCCCCGCCAGAACCTCCAGCCTCGGGCCTCCGGTACGGGGGAGAGGGAAGTCTGCATCGCGATCTCCCTCACGATTCCAGCACGGGCTGGAGTGCGGCGGTACGCTGCACGCGATGCCGTCCCAGCGATTGCTGGGTCAGCGTCACGCGGCAGTCGACGATATCGCCGTGCGCCGCTTCGAGCGGAAGGTGGAAACCGACGTAGGCGCCACGGGGCGCTCCCCAGCGCAGCATGCCGGGCCGCAGCGCGTTGGCCAGTGTCCGCCCCACCTTGCGATCGTTGATCCAGACCTCGATCTCGACCGGGCTGTCGTCCGTGGCCCACCAGGCCCAACCCACCACCTTGTCGGCAACGCACTGCTGTATCGCACCGTGCACGAACGGCTGGCCTTGATGGAAAAGCGCCAGGCGTGACTCGAACAGGCGCTCGCAGTTGCGATAGAGCTGGAAGTCCTCCGCGTTCAATTCCCGCAGCGCGCTCTGGTCGGCGGCATCGATCTCGTAGACGTGGTCGACGGAGGCGTGTCCCAGGTTTTCGGCCATGCCCGGGATCTGCCAGCCGTAGAGGTCGTTCAGGATCGCCAGCGAGTCCGCGTAGCGCTCGGTCAGGCCGATGAATCCCAGCGCCTCGATCCGCGTCGATTCCAGAAACCGGCTCTGGCGATTGATCATGTCGTGGCGCCGGTAGAACGCCGAGAACGAATCCCGATAGCCGTGATGACGGACGAAGTGATGGTATTCGGAGGCCAGTCGCTGCAAGGGATCCCGCACGAACGAAAAGCAGTTCCGCATGCCCGCCAGATGGGCGTACTTCTCCACCTTGACGTGGCCGCCCAGCAGTTTCACGTCCTGGGCGGAAAGGATCTGCCAGAGCCGCCACACATCGCGCCGCTCGTAGGCCCAGCGCACCACCATCGGCGCGGTCTCCCGCTGGGTCTCGCCGTAGTCGTGCCAGACCTGCGCCTCCCCGAGATGGGCCTTGGCCCCCAGCCGGAAGCTGGTCCCCGCCGTCTTGGGAATATGCACGAAGAAACGCGGCTGCGGGGGCGCCGCGGCCAGCTCCGGCGCCAGTTCGCGGCTGGCATCGTCGACCCGGCGCAGCAGCTCCGGCGAGAAGCGGAGCGCCACCTCGTTCATGTCGTGCTTGCGGAAATACTCCAGGTCCCGGGAGTGCATCGGCCCCATGTTGGCGCGGCCCCGTGCCATCTTGGTGTCGACGAACTCCTCCTGGGACTTGATGTTGTAGTGGTAGATCCGCATCGGGGTCTCGATGACCCGTTCGGTGCGCCCGGACTTCGGCTTGCCATCCAGAAAGGCCGCTTCCTGTCCGTCGGCGCCCAGGTAACGGTAGCCCGGCTTCAGCTCCGCGGTGTGAGCGGTCATCGACAGCACCAGCGACGGCTTGACGATCGACTTGACGTGGCAGTTGACGACCCGCTCGCTCTCGCTGGCCATGGTGAACCGCTCCAGCACCCCGCCGGGCTGACGAAACCGCATGCCGGACGACCCGAATATCCGCCAGTTGATGGCGACGGCGCCGACATCAGCGGGCGCCAGGGTCGGTTCCAGCCAGTCCAGCGGCCGATCGCAATGGGGATGCACCAGGAACTCGTCGACGTCCAGGAACGCCATGAAAGTGGCTTCGTGGCCATGCTGCTCGAGCACATGGCGATACCACAGCACCTGCGCCAGCTCCTGGTGCTCCCACTTGCGCGCGGTCACCAGCCCCTGGCGTTGCCATTTCGCCAGCAACAGGTCGGAGTCGTCGGTACTGCCGTGGTCGGCAATGTAGAAATGCTCGAAACCGATCAGGCGGTGATAGGCGATCCACTCGGCAAGATACCGTCGCTCGTTCTTGACGATGGCGACGATAGCGTATCGATAACGGGGGCGATTGGCAGTGCGTGAAATCATCGGCGTAAATTCCCAGGCAACTCGGCTCCGCGACTATTTCGCGGAACCCAGAACCGGGCCGACGTCCACTCGATGGCGGTAAATGAACCGAGTGATGGCCCGAATCTTTCTATCGGTAATGGCTTCACCGAAGACATCAGCGGCTTCGGCAAGACTGTTGAATCGTGGCTGGCTGGCAGTACAGGCCGAGAACAGGTCATCGGCGATGTCGCGGGACAGCGCCGCGTGAGCCGGAGACGCCCCCGGGTCGGACTGGATCATGACCCGCCTCAATGGTCCTTCCAGGCGGTCTCGAAACTGGTCCGGGCTGCGCAACGGCACGTGGTAGACACAGGCCCCGCTTCTCTCCACGAAGGCCAGCGTCTCGGGGTCCGGCATCACGGGCACATCCTTCTCGCCCGCGAAGGCCTGGTGGTAGGCCATGTGGACCCGGGTACCGGGACGCTTGCGGAACAGCACCTTGTGCCGGCTGTTCTGGCGGGTATCGACACAGAGGTAATCGCCCTCGAGGAACTGGCCGCTCAGGTCCCGCTCCTGATAGCGGTGACGCTTGGGGATCAGGTTCAGCCAGGGCAGCGGGAAGCACTCCCCCACGCCTGCCGATCCATCGCTACGCTGCAGCCCGGCGGCGAACGCGGCGTGGAATTCACCGATCGACCCGTGCTCCCCCAGCGACAGAAATTCGTCGGCGTCGAAGCAGTAGACGTAGTTCTCCAGCTTGGGATCGATGAACATCGACAGCGCCCGGTTGACGTAGAACGCCTTGCGCCTCCCGAAATGCCCGCGACTCTCCAGCTCGACGAGATCGACCTCCAGCTCGGGAAAGCCGGCCCTCAGCTTGTCGATGCACTGGCGCAGGAAGTCGTGCTCCAGATAGCTGATGACGATCAGCCGCTGGAATCCCAGCCGCGCATGGTGCAACAGGGAGGACCAGACGATATCGCTCTCGCCACGCACCATCGTCAGGGCGGTGAAACAGATGTTCGACGTGGCGCGGATAGCCGCGCGTGGTAAATCGGTCGTCACGCATCCCCCTCGACCACTGAGCACATCGCTGGACTGGCGCCGGCGATCGGTAGCGGATCACCACGGCACCGGCAAGTTGGATCGACGCCCGGCCCCGGCCGACCTCGACCCTTTAGTGCCGATGCCTCCTCCGACCGGAACCCGAAACGACTTCGGCCATCCCGGTTCGGCGGCAGGCATCGCCACCGCCGCAGGAGACACCGCTCCCGCGACGAGTCCCGTCACTCCCCGATGAAGGGATTTCTCCCCACCTCGTTGATCAGCCGTCCCCACTTGAGGATCTCCATCTCGTCCAGCCCGTCCGCGCCGTGCAGTACCGCCGGGAATCCCAGCGCGGCCCACTTGTCCATGGGATGCAGGATATGGAAGGTCGTCAGCCCGAGATCCCCCGGCACCTGTGCGTCGGCGACCACGTTGTCGCCGATATGCAGGTGGCGATCGATGCCCTCGTCGGCCAGGTCCTGTTTCACCTTGACCCACATCGAGCCGTTGTCCTTGCGCGCCTGCTCCTCGCTGGAGACCATCAGGCGATACGCCGCGGCCACGCCGGCCTTGCGCAGCATCAGGCCCACCTGCTCGCGGTTGTAATAGCTGTCGGAGATCACCCACAGGATGTGCCCCTGGGCGGCGAGGTGATTGAACAGCTCGACCATCTCGTCCTTGGGCTGGATCATCTCCAGATCGAGTTCGTACTCGAGCTCCATCCACTCCCGGGCGACGTCGGCAGAGACGTCCAGTTGATCGGCCAGCTCGTCGTAGACCGCTTCGATACGAACGTCGCCCTTGAAGTTGGCGCGCTGGCGCAGCGTCGACTCGGCCTCGTTGCGCAGCTTGACGAAGGCCGGCGCGGACGGCACCAGCCCCTGTTCGGCCAGCATCTTGCCCAGCTTCAGCTTGGCGTAGTCCGGCACCGTGTACTCGCGACGCACGAGCGTGTCGAAGACATCGAAACTGATGCAGGCGTGGGCCTGGATACTGGCGATGTGCTGCTCCAGGCGACCGTGGTAGCTCGCGGTGATGTAGCCGTTGTCGGTGGTGAACTGGCCGGTGGGCGGATAGAAGTACAGCTGCCGGAAGCCGTGGTGCTCGGCCAGCGGCCCCAGCACACGCTCGAGGGCGTGCAGCATCGAGTTGTCGTTGGGCAGCGGCTCCTCGGGAAAATCCTCGTAGCGCCAGGATCGATCCAGAACGCCCTTCATCGCCTCCGGACGGGACCAGAACATCCCGCCGGCGGGATAGCTCAGGAACTCGGGGATGTGTCCAAGGCCGAGCGTCTGCTGCCACTCCCGCATGAAGCCCTTGTTCATGGTCTGGTGATTGACCCAGGACGGCATCATCCAAAACGTGGTCGGATAGTAGAGCCCCAGGGAACCGTCGGCGGCGAACGCGTTCAGCAGCCGGGTGATCACGGAGGTGTCGCGCAGCAGGTACTCGATCAGATACTCCGCCCACTGCGTCTGCTCCTTGCCGGAGTAGAGCGACTTCTTCGAATGCAGGTGGCAGAAGAGGTCGTACTCCTGCAGGTCCTGGCCATACTCCACCAGTACCGGGCCGAAGTTCCGGCCGCGGTTGGGCACGATGCGCGTCTCCAGCTTGTTGACCCGCGCATGCTCACCGAAGAGCTGGCGGGCCCGCGTCTCGAAACTGGCGTCCGCCAGCGTGAGGTAGACGTCCACGGTCACCGGGAAGCGTTCGATGGCCTTGGCGAAACGATCCAGGAAATCGATGTAGAAGACGTGCAGGCAGAGCGCGACCTTCAGCTTGCCGGCCGCCGGGGAGAGCGTCTTGCGGGGCGCAACGATCTCTCGGGGAAACCACCGCACCGTGGCGGGCACGTGTCGCCTTCCTTCGCTCCGCCCATGCAACAGGTAGTGTTGCAGCGGACTCTGCTGGGCGTGAAAGACGTCGATGTACATCCGGAGGTAGGTTTCGCTGTCGAACTTCGGCGATGGGTTCACCGGCGCGAAACGCGACTTGCGAACGTAGTCGTCGAACGCCTCCCGCTGCGTCGAGAAGCGCAGACCGTAAGTGGCCTGGTACCACTTGGGGTCGAACAGGCCGCTGTTCACCGCGTCCATGAAGGCTTGACTCATCATGGCGGCATGACCACCGCCCTCGCGCGCGGTGTTGCCCAGCGGGAGATCGACCACCTCGGGTTCTACGGGTTCCGGCTCTGGACTCGCGCCTGCATCGACCACCTCGGGTTCGGCGGACTCCGGCGCTGGACGCGGGTCCAGGTCGACCGGCGACACGGGAGGGGCCACTGCCTTCGAGAGCTCTTCCCCGGGCGCGGAGAGATCGTCGTTGACCGCGCCCCCCTCAGTGACGATGAAGGTCTCCGTCACCGTCACCAGGTTCTTGTCGTCGAGAACCGGCTCCTTGCGCGGCTGGTCCTCGACACCGCTCTCGGGTACGACGATATTGTCGTCCATCCCCACCACTTCCTCCGCCGCCAGACGCCGTTTGCGCGCCTGACTCGCGAACTGGGTCTGAAATAGCCACGGTAGCAGCGATATCATCTTTCCCGTCGGTTTCATGTGGCCCCCGCCTCTGATTTATATTGCGAACATTTGCATCGGATTGACGATGCCATTGCCGGTAATGTCGTCGTCGACACTGAAAAGGTGCCAGACATCGTGGGGAATACAGTTGGGTCGGGTCGCGAAGACTTCGTACAGCGCCTGGACATCCGACTTCGTGTAATTCACACCGTGGCGCCGGCACATCACGACGTGGTCGATCGCGCCATCGAAGACCGTCTTGAGGTCCTGGAAATGGCGCTGCGTCGCGGCCTGCCTGCCGTAGAAATACTCGAACTCCCGATTGCTCTTCTGCCGGATGTCGACCATCTGGCCATGTGGCGCGGTCAGCAGACATTCGAACAACAGCGATCGATCGAGCATGATGCAGCCGTTACGCCACCCCACGCCTTCATGGAAAACGCCTTTCAAAAGCGCATGATGCCGGCTGACTTCGGCGTCGCCCGGCTTGGTGGCAATGAAGTAGAGCCCGGTGGTGTCGCGTTCCAGGATATGGGTCAGAATTTTCTGGATCGTTCCGGAATACCCCAGGTCCAGCATCAGGGGCCGCTTTTCCGGATCCATCAATCCCGATCTCTCCAGATAGGCGATCAACGCCTTCCGGGTCGGAGAGACCACCGTCTTCAACGCTTTCAGATGCGGAGACAACCACTGGAAGACCAGCTCCTTGTCCTTGGGAAGCTCGCAGTTGAAGCGAAGCAGCTCGAACGGCAACGCCGCGAATATCTCATGCAGTTGAAGACCGAACCGCTTGCGCATCAGATCCAGGACACTACCCGTGAAATCGTTGCCCAGCGCCATCGGCGTGATCGTTTCCGACCCCAGCATGGCGCGAAAGAGCAGCGTCCGGGAGACCCTCAGGTAGACGGGGTCGTTGGCGAGCGCTATCGAGGATTCGCGCTGCAGCCGGGTCAGCAGACGATGGAAGCACCACCCCTCCCGCGCCAGGCAGACCGGCAGGTGGCCATCGGCCTCGGCTTCTATGGACTCGGCGTAGACGTGCAGCGCGGGACCCAGAAAGGTCGCCCCGAATTCATATAACGCTCGGCTCTTGGCTTGCATGATGATGCCTCGTCTCGCATTTGATTTGTCACGATGAATGACGCTCGTTGTTCTTCGTCGCGGTCATCCGACACCGCAGGCCTTTTCATGATCTCGGCATATCTGGCGATGACGCGATTATTTGAAATTCGATAGCTTCTCGTCGCCAGGTAGTACCGTCAAAAAGTCATGCCTGGAGACAAGGCCCCAGAGAATACGGAGCCCTCTTTTGCAACCATTTATTGTCGATGACATATCTTATTGTAAACGACATGCCTTATTGAAAAGGACACGCTTTATTGCAAATAACATATCGTCGCCATATGACGACGGAACAACGTCAAGAAGACAAGCACAAGTTATTTTCGCGATCTTGCAGTGCCTTGTCGTCCGGCAACCGCCGTTAAGACTTTAGTCAGGGTAATCTCGACCCGGCTTTCGGTGAAGATGATTTTACTCATCGATATTCACCATCCCTCGACCCATGAATCCGTCGCCTCGAGGAAAAGATGAAAAGTCTAACCACCCAGGTATTAGGGAAATGCTGAATAAATCGCCGAAGGCGATAAAGAGCAGTTAGAGACACTAAATAAAAACACCCTAATTGAGAGATCTTCATCAAACTGAAAACTCAATGGGCTTTTCCGGCAACAGGATTTCACGAGATTTCGGAAACGAGGGCCTGGGATTTGCGCGAAAAGTCGGCGAGCGATGACCGCCCGCCTGCCATATCCACCCGCCATCGGCCGGCCAGATCCGGCCGAGCGCGGTGTCAGGCCGTCGCCTTGGCCTGGCTGTTCTTGCCACGTCCCACGGCGTAGTAGTCGATCCCCGCCGCCGCCATCGTCTCCGGGTCGAACAGGTTGCGGCCATCGACGACCACCGGCGTGGCCAGCTGGCCGCGAATCCACTCGCCATCCAGCGTGCGGAACTCTTTCCACTCCGTGCAGATCACCAGCGCATCGGCCCGCTTGACCGCCTGGATACGGTCGGCCACCAGCACCAGGTCGTCCCGCTCGCCGTAGATACGCCGGCACTCCTTCATCGCCTCGGGATCGTACGCCTGCACCGTCGCACCGTGCGCCCACAAGGTTTCCATCAGCTCCCGGCTCGGCGCATCGCGCATGTCGTCGGTCTCGGGCTTGAACGCCAGCCCCCACACCGCGATCGTCTTGCCTTCCAGCTCGCCGCCCAGGGCGTACGAGAGCTTCTCGAACAGCGTCGACTTCTGGCGCTTGTTGACCGCCTCGACCGCCTTGAGCAGCTCGGCCTCGTAGCCGACCTTGCTGGCGGTTCGGGCCAACGCCTGGACGTCCTTCGGAAAACAGGAGCCGCCGTAGCCGCAGCCCGGGTAGATGAAGTGATAGCCGATACGCGGGTCGGAGCCGATGCCCCGCCGGACGTCCTCGATGTCCGCGCCGAGACGCTCCGCCAGGTTGGCCATCTCGTTCATGAAGCTGATCTTGGTCGCCAGCATCGCGTTGGCCGCGTATTTGGTCAGCTCGGCCGCACGCACGCTCATCAGCATCAGCTTCTCGCGGTTGCGGTTGTAGGGGGCGTAGCACTCCCGCATCAGGTCGCTCACCCGGTCCGAGTCGGTACCGACGACGATCCGCGCGCCCCGCGTGAAGTCCTCCAGTGCCGACCCCTCCTTGAGGAACTCGGGGTTGGAGCAGACATCGAACGCCAGCTCGACGGCACGTTCCTGAAGTATGCCGGCGATACGATCGCGCACCTTGTCGGCCGTACCGACCGGCACCGTCGACTTGTCGACGACGACCTTGTAGCCGTTCATGTACTGGCCGATGGTGGAAGCGACCGCCAGCACGTACTGCAGGTCGGCGCTGCCGTCCTCGTCGGGCGGGGTGCCGACGGCGATGAACTGCAGGACCCCATGCTCGACCGCCATTCCCGCATCCGTGGTGAAGCGCAGGCGCTGCCCCTCGACGTTGCGCAGGACCATCGACTCCAGGCCCGGTTCATAGATCGGGATCTCCCCCTGGACCAGGCGTTCGATGCGGCTCTGGTCGATATCGACACAGACCACGTCGTGGCCCACATCCGCCAGACAAGCGCCGGTCACCAGGCCGACATAGCCGGTGCCGAAAACGGTGATTTTCATACGAGCAATCCCCATCAATGATCGGAGCCGCCACCTGTGGCAGCTCGGTTGAGTCCCAATAGCCTCGGCGCCCTATCCCGCCACCCGCTGTATGGGCAAGCGCAGTACTTTTCGGACATGGCCTAGGCGAAGGTGGCCGCGTCGGCCAGCAGGCTACCCGCCTCGTCCTTTGCCGATGTCACCGGTCTTCCGCCCACCAGGGGCCACTCGATGGCCAGCTGCGGATCGTTCCAGTGCAGGCTGTGCTCGTCCCCCGGCGCGTAGTAGTCCGTGCACTTGTACTGGAACTCGGCAACCTCGCTGGTGACATAGAAGCCGTGGGCGAAACCCGGCGGGACCCATAGCATCCGTCGGTTCTCCTCGCTCAGCAGCGCGCCGACCCAGCGGCCGAAGGTGGGCGAGCTGCGGCGCAGGTCCACCGCCACGTCGTACACCTCGCCCCGCGTGACCCGGACGAGCTTCCCCTGGGGCTGCTGCAGTTGATAGTGGAGGCCGCGCAGGATGCCCTGGCCGGACTTGCTGTGGTTGTCCTGCACGAAGCGATGGTCGCCGCAGTGCTCGACGAATTCGCTGTGTCGAAAGGTCTCGAGGAAGAACCCCCGCTCGTCGCCGAATACCTTCGGTGTCATCAGCACGACGTCGGGGATGGCCAGTTTTTCGTAGTTCATGTCGTCCGTCTCTCCGGCTGCAATGAGGGTCTTCGGGGGTCACCGGTTGCCACGGACGCCGGCCACGGCAGCCTCGCCGACCGCCGCGCCGCGCTGGGCATCCTCGAGACGCTTCAACAGATACTGGCCATAGCCGGTCTTCTTCAAGGCGCTACCGCGCTCGGCCAGCGTCGCATCGTCGATCCAGCCCTGGTTCCAGGCGATCTCCTCCAAACAGGCGACCTTGAGCCCCTGGCGATGTTCGATCGTCTGCACGTACTGCCCGGCTTCCAGCAGACTGTCGTGAGTGCCGGTGTCCAGCCAGGCGAAACCCCGGCCCAGGCGCTCGACGCGCAGGTCGCCCCGCTCCAGATAGGCGTTGTTGATACTGGTGATCTCCAGCTCGCCGCGCTCGGAGGGCTTGACCTGATGGGCGATCTCCACCACGTCGTTGTCGTAGAAATAGAGACCGGTGACCGCGTAGGGCGACTTCGGCTTGATCGGTTTCTCCTCGATCGACAGCGCCTTGCCGGAGGCGTCGAACTCCACCACGCCGAAGCGCTCCGGATCCTTGACCAGATAGCCGAAGACCGTTGCGCCCTTCTGCATGTCCGAGGCGCGCATCAACTGCTCGGAGAAGTGCTGTCCATGGAAGACGTTGTCCCCCAGTACCAGGCAGACCGAATCGTCGCCGATGAACGACTCGCCGATCAGGAACGCCTGGGCCAGTCCATCCGGCGACGGCTGCTCGGCGTACTCGAAGCGCAGACCGAACTGCTCGCCATCCCCCAGCAGATAACGGTACTGCGGCAGATCGGACGGCGTCGAGATGATCAGGATCTCGCGAATCCCGGCCAGCATCAGCACCGAAATCGGGTAGTAGATCATCGGCTTGTCGTACACCGGCAGCAGCTGCTTGGAGATGCCCTGGGTGATCGGATGCAGCCGGGTGCCGGAACCGCCGGCCAGGATGATGCCTTTACGTGCCATGTGAAGCTCCTTTTCGATGCCAAGATCGAGTCAGACATTCAGGATAACGGTATAAAAGCGGCCTTTCCCCGCGGCTCGCTTCTACGAGAAGGCGCATCCGCGCCGTGAGCAGTCGTGCTATGCCGCCTCGAGCAGCTCCGCCAGCGTCAGCCGCAGCTGGGATTCCCAATCCGGCAGCGTGACGCCGAGCGCATGCTCGACTTTCTCCAGCGAGAGGCGTGAATTGAGCGGACGGCGGGCGGGCGTGGGATAGTCCGCGGTCGGGATCGACGCCACCCCGTCCGGCCCCACCCGCAGCGACTCCCCGAGCGCGGACGCGTGTCGGAATATCGCCTGGGCGAAACCGTGCCAGCTGGTCTCGCCTCGCGGCGCGAGGTGGTAGACACCGGGTGCCAGGCGCCCCTCGACTTGCCGTTTCACGGCCAGCAGGGTCATGTCGGCAATCAGCCGGGCCGGCGTCGGCGCACCGATCTGGTCGCCGACGACACTCAGGGCGTCGCGCTCCCGGGCCAGGCGCAGCATGGTCTTCATGAAATTGTTGCCGCGAGCGCTATAGACCCAACTGGTACGGAAGATCAGCGCATCCGCACCGCTGCCCAGCACCGCCTCGTCGCCGGCCAGCTTGCTCTCTCCGTAGGCCGAGAGCGGGCCGGTCCCGCTGGACTCCCGCCAGGCGGTGTCGCCGCCGCCGGGATAGACGTAGTCCGAGGAGTAGTGAACGAGCCTCGCCGAGCGCGCGGCGCAGTACTCGGCCAGCTGGGCCGGCAGCTCGGCGTTGAGCCGGAACGCTTCCCCACGCGCCGTCTCCGCGGCGTCGACCGCGGTCCAGGCAGCGGCATTGGCGATCAGGTCCGGTCGGCTCTCGTCGAGCAGGCGGGCGACGGCATCGGCATCCAGCAGATCGAGGGATCGGCGCCCCGGCGAGACGCACTCGCCAAGCGGCGACAGCGCGCGCTGCAACTCGAAGCCGACCTGGCCGTTGCCGCCCAGAACCAGCGTATTCATGCGGTCGCTCCCAGTCGCTCGCCCTGATAGCTGCCGTTCTGGACCCGACGCCACCAGGTGTCGTTGTCGAGAAACCACTGCACGGTCTTGCGCATGCCGCTCTCGAAGGTCTCGCGGGGGGTCCAGCCCAGTTCCCGCTGGATCTTGGAAGCGTCGATGGCATAGCGCTGGTCGTGTCCCGGTCGGTCGACCACGAAGGTGATCAGGTCACGATAGCGGGCGACTCCCTCCGGCTTGCTGGGGGCGAGCTCCTCGAGCAGCTCGCAGATCGTCTCGACGACCTGGAGATTCTGCTTCTCGTTGTGGCCGCCGATGTTGTAGGTTTCGCCGATCGCCCCTTCGCTGGCGACCTGCACCAGCGCCCGCGCGTGATCCTCGACGAACAGCCAGTCCCTGATCTGCCGGCCGTCGCCGTAGACCGGCAGCGTCTGCCCCGCCAGCGCATTGAGGATCGTCAGCGGGATCAGCTTCTCCGGGAAGTGGAACGGCCCGTAGTTGTTGGAGCAGTTGGTCACCACCGTCGGCAGGCCGAAGGTCCGGTGCCAGGCACGGACTAGGTGATCGGAGCTGGCCTTGCTGGCCGAATAGGGCGAGCTCGGCGCATAGGGCGTGGTCTCGGTGAACAGCTCGTCCACGCCGTGCAGGTCGCCATAGACCTCGTCGGTGGAGATATGATGGAACCGGAACGCCGCGGCCCTGGCCGGGTCGCTCTCCTGCAGCCCTTTCCAGTAGCCCCGCGCCGCCTCCAGCAGCACGTAGGTCCCCACGATGTTGGTCTCGATGAAGTCGGCCGGCCCGTCGATGGAGCGATCCACGTGGCTCTCCGCCGCCAGGTGCATCACCACGTCCGGCCGGTACTCGTTGAAGATCCGGGCCATGGCCGCGCTGTCGCAGATGTCGGCGAGGCGAAACTCGTAGCGTTCGTCGCTGTCGACCCGTGCCAGCGACTCCGGGTTGCCGGCATAGGTCAGCTTGTCGATGTTGATGACGCGATGCGGCGTGTGCTCGATCAGTTCGCGCACCACTGCCGAGCCGATGAAACCGGCGCCACCCGTTACCAGAAATGTCATGCTCATGGTGATTCCCCTCTCGAGCCTATTGCGCCCTGCCTGACGAATGCCGGTGCATCGCCGGTCGATGGTTCAGGCAGCGCTGGTGGGATCGGTCGTGCGATCCATGGTTGGTCGTTGTCTTTCCTTGGGCGGCGCTGGCCGGGGTCGCGGCGACAGCCGGCCCCGGCCACGCCGGTCCGGTCAGTCGCGGTGATCCTTCACGATCAGGATCAGCATGTTGAGGATCAACGTGATGAACAGCGCGATGACCGCGAACACCACCGAGTTGTAGAGGCGCTCGGGCTGTTCGGGGTATTCCGGCATCGTCGGCGTCTGGAGCACGGAGACCTGCTTCAGCTTGCGCGCCGCCTCGATCCGCGTGTTCTCGAGCGCGCCCAGCGCCCCGGAGTAGCTGTCCTGGGCGAACTGCGCCCGCAGCATCAGGGTCTGGTACTCCGAGGAGATGCTGTTGAGCGCGTTGCCGGACTGCCTGGCCAGTCGAGCCTGCTCCTGGGTGATCTGATCGGTCAGCGCCTTGATCTCGCTGTTGATGCGCACGATCTCCGGCGAACGCACGCTCTGGTAGCTGGCCAGTGCGCTCTTGCGCGCCTTGGCGATGGCGAGCTGGCCTTCCAGGCCGGACACCACCGAACTGAGGCTCTCCACCGTGCCCGTCGGCGAGACCAGTCCGTTGGCGTTCTGGTAGTCGAGCAGCGCGTCCCGCGTCTGCTGGAACTTCTCTTCCAGCAACGTCACCTGCTGCTCGAGAAAGCGCACCTGCTCCTCGGCCAGGCGCTGGCCCATCAGGTTCATGTGCCGCTCGCCCTCGTCCAGCAGCAGCTGCGCGATCTTGTTGGCTTCCTCGGGGGTGAAGGCTTCGACATCGACCCGCAGCACGCCGGCGTAGTCGTCCAGCTCCACCGAGATCCGCGACAGGAAGTAGTCGTGCAGCTCCTCCAGCGGTGCGTTCTCGTCGCCCAGCGCGCTGAAGACATCGGCGCCGGAGTTGGCGTAGTGATTGCGGAAATCCGCCTCCTCGATGAGCAGCTTCAACATGTCCACCGAGCGCATGTAGTCGCGCAGCAGCAGCATGTCCGCGAGATTGCTGGTGGCGCCGCCGCTCAGCAGCGAACTCACGCTCAGGGTCGGCGCCGCGAGCTGCGGGCTCTCGAGAACCACGTTGGCGTGGGAGACATAGCGATCGGTCGCCCACAGTGCCCAGTAGAGCGATACCATCACGATCGCGACCAGGCAGACGATCCAGTGAAGCGACTTGCGCAAGCGGGACTTCTTGTTGATAGACGATGAGTTGTTCATGGCCGACCTGTCTTTTTCGTAGTCTTTGTCGTTCGTTTACGAGGCTTGGCTTTCGCCTGCGACTGGAACTGCTGAACGTAACGGCGCGCCTCGTGCATCCGCTCGCGGGACTCCTCCATGCGCCAGCGCAGCGCATCGTCGGGGTTGTTGCGGGCGGGGTCGTCACTGGCTATCTGGTATTCGAGGCGAACCTGCTCGAACTCGAGATTCGCCTGCATCAACTGCTGCTTCGCTTCGGAGAGCGAGGTGGGGATCTTGGGTGGCTCGACCTTCCTGCCATCGGTCGCCTGGTGGTAGGCGCCGATGGCTTCCTCGATATCGTCGTACCACCGCGCCTGGCCCTTCTCCAGCACGATGCCGGCCTCGCAGAACTCGCGCAGGACACCCTCGCCGTGGGAGACCATGATCAGGCTGGCCTTGCCGACTCGCGCCTTGAACGCCTCCTTGGCCTTGGCCTTGAAAGCGCGATCGCCAACGGCGGTCGCCTCGTCGGACAGATAGACATCGAAGTCGAATGCCAGCGACAGGCCGAACGCCAGCCGCGAGCGCATCCCCGACGAGTAGGTCTTGACCGGTTCGTCGAAGGCGTCGCCGATCTCGGCGAAGGCCTCGACCTCCCGCACCACCCGTTCGATCTCCTCATCGGCGCCATGGATCCGGGCCACGAACTTGACGTTCTGGCGACCGGTCATGGAGCCCTGGAAGCCACCCGCCAGGCCGATCGGCCAGGAGACGCGGCTGTTGCGGACGATGTCGCCGCGATCCGGCGAATCCATGCCCCCGATCAGTCTCAGCAGGGTGGACTTCCCGGCACCGTTGCGACCCAGCAGACCGACACTGACCCCAGTGGGAATAGTCAGGTTGATGTCCTTGAGCACCCACTGGCTGCCATGGTGGTTGTGGTAGCGCTTGTAGAGATTGCGAATCTCGATCATGGGGTCCGTCCTCTCACGGTGTCTGAAAAATCAGTGCGCTTTCAGTTGATCGCGAAAGCGCGTGTGAAGGATCAGCCCCAGCGAGATCAGCGCCAGCGCCCAGAACCACAGGTAGGTCATGTCGATGCCGTCGATCGTGTGGTAGCCACTGAAGAAGTTCATCCGCATGCTCTCCAGGCCGTGCACGATCGGGTTCATCAGCAGGTATTCCCGGTACTGGTGCGGCACGTAGAGCACCGGGAAGATGACGCCAGAGAGCAGCAGCAGCGGCAGGTTGAGGATCCGGGCCACCTTGCCGATCTCCGGCACCAGATCGGCGAGCACCGATAGCGTCAGGCCGGTCCCCCAGCCCAGCGCCCACAGCGACATCCAGTCCATCATCGCGCCGAACGGGTAATCCGGCATCAGCTCGAACTTGAGCAGGCTGCCTATCGTGATGAACAGGATGAAGATCAGCGACTTGAGCATGCCTTCGAGAAAGCAGCGCACCAGCACCGGGTCCACCGGCTTGACCTGGCGGTAGGCGAACAGGCCACGATTGGCCTCGATCGCGCCGATGGAGCGCATCATGTTCTCGCGGAACAGCATGAAGCCCATCAGCCCCACCACCATCCAGGCGACGTAGTCGGCGCCGGCGATGTGCCGGCCGGACATGAACAGCCCGCGAACCGAGACCATCACGCCGATGATCGCCAGGGGTTCGAAGATCATCCAGAACCAGCCCATGCGGTCGGCCATGGTGCGGGAGATCGTCTCGCGCATGAACATGGCGAACCAGACGCTTCTGGCCACTCGCCACGAAGAGCGGGAGCCCCCTCGGGGCGACCTTGCAAAGTCAGGTTGGGAAAAGCCCGGTTGCGATGAATCCGGTCGTGAAACATCCATAGCCATGGCGGATTACCCTCGGGAGTACGCGCGCGGCGAGCGCATCAGGCCAACGAACCGGCGGTCGGGGGCGCTCACAGGTCGAGCGCCACGCGAGTCGCCACGGCGACCTGGAACAGGATCTGGGTGATCGCGGAAGCCAGCTCGATGTTGCTGGTCGGCGCGGCGGGCAGCACGATGATCTCGTCGCCGGCGCGCATCCGGGTCTGGTCGGCATGGAGGACCGCACCGTTGCGATGTACCACCAGCACCTGGTCTTCGTCGGCCCTGGGCGTGAAGCCGCCGGCCTGCTGGATGTAGTCCAGCGCGCTCATGCCCTGGGTGTAGACCATCGCCTGGGGGATGATGACCTCGCCGCTCAGCAGGATGGAGTCGGTGTTCTCGGGGATGGTGACGATATCGCCGTCCTGCAGCCGGATATCGGCGACGTTGCCGTCCCTCGCGACCACCAGGCGGCCGGTCGGCTTGACCTGGGAGGCCTTCTGCACGAACCGTTCGATCAACTCCGCCTGACGAACCTGGATCTCGCCCTCCTTGGCCGTGCGGGCCGGATAGCCGAGGTAGGTCGTCTCCAGCCGTCGCAGGCTGTCCTTCAACGACGACGCCTGCTGCTCGGCCACGCTGATCCGGCGGATGGAGACGTCCTGGTAGCTGGTCATGCCCTGGGGCACGCTGACCGCGTTGAGGAACTCGCCCAGTCGGGCATCCCGGGGCAAGGCGTAGCGCGAGGGCCCGTAGTAGCTGCCCTCGACCTGAACCACGATGGTCTCGTCGCGCTGGTCGGCGCTGAACAGCACCTCATCGCCGCGGCGTACCTCGGCGCCGCGGAACTCCGCCAGCGGCAGGTAGCGCGAGATCGGCCCCGACGGGCGGCTGCCGCGCAGCAGCACATGGGAGACGCCGGACTTGAGACGGGCCAGGTTGATCACGTCCTGCCCGGTCAGCGCCTCGCCGACCAGTTCGTAGCGGTAGTTCTTCTGGACGTCGCCGACGACGCTGATGGCGGGCCCGCGCTCCTCGACCACGATGGTGTCGCCATCCCGGAACTGCGGCCGGGCGATATCGCCGTCGATCAGGAAGTGGTAGAGATCGACGACATTGATCACCTGGTTGCCACGCTTGATCACCACCTGGCGATAGCTGCCGAGCGCCTGGTCGATGCCGCCCGCCTGGTCGAGGAAGTAGAGCACCGAGTCGTTGGGCGTCCCGGAGTAGCGCCCCGGATTCATGACGTAGCCGGTGACGAAGACGCCCACCGGCTGCACGCCCTGGAGATTGGTGTAGACGCTGACGTTCTCCGGATAGACCGACTGGATCGCGCCGCGTACCCGGGAATTGAGCTGGGCGTTGGAGATCCCCTGGACCTGCAGCGGCCCGATGCGCGGCAGGAAGATATTGCCCTGGGCATCCACGGCCAGCACGCGGTCGATCTCGACCCCGCCCCAGACCCGGATCGTGATCTGGTCGCCCGGCTTGATCAGGTACTCCGGGTTGAGACCGTCGGCCATCATGCCGCGGAAGCCACCCGTGAACAGGTTCTCGCCGAACGGCGGCAAGGTGTCGGGATCGACCATGGCCTGGGCCCGGGGATCCACCGGCCCGTAGGTGCCGCTATCCCAATCCGCCCGCGGCGGTGTATCGCTCGGATTGGCCTCGTCGGACTGCGACGTCATCGCCTGGGCCTGTTGATCGCTGCCCAGCAGGCCACCGCTGCTCAGTCCGATGTCCTGGGCGTGAGCAAAGTTGGCGTTCAGGCACGCTACCGCCACCAGGCACATGGCCCGGAAAATCACTGATAACCGCTTCATGATGGTTCCCTTCCCTCACGTATTTTTCAGGCCATCGAGTGCCGGGTTTCGCTCATGAGAGCACCGGCAAAATGCCTTTGAAGGCACTTCTCAATTCGGTGGCGACCAGGTCGTTCCGGCATGGGGAACGACGGGTTTAGACGGCTTCGTCGAGATGGCGTCCAGGGTTGACCCGGGCGCGGTTCAACGAATGATTTCCGTCACCAGACGCTGCGCGTACCAGCCTTTTCCCGGCACCAGGCAGCTCACTTCCCCCACCGGAACGCCCGCCGGCGCGACGTTGCGGGCCACATCGAGACGAATGCAGCGCCGCCCGCTGGCCGAGAAGTAACGCTCTCGGGCGTGAACGGAGACGTTCGCTCCCCAGGGCGTCGTCGCCAGCGTCGTGACGCTGCCGGTCGCGGCCCCATCGAGAAACGTCGCCAGCGGGCCGGTGATCGGCGTGGCATCGTTCATCGGCATCACGGCCGCATCGTCGAGGCGTTGTTGGGACGAGGTCGCACATCCCGACATGGCCGCCAGCATCAGCGCCAGCGCCAGCCACCGGGAGATGCCACTGCCCCCTCCGCATTTCCTGATTTCGTTTTTCATCGTGCCCACCCTTCCCTCGCTTTCCCGCGCGTTATCGCCGAGAGCCTTGCCTGTTTTTCGTTGCCGTTGGGTCCGCATGCGGCCCGACGACCCGATCCAAAAGTTGTCAGATGATCCGGTGACGCCGCAGGGCGGCGATGAGTTGGCCCACGGTCTCCTCGAGATCATGGGCGGACGTGTCGATCACGACCTCCGGCGATTCCGGGGCCTCGTACGGAGAGTTGATACCGGTGAACTGCTGGATTTCGCCGTTGCGAGCCTTGCGATAAAGGCCCTTGGGATCGCGCTTTTCGCATACCCAGAGCGGCGTGTTGACGTAGACCTCGATGAACTCGTCGGCCTCGACCATGTTGCGGACGATCTGGCGATCGTTGCGAAACGGCGAGATGAACGAGACCAGGGTGATCACGCCCACATCGACCATCAGCTTCGCCACCTCGCCGACCCGGCGGATGTTCTCCTGGCGATCCAGGTCGCTGAAGCCGAGATCGCGACACAGGCCATGGCGAACGTTGTCCCCGTCCAGCAGGTAGGTGTTGTAGCCCATGCCGAAGAGCTGTCGCTCGAGGGCATCCGCCACGGTGGACTTGCCTGCGCCGGAGAGCCCCGTGAACCAGATGATGCTCGGCTTCTGGCGATTGCGTTCGGCGCGACGGCGCTTGTCGACGGCCATGTCGTGCCAGACGACGTGGCCGACATTCAGCGCGTCGACGACCATGCCGGCGCCCACGGTCAGGTTGCTCAGCTTGTCGATGAAGATGAAACTGCCGGTTTCGGGAGAGCGCTGGTAACTGTCCAGCACCAGCGGCTGGGTCACCTCGATCTGGCACCGGGCGATGCCGTTGAGGGGCAGCGCGTCGGTGGCACTGCGCGCCAGGGTATTGACGTCGACCTGATAGACGATTCGCGTCACCCGGCCGGAGACGACCCGGGTACCGGCCTTGAACTCGTACTCCTGGCCCGGCGACAGCGGCGTCTCGTGCATCCACACCACGTCGGCGGTAAACACGGAACTGGGCTCGATGGCGCTGTTCGCCGCCACCAGCATGTCGCCACGGGAGATGTCGAGCTCGTCCCGGAGCGTGAGCGTCACCGACTGGCCGGAATAGGCAACGCTCAGGTCACCGTCGTTGGTGACGATACGCGCAACGGTCGAACGCTTGCCGGAGGGCTCCACCCGGATCTCGGTTCCCACCTCGACCGCCCCGGCGGCCAGCGTGCCGCTGTAGCCCCGGAAATTGAGATTGGGCCGGTTGACGTACTGCACCGGAAACCGCAGTTCATGGAGGCTCGGCGCCGACAGGATCTCGATCTGCTCGAGCTGCGCCAGCAACGGGGCGCCCTCGTACCAGCGCATGTCGTCGCCACCGGGGTTGACGACATTGGCGCCGTTCAACGCGGAGATGGGCAGGAAGCGTACGTCGCTGACGTTCAACCTGTCGGCGAAGTCGCGATAATCCGCGACGATCTCCTGGAACCGGGCTTCGGAATAGCCCACCAGGTCCATCTTGTTGATCGCGATCACGAAGTGACGGATCCCGAGCAGGTCGCAGATGAAGCTGTGCCGCCGGGTCTGCAGCTGCACCCCGTAGCGCGCGTCGATCAGGATGATCGCCAGATCCGCGGTGGAGGCGCCGGTGGCCATGTTGCGGGTGTACTGCTCGTGGCCCGGCGTGTCGGCGATGATGAACTTGCGCTTGTCGGTGGAGAAGAAGCGGTAGGCGACATCGATGGTGATGCCCTGCTCCCGCTCCGACTGCAGACCGTCGACCAGCAGTGCCAGGTCCACCTGGCTACCCTGGCTGCCGCTCAGCCTGGAGTCGCGCACCACCGCCGCCAGCTGATCCTCGTAGATCGTCCTGGCGTCATGCAGCAACCGGCCTATCAGGGTCGACTTGCCGTCGTCGACACTGCCACAGGTCAGCAGTCGCAGCAGGCCCTTCCCCTCGTGCGTGTTGAGATGACGTTCGACATCGTCGGCGATTCGCACTGTCTGAAGGGGCATCAGAAGTACCCCTCGCGCTTCTTCTTCTCCATCGAGCCGGCGCCATCGTGATCGATGGCACGTCCGAAGCGCTCGCTGGTGCGAGTCAGCAACATCTCCTGGATGATGGCGGGCAAGGTGGTGGCGCGGGACTCGATGGCGCCGGTCAGCGGGTAGCATCCCAGGGTGCGGAAGCGCACCCAGCGCTCCTGGGGCACTTCGCCGGCCGCCAGCGGCAGTCGCTCGTCGTCCACCATCAGCAGCAGGCCCGAACGGAGCACGGTCGGTCGCGGAGCCGCGTAGTAGAGCGGCACGATGGCGATCGACTCGAGATGGATGTACTGCCAGATGTCCAGCTCGGTCCAGTTGGAGAGCGGGAAGACGCGGATCGACTCGCCCTTGTTGACCTTGCCGTTGTAGAGACTCCACAGCTCCGGCCGTTGCCGCTTGGGGTCCCAGCGGTGATGCCGGTCCCGGAACGAGTAGACGCGCTCCTTGGCGCGGGAAGCCTCTTCATCCCGGCGTGCGCCACCGAACGCCGCGTCGAAGCCATGCTTGTCCAGCGCCTGCTTGAGCGCCTGGGTCTTCATGACGTCGGTGTACTTGGCGCTGCCGTGGTCGAAAGGGTTGGTGCCCGCAGCCCGCCCCTCCTCGTTGACGTGCTCGATCAGCTCCATGCCGACCTGGGCCGCGGTGCGATCGCGAAACGCGATCATCTCGCGAAACTTCCAGGTGGTGTTGACGTGCAACAGGGGGAATGGGGGCGTTCCGGGGTAGAACGCCTTCCGCGCCAGATGCAGCATCACCGAGGAGTCCTTGCCGATCGAGTAGAGCATCACCGGATTGCGGAACTCCGCGGCCACCTCCCGAATGATCTGAATCGACTCCGCCTCGAGCTGCTTGAGGTGAGTGTGAGCCGTGACTGTCAGTTCGCGCATAACGTTCCCGTGCACCCGATCGAGAGTAACGAAACAAAAGGTTTCAAACGGATGAAATCGACCGAAGGCCTCTTCAACGCCGTTCCCATTTATTGTTTTCGAGACTCTTTTTCGATCAACAACGGGCTCCGAGTCAAACCTTCAAAACTCGACAGGTAAAGTCGTGTAAAGGTCAGAACCGGGTTTTAGAAAGGCTGCTAAATAAAGTTACAAAACAGGAAGTCACACCAAAATGTGAGCCTCTAATACCAATGGCAAGATTTTGTTTTTAAATGGAATTAATCGAAAAACAGCGTCAATCAGACCGATTCCGATATTCATCATTTCATTCCCATTGCGAAAACTTTTTAAGTTCCTGAACTCGACAAAGATCGCCAGCCTCTTTTCCCGACGCAAAAAAATCTGAATTAAATACCTCGGACGAAAAACCGAAAGTCTGATTTTGTTAATACCTCATTCATCGAGTTTTCCCGCAGAAAAGTTTGTTTACATTTGCCATATTCGCCACCCTCCCCCGATTACGAAAAATCCCGGCGCTTAGCAATTCGACACAGCCGAAAAGCGCCCTCGCGCCGCGCTTTGCGTTACACTGCGCACCAGATTGCCCCACGCTCCGGACTCGGATCGGTTGCGTCGGGCAAGCGCCCAAGGCAGTGACACGACATTTCCCCGACGGACCGCACCCGCTTTCTGTGACCCATGCATAACGATTCGACAGTCCTGCGACCGTCCTCCCAGCGCGTGGCCGGCTATCTCTCCAAGGGCCTGGCCCGCTGGAACATCATCCGCTGTCTGCTGCCGGAGTACTCGCGCCAGGTTCGCCTCAAGCCCGGCAGCCGCCAGCCCGTCGACGCCATTCTCGGCTGGGGCCTGAAGCCGACGTCGAAACAGGCGCGTCGTCTGGCCACGCGCCGGGGCCTGCCCTACATCGCCATCGAGGATGGGTTCCTGCGTTCGCTGGGGTTGGGCGTCAACTACTCCCAGCCTCATAGCCTGGTCGTGGACTACAGCGGCATCTACTACGATGCGACCCGCCCTTCGGACCTGGAGACGCTGCTCGCCGAAGCGACCTTCGGCCCGGACGAGCTGGCACGCGCCGACCACGCCATGCAGCGCCTGCGTCGACTGCGGCTGTCGAAGTACAACCACGCCCCGGACCGGCCGCTGCCCGCCGCCGACCGCTCGCGCGTGCTGGTCATCGACCAGACCCGCGACGACGCCTCGATTACCCATGGCATGGCCGACGCCGGCTCGTTCCAGCGCATGCTGGAGAGCGCGATCGACGACCACCCCGATGCCGAGATCCTGATCAAGACCCATCCCGACGTCATCGCCGGGCGCAAGCAGGGCTACCTGACCCGGGCCTCGGCGCATCCGCGCTGCCGGCTGATCGGTGACGACATCAATCCGTGGGCGCTGATCGATGCCGCCGACGCGGTCTACGTGGTCACCAGCCAGCTGGGATTCGAGGCGTTGATGGCGGAGAAGCCGGTGCACTGCTTCGGCATGCCGTTCTATGCCGGCTGGGGTCTGACCAGGGACGCGCTGCGCTGCGAGCGCCGCCAGCGCCAACGCACGCTGCTGGAACTGTTCGCCGCGGCCTACCTGCGCTACTGCCGCTACGCCAATCCCTACACCGGGAAGGTCTCGACCCTCGAGGCGACCATCGACCTGATCGCCGACCAGAAGCGCCAGCGGGATCGCCTGGCGGGACGGTGGCTGGCCGTCGGATTCTCCAGCTGGAAGCGTGCCTTCATCACCGATTTCCTCGGCCCGGCCTCCAGCGTGCGCTTCATCCAGGACGACCACCCGCAACCCCACGAACTCGAAGATCGCGACAGCCTGGTGGTGTGGGGACAAAAGGCGACCGACTCGATCAAGGCGCTGTGCCGCCAGCACGGACTCGCGCTGTGGCGGATGGAGGATGGCTTCGTGCGCTCGGTCGGGCTGGGGGTCGATCTGATCCGGCCGCTGTCGCTGGCCTTCGACTCCCGCGGTCTCTATTACGACGCCGCCCGCGAAAGCGACCTGGAACGACTGCTCGCCGAGACGGAGTTCGAACCGGCTCTGCTGGCGCGTGCCGAGCGCCTGCGCCAGCGTCTCACCGAACTCAAACTCTCGAAGTACAACGTGCAGGGCAAGACGCGGCCCTCGCTGCCGGTGGACGCGATCGGTTCACGGCCGGTCGTGCTGGTGCCCGGCCAGGTCGAGAGCGACGCCTCGATCGCCTACGGCTCCCCCGAGATCAAGACCAACCAGGCGCTGCTCGAGGCCGTCAGGCACAACCGGCCCGACGCCTTCGTCATCTACAAGCCGCACCCCGACGTGGTCTCGGGCGCCCGGATCGGTCTGCTCGACAAGACGGCGCGGGAGCTCTACGACCTCCAACTGATAGACTGCGACATCATCGACCTGATCGAGCTGGCCGACGAGATTCATACCATGTGCTCGCTGACCGGCTTCGAGGGCCTGATGCGCGGCGTGGAGGTGCATACCTACGGCCTGCCTTTCTATGCCGGTTGGGGACTGACCCGCGATCGGTTATCCTCCCCGCGGCGTCAGCGACAGCTAACCCTCGATGCCCTGATCGCAGGCGCCCTGCTGCTGTATCCGACCTACGTCGACCCGGTCACCGGCGAGTTCTGCAACGCCGACACCGCGGTCGAGTTGATGCAGCAGCAGCGTGACCGGCGATCGGGATTGCCGCTCCGAGTTCGCCTCTACCGGCTATACCGCAATCTGTTCTCCAAAAGGCAATGACTTGAGCACGACACGCAAACACTTTCTTCTGTTACAGGGTGTCTGCTCACCTTTTTTCGACCGGCTGGGCGCGCGGCTGCGCGAGGCCGGACACACGGTCATCAAGGTCAACTTCACCGTCGGCGACAGCGTCTACTGGCGGCAGAAAAGCACCTACGCCTACCGCGGCCAGGCCAAGGACATCCCCGAGTACCTCTCCGGCATCTGGGACCGCCACGAGATCACCGACCAGATCGTGTTCGGCGACCGCCGTCCGGTTCATCGGCGCGCCATTCTGGCAGCCCGTCGTCGCGGCATCCGCAACCACGTGTTCGAGGAGGGCTACTTTCGCCCCTTCTGGGTGACGCTGGAGCGCGAGGGCGTGAATGCCCACTCGCTGCTGCCCCGGGATCCCGACTGGTATCGCGCCGCCGGCGAGCGCCTGCCCAGCGCCGGTCGCCCCCAGGCCTTTCCCAACCAGTTCCACATGCGCGCGCGCCACGACGTGCTCTACCATCTGGCTGGCGTCGCCAACCCGTTCCTGCACCCCCACTATCGCAACCACGCCCTGGTCACCGCTCCCGTGGAGTACGCCGGCTTCGTGCTACGCAAGATTCGCATGCCCTACCTGAAACGCCGGGACAAGGAGCGCATCGAAGCGCTGATGGGTTCCGGGCGTCCGTTCTATCTGCTGCCGCTGCAACTGAAGAGCGATGCCCAGATCCGCTACCACTCGGACTACAAGAACATGCAGGAGGTGATCGGGAAGGTGGCCGCGTCCTTCGCCTACCACGCCCCGCGGGATGCGCTGCTGGTGATCAAGAACCACCCGCTCGACATGGGCCTGGCCCAGTACGCGCGGCTGATCAAGGTGCTGACCCACGAGTACGACCTGGGCGACCGCCTGGTCTATCTCGAAGGGGGGAGCCTCGAGGCGCTGCTCAAGCACGCCAGCGGCCTGGTCACGGTCAACAGCACCGCCGGCAACGTCTCGCTGGGCTTCGGCTGCCCGACCCACACGCTGGCCTCGCCGATCTACGACATGGCGGGCCTGACCCATCAAGGCACGCTGGACGATTTCTGGCACAATACGCCCGCCCCGGAAGCGGAACTGTTCCGGGCCTATCGACGAACCGTTGCCCAGACGGTCCAGATCAACGGCGGATTTTACTGCCGCCCCGGGATCGAGCTAGCCTCGGAAAACGCCCTTCAGGCGCTGCAGCGGGATCGCTCGCCGCTGCAACAACTCATGGATGAGATCGCGTCATGACCCGAATCGTCATTACCGGCGCCACCGGAGCCATCGGACAGGCACTGGCCGCCGTCTACGCCAGGCCCGGCAACCGGCTGGTGCTGCACGGCCGCCAGCGCGAGGTGCTCGAGTCGGTGACGGCCGCCTGTCGCGAATCCGGCGCCGACGTCGAATACAGCCAGGTCGACCTGGGCGACGACGACGCCCTGTTCGCGTGGCTGGATTCGCTGTGCACCCCCGCGCCGCCGGACATCGTCATCGTCAACGCCGGCATGAACATCGACATCGGCGAAGACGCCAGCGGCGAAGCGTGGGAGGACGCCAGCCGCCTGCTCGACATCAACCTGCGCGTACCGATGGCAATGGGCAACTTCCTCGGCAAGCGCATGCGCGCGGCGGGTCACGGCCAACTGGTACTGATGAGCTCGCTTGCCGCCTATCACGGCCTGCCGGTGACGCCCAGCTACAGCGCCAGCAAGGCCGGGGTCAAGGCCTACGGCGAAGCGCTGCGCGGCTGGCTGGCTTCCCGCGGCGTCGGCGTCACCGTGGTCATGCCGGGCTACGTCAGTTCGAAGATGTGCCACGAGATGCCCGGGCCCAAGCCATTCCTGTGGCAACCCGAGCGCGCCGCCCGGGTCATCGCCCGCGGCATCGAGCGCAACCGCGCCCGGATCAGCTTTCCCTTTCCGCTCGACTTCGGCTGCTGGTGGCTGGCGGTACTGCCGGCCGCGATATCGCAACGCCTGCTCAAAGGGTTCGGCTATGACCCCGGCCATGGCGACGGAGCGCAGCGATGACTCATGGATTCTGGAACGGGTTCTGGGCCACGCTGGTCTCGCTGGTCGTCACCAGCCTGTTCGAACTGCTGCTCAAGCCGCGTCCCCAGCCGCTATGGCAACGGCCGCCGGCGGCGATGGCCGTTCATCTGGCTTCCGCCACCCTCCATTTCGCGTTCTGGCTGCTGGTGGTGCAGCGCCCCTGGTTCGCGCTGGTGATCGCCGCCTCGCTGCAGATGGTGATCATCCAGGTCAACAACACCAAGTCGACCTCGCTGCGCGAGCCCTTCCTGTGCCAGGACTTCGAATACTTCGTCGACGCGGTTCGCCACCCCCGGCTCTATATCCCGTTCTTCGGCATCGGCCTGACCATCGCCGCCAGCCTGGCCGGCGCCATCGCCATCGCCATCGGCTTCTGGCTGGAGCCCTCGCTCTACGGCCATGCCGACGCGCCGTGGTCGCTGCTGGGCACGCTGGTGCTGGTCGCCGCCGCCACGGCGGTGCTGGCCTGGCAGTTGCCCCGGCTACCCGCCTGTACGCTGGAGCCCAACGACGACCTGGTCCGGCTCGGCCTCTACCCTTATCTATGGGCCTACGGCCGCCTGACCCGGCTGCCCATCGACCGCCAGGACAACGACGGCGCCTTCGCCCCGCCCGCCGGTCTCGAACCGGAGGAGATCGACCCCGCCACGCTGCCGAACGTGGTGCTGGTCCAGAGCGAGTCGTTCTTCGACCCCCGCGACTGGCATCCGGCCATTCGCCGCGAGCTGCTCGGCAGCTACGACGCGCTGGTGGCCGAAGCGCTGCAGGCCGGCCGTTTCGAGGTGCCTGCCTGGGGCGCCAACACCGTGCGCACGGAGTGCGCGGTACTGACCGGATTCACGCCGTCCCGTCTCGGCGTGCATCGCTTCAACCCCTACCACCAGCTGTCGACGCTGCCGGTCAACAACCTGGCCGGCGCACTCAAGCGCCTGGGCTACCGGACGGTCTGCATCCACCCCTATCCCGCCAGCTTCTACCTGCGCGACAGGGTCTACCCCAACCTGGGCTTCGATACCTTCGTGGACATCGCCGACTTCGACATCGCCGAGCGCGACGGCCAGTACACCGGCGATCTCGCGCTGGCGGAGCGGGTGCAAAAGCGGCTGGCGGCGGCCGACGAGAAACCGCTGTTCATTTTCGTGATCAGCATGGAGAATCACGGCCCGCTCCACCTGGAGACGGCGGACCCGAGCGTCGCCGAGCGCTGGGTCGAGGGCGGCGTTACCGACGGTTGCGAAGAGCTGACGGTTTACCTGAGGCATCTACGCAACACCGATAGTATGCTGGAACGACTCAGGGACTCTCTTGACCAGGGCGGACGGCCGGGCATTCTGGGCTTTTACGGAGATCACGTGCCGATCATGCCGAAAGTCTACGCACGGCACGGCGAGCCGGATGGTTTCACGAACTATTTCATCTGGCGGACCGCGCCCCGTTCGGGGGATAACGTGCGGATGACGCTCCCAGCCGATAAGCTGGGAACAACAATCTACGACAGGATTATCGACCACGCTGGAAAGCGCGGTGCGAATTGAGAAAGGCGTAGCCAGTGCTACGAAGCAAGGAGTCCCAATGACCAAACGCGTTGCCATCATCGGCGCGGCTCACCGGTTCCCGAGCGCTCCGACATCACAACGTTTCTGGCAAGCGCTCAAGACCGGCGAAGACCTCGTCACCACGGTCGCAGACGACCGTTGGGGCCTGGAAGCCTATCGCCACCCGGACAAGCAGCACCCCGGCACCAGCTACACCTTCGCCGCCGGCAGCCTCGGCGACATCTCCGGCTTCGACGCCGGTTTCTTCGGCATCTCGCCGCGGGAAGCCGCCCAGATGGATCCGCAGCAGCGGATCCTGCTGGAGATGACCTGGGAAGCCATGGAGGACGCCGGCATTCCCGCGCAGACACTGCGCGGCAGCCAGTGCGGCGTGTTCCTCGGCATCGCCAGCCTCGACTACTCCTACCGCATGGCCGACGACATGTCGGCGATCGACACCTCGACGGCGACCGGCAACACCTCGAGCATCGCCTCGAACCGAATCTCCTACGTGTTCGACCTGCACGGCCCGAGCATGTCGATGGATACCGCCTGCTCCTCCTCGCTGGTGGCCTTCCACCAGGCGTGCCAGTCGATCCGCAGCGGCGAGACCGAGATCGCGCTGGCCGGCGGCATCAGCCTGCACCTGCATCCGTTCGGCTTCATCATCTTCTCCAAGGCGAGCATGCTCTCGCCCACCGGACGCTGCCAGGTGTTCGACGAGTCCGGCGACGGCTACGTGCGCTCCGAGGGCGGCGGGGTCTTCCTGCTCAAGGATTACGACAAGGCGCTCGAGGATGGCGATCGCATTCTGGCCGTGGTCGCCGGCAGCGGCGTCAACACCGACGGTTTCAAGAAGGGCCTGACGGTCCCCAATCCCGACGCCCAGGTCGCGCTGATGACCCAGACCCTGGCGCGTGCCGGGCTGACGCCGGACGACCTCGACTATCTCGAGGCCCACGGCACCGGTACCGCCGTCGGTGACCCGCTGGAGACCCGCGCCATCGGCGCGGCGATCGGCCAGAAGCGCCGGACGCCGCTGCCGATCGGCTCGGTCAAGAGCAACCTCGGCCACCTGGAGACCGCCTCCGGCATCGCCGGTCTCGCCAAGGCGCTCTATGCGCTGCGCGAGCGCGAAGTCCCCGCCACCATCGGCATTCGCAAGGTCAATCCGCGCATCGACCTCAAGGGCTGGAACCTCGACATCGTCGACAAGCCGCGCAAGCTGAAGGCCGAGGGGCAACTCACCATCGGCATCAACTCGTTCGGCTTCGGTGGCGCCAATGCCCACGTCATCCTGCAGTCGCCGCCGGAAACGCCCCCGGCCGAGCGCGTCGAGGCACCGGCGCGGCGCCTGCCGCTGTGCCTGAGTGCCCGTAGCCCGGAAGCGCTGCGCGAGTTCGCCGCACGCCTCAGCGACAACCTCACGGCCGGCGACGTCTCGCTCTACGACACCGCCTACAGCCTCGCCTTCCGTCGCGAACGGCATCCCCACGCCGCGGTGCTGCTGAGCGACAACGCCGCCGACGCGATCACCCGCCTGGACGCGCTGGCCGCCGCCGAAAGCGTGCCCGGCGCCGCCCTCGGCGAGCGCGTCGATACCGGTTACGGCCCGGTGTTCGTCTACGACGGCAACGGTTGCCAGTGGACGGCGATGGGCCGCACGCTGCTGCAGGAGTCGCCGGTCTTCGCCGCTGCCGTCGACGAGGTCGACGCCCTGTTCGCGAAACACGCCGACTTCTCGCTGCGTGCCGAACTCGATGGCACCAACCAGCACGAGGCCGCGGAGGGGGTCGATCGCCTGGCCCTCACCGAGATCGCCCAGCCCGCGCTGTTCGCACTGCAGGTCGGCGTGACCCGGCTGCTCGAATCCGAAGGCGTGCGCCCCGCCGCCGTCACCGGCCACAGCGTGGGCGAAGTCGCCGCGGCCTGGGCCTGCGGCGCGCTCAGCCTGGCCGACGCCGTCAGCGTCATCTACTACCGCAGTGCCGGCCAGGGCCGCACCCGGGGCAGCGGCGAGATGACCGCCGTCGGCCTCGGCGCCGAAGCCATGCAGCGCTGGCTGGAAGACCCCGCTCACTCGGCGATCGTGATCGCCGGCATCAACGGCCCCAAGGGCGTCACCCTGGCCGGCCCCGCGGATGCGCTGGAACGCCTGGAAGCGGCGCTTTCCGCCGAGCGGATCTTCGCCAAGCGCCTGGCGCTGGACTACGCCTTCCACAGTCCGGCCATGGACCCGATCCGCCAGGAGGTCATCGACGCCCTCTCGCACCTGAAGCCCTCCGCTTCCCGGATACCGTTCATCTCGACCGTGGCCGGCAAGCCGCTGGACGGCCGTGAACTGGGCGCCGAGTACTGGTGGCTCAACATCCGCGAACCGGTGCAGTTCGCACCGGCGGTCGATTCGTTGATCGAAGCGGGGGCGCGCGCCTTCGTCGAGATCGGCGCCCAGCCGATCCTGCGCCGCTACCTGAGCGACGCCTTCTCCGCCCAGTCGGTCAACGGCAGCGTCATCGGCACGCTGAGTCGCGATCACGACGGCGCCACCGCCATGGAAGCCAGCCTCGCCGCGCTGCTGGTCAGCGGTGCCGTCTCCGCCGAGGCGTGGTTCCCGGTCAGCGGTCGTTTCGTCGACCTGCCGCGCTATCCGTGGCAGCGCGAGCGCTACTGGGTCAAGGCCACCGGTGACTCCCAGGGCCTGATGGGCCGCCACTACGAACACCCGCTGCTGGGGTATCGCCTGGCACGCCAGGGGATGGCGTGGGAGAGCCAGCTCGATACCCGCCGCCTGCCCTGGCTGGCCGATCACCGCGTCGGCGACGCCACCGTATTCCCGGGTGCTGGCTTTGCCGAACTGGCCCTTGCCGCGGCGGCCGCCGCCAAGGCATCGCCGGTGCTCGATATCGAGGCGCTGGAAATTCTCAGCCCGCTGCTGCTCGACGCCGCCCACGGCAAGAAGCTGCAACTGGAGATCCAGGATGCCGACGGCACCCTGACCATGAAGACCCGCGAGCCGGCCAGCGAGGATGCCTGGACGCTCAACGCCCGGGCCCGGATCACGGCCCAGACCCGCGGCCTGCTGCTGACCCGCCGCGGCACGCCGCTGCCCGACCGGCCGGCGGACGTCACCCGGGAGCAGCATCTGGCCATGGCCGCTCATGTCGGACTCGAGTACGGGCCGGGCTTCCAGGCGATCAGCGAAGTCTGGGTCGAGGGCGACCGGGCGCTGGGGCGCATCGATCTGCCCGCCGCCATCGCCGAGGACCAGCGCGACTGCCTGCTGGCGCCGGGCATCCTCGACAGCGCCTTCCAGCTGTTCATCCCGCTGCTGGCCGACGAGCTCGCCAAGGCAGGCGGACTGGCCTTCGTGCCCGTGCGCCTGGAACGGCTGCAACTGCAGGTCGATGCCGCGCCACCGGCCTGGATGGAAGTGCGCCTGACCAGCCGCGCACCGCACTCGCTGTGTGCCGACGTGGCGCTGTTCGATGCCACCGGCAATGCCGTGGCGGTGGTCGAAGGCGCCCGTTTCAAGGCCGCCCGCCTGCGTCACGCGGTGCAGCATCGACTCAGCTATCTCGACCATCGCCTGGTGCCGGCGCCGCGTGAAGCGGCCGCGCTGCCGCTGGACGACGCCACCGCCGAGCTGGCCCTGGCGCAACTGACCGACAACTACCGCAGCGTGACCGGCAGCCGCTACGGCGACGAGGTCGAACCGCTGCTGGAGACCCTGGTCTCGGCGCTCGTCGACGAGGCACTGCGCAGCCATGCCGACAGCGACGGACAACTGCTGGCGGGCCATTTCGATGCCGGCGCGAGCGAGGTCCGAAAGCGTCGCCAGGCGCTGGTCGAGCTGGCGCTGGCCATCGGCATCGTCACCGAGACGCCGGCCGGCTGGCAGCTGCAGGAAGCGCCGGAGATCGACGCGGCCACGGTCTGGAACCTGCTGATCCGGGACTACCCGGACTACGCCGCGCTGACCCACAGCATCGGCCGTTTCGGCCTGCATCTGGCCGACTGGCTCGAGGAGCGTCTCGACGTCGCCACGCTGGGCCTGGACGCCCCCCGCCTGACGCGCCTGGTACAGGCCGCCGTCGGCGAGCGCGGCTGGCACGCCCTGGCCGATACCTGGCTGGCCCAGTACGCCATGTCGCTCGAGCTGCTGCCGCCTCACCAGCGGCTGGTGATGCTCGAAGCCTCGGCGCTGCGCCCGCAGCTCGGCGAGCGGCTGATGGGCGGATTGCGCGGCGATCGCGCCGAGTACCGCTTCGTCGCCCTGCGCGACAGCGCCCTCAATGAAGCCGAATCCCTGGCGGAGCACGATCCCAGGGTCGACCTGCTGACGATCGACGCCGCCACTCCGGCGATCGGTGCCAATGTCGCGCTGGTCACGCTGGACGGGACCCAGGACGAGATCGACCGGCTGCTGCAGTGGTTGCCGGGACAACTGGCGGACGACGCCCAGATCGCGCTGCTGGCGCTGGGCGACACCGACTGGCAGTCGTTCCTGTCACTGGCGATGACGCACGATTCGCGCCCCGCCGATCTCGAGACGACCCGCCAGCGGCTGGAGACCCTCGGCTACCGCCAACTCGAACGTCACACGCTGGAGAACGACCAGGGCGGCCTGCAGTTGCTGACCGCCCAGGCACCGTTGACTTCCGCCACGGCGGAGACGGAACCCGACACCGCCCGTGACGACTCGGCCCATGATGCCGAGCAGTGGCTGGTGATCAGCGACGACAGCGCCCAATGGCTGGCCTCGAAGCTCGTCACCCGCTTCGAGACGCTGGGCCAGGCCGTCCACCATCTGGCCGGCAGCGAGCTGATGCCCGGCGAACTGCTGCCGCTGGCGCTGGAGTCCTTCCGCCCGAGCCAGATCGTCGACCTGCGCGGCCTGGCCAGCGCGGCCGAGGATCGCTGCGTACTGGCCGCCCAGTGGCTGCAGACGCTGGAGTCGATGGAGAGCGACGCCGCGCTGTGGTGGCTCACGCTCGGCGTGGGCGCGCATTTTTCTACCCTGCCCGAAGCCGCCTCGAACGGTTCTACGTCGGCTGATCTCTCCGGGCTGCCCGAAGACGCAGCGCAGCGGTCCAAGCTGCCCGAAGACGCAGCGCTTTGGGGCTTCGGCCGTTCGCTGCAGAACGAGGCCGGTAGCCGCCAGGTTCGGCTACTGGATCTGCCGCTGTCGAGCCGCGATTCGCTGTCCAGCGAACTGCTGGATGCGCTGCTGTTCGAGCTCAGCGTGCCGGATGCGGAGACCGAGATCGTGCTCGACGCCGACGGCCAGCGCTGGGTTCCCCGCCTCGGCCTGGCACCGGCGCCGGGCACCCGCTCCGGCGGCGAGCAGCCCGAACGCGATCGCGCCGTCAGCCTGGGCTTCGAGCTGCCGGGGCAACTGCGTCACCTGCGCTGGCAGCCCCACGATCTGCCCGCGCCGCAGCCCGGCCAGGTCGAGATCGCGGTCAAGGCCACCGGTCTCAACTTCCGCGATGTGATGTATGCGCTGGGCCTGCTCTCCGACGAGGCGATCGAGAACGGCTTCGCCGGACCGACGCTGGGCCTGGAGTTCGCCGGGGAAGTGGTCAGCGTCGGCGATCCGAACGGTTCGCTGCGCCCCGGTGATGCCGTGGTCGGCTTCGGCCCGGCGAGCTTCAGCGACCGGCTGATCGCCGACGTCAACGCGGTGGCGCCGATCCCCGCCGAGATCGGCTACGCCGCAGCGGCGACGATCCCGACGACCTTCTTCACCGTCTACTACTCACTCAAGCACCTGGCCCGGGTGCAGCCCGGCGAACGGCTGCTGATCCATGGCGCGGCCGGCGGCGTCGGCCTGGCCGCGATCCAGGTCGGACGCTGGCTGGGCGCGGAGATCTACGCCACCGTCGGCTCGCCGGAGAAAAAGGACTTCCTGCGCCTGATGGGCGTCGACCGCATCTACGACTCGCGCAGCCTGACCTTCGCCGAGGAGATCCTCCACGACAACGCGGCCGAACGCCAGGCGTCGGGAGACGACGGCAGCGGCCAGCGCCTCGGCATCGACGGTGTCGACGTGGTGCTCAATTCGCTGGCCGGCGAGGCGATCAACCAGAACCTGCGGGTCCTCAAGCCGTTCGGCCGCTTCGTCGAACTCGGCAAGCGCGACTTCTACGAGAACACCAAGGTCGGCCTGCGCCCGTTCCGCAACAACCTGAGCTACTTCGGGGTCGACTCCGACCAGCTGATGAGCGAACTGCCCGAGCTCACCGGCGAACTGTTCAGCGAGATGATGACCCTGTTCGCCGACGGCACGCTGGCGCCGCTGCCCTACATCGCCTTCGGCAGCGATCGCGTGGTCGAGGCCTTCCGCTACATGCAGCAGGCGCGCCAGATCGGCAAGGTCGTCGTCACCTACGAGCGACCGCCGACCATGGCACCTGCGCCGGCCAGGGACGTTCCGCTGACGCTGGATGCGGCGAGTACCTACGTGGTGACCGGCGGGCTCGGCGGCTTCGGCCTCGCCACCGCCGAATGGCTGGCCGCCAAGGGCGCGCGCCGGCTGCTGCTGCTGAGCCGCCGCGGCGCCGTCACCGAGGAAGCCGAGGCCGGCATCGAACGGCTGGAAGCGCTCGGCGCGACGGTCGCCGCCCGCGCCTGCGACGTGACCGATATCGCGGCGCTCGAGCGGGTCCTGGACGAAGCGCGTGAGGGCCTCGGTCCGATCCGCGGCATCGTGCATGCCGCCACCGTCATCGACGACGGCCTGATCCGCAATCTCGACGAATCACGCATCCGCCAGGCGATGGCGCCGAAGCTCGAGGGCGCCCGACACCTGGACTCGCTGACGGCGAACGACACGCTCGACTTCTTCGTCGTCTACTCCTCGGCCACCACCCTGTTCGGCAACCCCGGCCAGGCCAGCTACGTGGCCGCCAACCACTGGCTGGAAGCGTTCACCGCCAACCGTCGCGCCAACGGCCGCCCGGCCACGGTGGTGCGCTGGGGCGCGATCGAGGACGTCGGCTTCCTGGCGCGCAACACCCAGACCCGCGACAGCCTGCAGGAGCGTCTCGGCGGCCAGGCGTTGACCTCCAGCGACGCGCTGGCGGTACTCGAACGGATGCTGGTGGCCGATGTGGCCTCGCTCGGCGTGTTGGAGCTCGACTGGCGGGCGCTGGCTCGCTTCCTGCCCACGGCGGAGGCGCCGCGCTACCGGGAGATCGCCCGCACCGCCAAGGACGACGGCGGCCAGGAGGGAGACGATGACCTGCAGAAACTGCTGGCCAGCCTGTCACCGGAAGCGCTCCACACGACCCTGATAGAAGTCCTCAGCAAGGAGCTCGCCAAGATCCTGCTGATCGACGAGGAGAAGATCGATATCCACAAGTCCGTCTACGACATGGGCTTCGACTCGCTGATGGGTGTCGAGCTCGTCACCGCGCTGGAAGCCCGGCTCGGCATCCAGGTGCCGGTGATGGTGCTCAGCGAGGCCGGCACGCTGGCCAAGCTGTGCGACTACCTGATGCTCAAGCTGCGTGGCGACGACACCGAGACCGACAGCGACGAGGATGCGCTCAGCGGTCTCGCCGCCCAGCACGGCGTCGACGCCCTGCAGAACGGCGGCGGGACTCGGGACGACAGCGGGACTCGGGGGGGCCAGTCATGAGCCAGCCCCGCGACGCCCTCAAGCAGCGCCTGCTCCAGGAGGCGCGCCAGCGCCGCCAGCAGCGGCCGGAGGGAGACACCGCCCCCAAGCCCGCCGCCACCAGCGTCGACGAGCGCTTTACCCGCTTCGACCGCCATCCGGGCTACCAGCAGCTCAAGATGATGCGCGAGGGCGGCAAGCGGCTGGGTATCCCCGATCCGTTCTTCAAGGTCCACGAAAGCACCGCCGGCGCCACCACGGTGATCAAGGGGCGCTCGTGCATCAACTTCGCCAGCTACAACTACTTGGGGCTGGCGCATCATCCACGGGTGATCCAGGCCGGTATCGACGCCCTGGAGCGCTACGGCAGCTCGGTCTCCGCCAGCCGCCCGGTGTCCGGCGAACGTCCGATCCACCATGAACTGGAGCGGGCCATCGCCGACACCTACGAAGTCGAGGAGGCCGTGGTCTTCGTCAGCGGCCATGCCACCAACGTCTCGACGCTGGGCTACCTGCTCGGCCCCAAGGATCTCCTCCTCCACGACGAGTACATCCACAACAGCACCGTGGTCGGCGCGCAGCTTTCCGGCGCACGGCGCATGAGCTTCGCGCACAACGACCCGGTCGCGCTCGAGAACCTGCTGGCGCGACATCGTCGCCAGTTCGAGCGCGTGGTGGTGGTGATCGAAGGGCTCTACAGCATGGATGGCGACGCCCCGGACCTGAATCGCTTCGTCGAGATCAAGCGCCGCCACCAGGCCTGGCTGATGGTGGACGAGGCCCACTCATTCGCGGTGATGGGCGACCGGGGGCTGGGTCTGCGGGAGTACTGCGACGTGGCCTCCACCGACGTCGACATCTGGATGGGTACGCTGTCCAAGACGCTCTCCGGCTGCGGTGGCTACATCGCCGGCTGCCGGGAGCTGGTGGAGATGCTGCGCTACTTCGCACCGGGTTTCCTCTACAGCGTCGGCATGCCTGCCCAGGTCGCCGGGCCATCCCTCGCCGCACTCCAGGTGATGAAGGATGAACCCGAACGGTTGAAGCGGCTGCACGACATCTCGCGCTACTTCCTCGAGCAGGCCAGGCTCAAGGGCTTCGACATCGGCGAGAGCATCGGCGTCGCCGTGGTGCCGATCATCGTCGGCAGCTCCGTGCTCGCCGCCGGCCTGTCCGATGCCCTGCTCCACCACGACATCAACGTGCAGCCGATCCTGCACCCGGCGGTGCCCGAGAAGAGCGCGAGGCTACGGTTCTTCCTCAACTGCGACCATACCCGCGAACAGATCGACCAGACCCTCGACGTGCTGGCAACGGAGTGGAAGGCGCGGGCCAGCTAGCGTACGCCCCTCTCGAGGGCGATGAGACATGGCCTTGCCACCTGACGGGTGACAAGGCCGTTTTGCTGCCGAAGTGATCGATGACGGCAACGCACGAGTCGTGATCGCGATGCGCTGCCCTCCCATCACTGCCCTGCAAGAGCAATGAATCTCGCCTTGAAGTAACCTATAGGTTACCATCATGATATGAAGATCGAGCTTCGTGAATTCCTGCGCAAAGATGGAACGAGCCCCTACCACGAATGGTTTGCGGGGCTCGATGCCCAAGCAGCGGCAAAGGTAGCTACCGCCGAGTACCGCATGTCGATGGGCAACACCTCCAGCATAAAATGGTTCGAAGGAATCGGTGAATACCGGATCGACTGGGGGCCGGGATATCGGATCTATCTCGCTCGGGATGGCGAAGAGCTGATCATACTGTTTGGCGGGGGCACCAAGAAGCGCCAGCAGGCTGATATCGATAACGCCAAGGCACTGCGCGAGGAGTACAAACAGCGCAAGCGTCAAGCGAAGAAGGGAGAGAAATGATATGGCATTGACTCGTGACTTCAAAACGAAGATCGCTGCCCGCGTCGAGAACGACCCGGCATTCGCCAAGGCGATGCTGGACGAGGCGGTAACGCTCTTTCTCAATGGCGAGCCGGACTGCGCTCGCGTGATGCTGCGCGACCTAGTGAACGCCACCGTGGGATTCGAGGCGCTAGCCGAAGAGACCGGAAGACCCAGCAAGAGCCTGCATCGCATGTTGTCCTCCTCCGGTAATCCCGGCATGGACAACTTGGCGGCGATTTTGGGCGCCGTTCGCAAAGCATTGAAGGTCAACCTGGAAGTGCATGCCGTCAGCGCAGCTTGAGCAGCATGCTCGATCCGCGACGTGCTGGAAACGGCGTGGAAGGCGCGGGCCAGCTAGCGTACGCCCCTCTCGAGGGCGATGAGACACGGCCTTGCCACCCTGACGACTTGACGGGCGACAAGGCCGTTTTGCTGCCTAACAATGAAGGTCGCACAGGAACCTGTATTGACTATCGCCTTTCCGACAAACGGCACGCACCAGACTCGCAATATCTAGAAGCCAGCTTCCTTCTGGTGTCGAATGGCTAGCACCACGACAACATCACCATCGATACGGTAGCGGGCGACATAGCCGCTATCGCCATGATCGATCATCCAGTCCCGATACTCTGCAGGCAGATCCTCGACAAGGCGCCCGATATGGGGCAACCCCCGAGTGCCCGAACGCTTTGGATGATGGCTTTCGCAGCCCTTTCAGCCGCTGCCGGGTTCTTCGGTCGCAGAAAATCACGCGATGGCTCCAGATCCCGAACCGCTGCGGAGGCAAAAATTACTCGTGCCATGTTGGGCCTGGCACCTCGTTATCCTTGCCCCAACTGGTCAACCACTCTTCTACTTGGTCAGCGGTCACATGCATACCGGTGGCCTGGTAATGTTCCCAAGCCTTGAGCGTATCCCGTCTGAACGCTTCCTGCTTTTCTTCGCGGCCCACATATTGTTCGATAGCCTCGCGCATTAGCCAATGCGCCGAGCGCCTGCGAGCGTTAGCTAAATGCTGGATTCGATCTCTCAGGTCGTCGTCGAGCTTGATGGACGTCGGCTTCGCCATAGTGGCCTCCATAGTCAGAAGTAATACCTATAACCGCTATAAACTGGCCAAATCTGACTGTCGATGACGGCAGGCACCGATATTTCTTTACGACCGTGAGCGTTGCAACCCTGCTTACACTTCCATGCGCCTTTCGAGCCGCAGCTAGTGCAGAGGCGGCGATTACGGATCACTCATAATGGCTCCAGAGGCGAAGCACCTTCACGACCCGCGCTTCATCGAGCACCTGATAAACCAGACGGCGCTGGATATTGATTCGGCGCGAATAGGCACCCGCGAGATCGCCGACGAGCTTCTCGAACGGAGGCGGCTTCCGATACGGATCTTCCGACAGCAACGCCAGCAGCTCCTGGGTCTTGGGCTTCAGGCCGCTGGAGGCCAACTTCCGAGCATCTTTCTGGGCTTGCCTGGTATAGACCAGCTTCCACGTCACCAGTCGAGTTCCTCGGAGCACTCATCGACCGGGGTCTCCATCCCCTCACGAATGGACTCACGCATACCCGGCACAGAGAGTAGATAAAGCGTTTCCTGAATGGCGGCCCAGTCTTCCTCTGATACCAGAACCGCCCTGTTCCGCTTCCCCATGATGACGATGGGTTGGTGGGATTCGGCGGTTTCATCAATCAAACGATAGAGGTTGCCACGCGCCTCAGTTGCCGTAATTCCTGTCATGACACACTCCTTACACCTCGATATCCATAGCGTACGTTTTTCGGTACGTACGTCAAGACGCTCGTCGATGATCTGAAATGCCAAACGGATTCGACAGTCTTGGCCAGCCGGCCCGGCCATATTCGCAGGGGCAGGTTTGCGCGACCGAATCGAGACCTTCCCCCGCGCTACCGTTCAACCCTGCTGCTGCCCCGCCGCCTGTTGAATGCTGTCGATCAGCTCCTCGCCGTATTCATCGATGAAATCCTGCCAGACCGGCTGCACCGCTTCCTGGAAGGCGGCGGTGTCGACGTCGCGATTGACCTCCATGCCATCGTCCTCGAGCTGCGAGATCATCTGCTCGGTCTGGTCGATGTTCATCTGTCGCTGCATGGCGGTGGCGTCGTCGGCGGCCTTCTGCACGATCTGCTGCTGTTCGGGCGTCAGGCTGTCGAACCGGCTCTTGTTCATGGCCAGCAACAGCGCCGCGTAGGCGTGGTTGGTCATCGACAGGTACTTCTGCACCTCGTCGAAGTTGAACGACACCACGATACCCAGCGGGTGGTCCTGGGCGTTGACCACGCCGGTCTCCATGGCGGTGTAGAGCTCGTTGACCTGAATCTGCTGCGGATTGGCGCCCAGCAGCTCGAACATGTTGTTGAGCACGATGGAGTTGTTGACCCGCATGCGCAGCCCCTCGAGATCCCCGGGCTCGCGGATCGGCCCCCGGTTATTGGTCATCTCCCGGAAACCGTTCTCGGGAAACGCGAGGCCCTTGAGGCCGGCGCTCTCGAGTTCGCTCGTGACCCGATCCCCCGGCTCGCCATCGAGGGCGTTGAAGGCGGCCTGGTGGTCGGCGAACATGAATGGCAGCGTGAAGGCGGCGGCCTCGGGCACCAGCCCGGTAAAGTTGTTGAGCCCCGACAGGGTGATGTCGATGATCCCCGAGCGGGTGCCGTCGATCATCTGCGAGTCGTTGCCCAACTGGCCGTTGGGAAAGATCTGCACCTTCAGCTCGCCATGGCTGGCGCTCTCCACCTCCTCCTTGAACTTCTCCGCCAGGGTCTGCTGCAGATCGCTCTGCGGTGCCGGATGCGCGAAACGCAACGTCGTCGCGGCCATGGCGGAACTCGACACGAGCGCCAGCCCGAACAGCGTGGCGGTGGTTGCCTTGATGATCTTGTTCATGACACCTCTCCTTGCCTTGTTTTGCGCTTTCACGCCTTCAGGCGCTAGCCGATCAGCCAATGCATCGGCACCGTGATGATCTGAGGCACCAGCACGAACAGCGCCAGCAGACCGATGTACACCAGAACGAAGGGATAGACCCCGCGCACCGCGTTGGTCATGGTAGTGTTGCCGACGCCGCAGACCACGTTGAGTACCGTGCCCACGGGCGGCGTGATCAACCCGATGCAGCAGTTGATGACGAACATCAGGCCGAAGTAGATCGGATCGATGCCCGCCGCCTTCACCAGCGGCATGAACAGCGGCACCAGGATCAGGATGGCGGGCGCGAGATCCATCACCATCCCGACCAGCAGCACCACCACCATGATCGCCGCCATCAAAAGCTTCGGATCGTCCGCCAGCGGCCCCAGCAGGCCGGCGAGCTGCTGCGGCAACTGGGCGATGGTGATCACCCAGGAAGCGACCATCGCCGCGCCGACCAGGAACATCACCAGGGCGGTGGAACGCCCGGCGCGGATCAGCACCGCCAGCAGCTTGCGCGCATCCAGCTCGCGATAGACCACGGCGGAGACGACGATGGCGTAGACCGCCGCCACCACCGCTGCCTCGGTGGGCGTGAAGACCCCGAAACGGATCCCGACGATGATGATCACCGGCAGCAGCAGCGCCCAGACGCTGTCGCGCAGCGCCTTCAGCCGCTCGCCGCGGGTGGCCTTCGGCTGCGGCTCGAGATCCGATTTACGCATCATGAAGCGCCAGGTGATCATCAGCGCCAGGCCCATGAAGAGCCCCGGCACGATCCCGCCGATGAACAGCTTGGCGATGGAGAGATTGCCCGCCACCCCGAGGATGATCAGCGGCAGCGAGGGCGGAATCACCGGCGCGATGATGCCGCCGGCGGCCAGCAGCCCCACCGAGCGGGAGGCGGGATAGCCGCTCTTGCGCATCATCGGATAGAGGATGCTGACCAGCGCCGCCGCGTCCGCCACCGCCGAGCCGGAAAGCCCGGCCAGCAGCAGCGAGGTGATGATGGCCACGTAGCCCAGCCCGCCGCGCCAGTGCCCCACCAGCGCCATCGCCAGGCGCACGATACGATCCGACAGGCCGCCCACGGCCATCACCTCGCCGGCCACCATGAAGAACGGGATGGCCAGCAGGGCAAAGTTGTCGACGCCGTTGATCAGCGACTGGGAAACGATGTCGGCGCTGAACATGCCCATCTGCAGCATCAGCGCCCCGGCCGCCGCCAGCAGGGCGAAGGCCACCGGCAGGCGCAGCAGGATGGCGCCGATCAGTACCGCCAGAAACAGCGCCAGGGTCATGGTCTGGTCTCCCGGTCATGCGCGCTGTCGACGCCGGGCGCTTCGACACCTGAAGCCCCGCTGCCAGCAGCCCCGACGCCGGGCGCTTCCGAATATCCCGGACGCAGTAGCCCGAGCGTCGCGGTCACGCTCATCAGCGCCCCGGAGACGACGCCGGCGAGATAGAAGAGCCCACTGGGCAGGCCGGTGAGCGGCGAGATGTTATGCCAGTTGGCCAGCGTCTGGCGCCAGCAGCCCACCAGCAGCATGAGCGCGGCAATCAGGATCACCAGCCACAGCAGCCGCCCCAGGACCAGGCGCACCGGTCGCGGCAGCCGATCGAACAGCTCGCCGACCGCCAGGTGCTCGCCCTCCTTCAGGCAGAGCGAAGCCCCCAGCATGACGATCCAGACGAATCCCAGCCGCGACAGCTCGATGCCGGGGCGCAGCCCGGAAGCGAACCCGTAGCGCAGCACCACGTTGACGAACACCAGGATCATCATCGCCGCCATCAGCGCGGCGATGGCCCACTCGATTCCACGCCAGAAAGTCCGAACCGCCGTCATCGTTGCCTCCCGCCCTCTCGGGTCAGCCTGTCATCGCTCGCGCCCGTCGCCGGGCAGACGATCGAGCTCGGCGATATAGCGCTGCGTCACGGTGAGGTCCTCGTCGCCGAAACCGCGCCGTCCCAGATCCTCGTAGAGCGCCGCCAGGGTGGTCAGCTGAGGTGCCACCACCCCGCCCCGCGCCGCCTCGTCGGTGGCGAAGCCGAGATCCTTGATCATGTAGCGGGCCAGGCCGGACGGGGTGTAATCCTTGTCGATCAGGCGCTGCCTGCGCGACGCTAGGAAACGCCCGCCGGCATAGCCGCCCCCGAGGCAGTCGAGCAGCCTGGCCAGATCGAGCCCGGCGCGCTCGGCAATCACCGTGGCCTCCGCCAGCGCCACCATGGTCGAAGCGACCACCATCTGGTTGCAGGCCTTGGCCACCTCCCCGGCCCCCAGCGGCCCCAGCAGCACCGGCGTGCCGAAGGTCTCCAGCAGCGGACGGGCAACGGCGAAGGCCGCCTCGTCGCCCCCGACCATGATCGAGAGCGTTCCCGCCTCGGCACCATCGGCGCCGCCGGAGAGCGGCGCGTCGAGCAGCCGGACCCGGCCGTCGGTACGCGACTCGAGTTCGGCGGCCAGCTCGCGGATGCCGGCCGGCGACGAGGTCGAACAGATCACCAACAGCAGCGACTGGGAGAGCCCCGCCAGCAAGCCCTCCTCGCCTTCGAGCAACTCCCGCAGCTGCGGCAGGTCGGGCAGGACGGTGATGATCACGTCACTGGCCGCGGCCAGCTCCCGGGGGCTGTCGCACCATTCGGCACCGGCATCCAGCGCCGGCCCGATCCGGTCCCGCGAGCGGCCGTGAACGCTGACCCGGGCAGCAACGCCCGACGCCAGCAGGTTGCGGGCCATCGGCATGCCCATGCTGCCAAGCCCGATCATGCCCACCCGTCGCCGGTCAGCGGCGCCAGGACCGATTCCAAAGGTCTCCTCGAACGTCGCCATGGCATCGTTCTCCTAGTCGCGACCGCCGCCATCGGCGGCGAGGTTCATGGGATTGGCGATGCGCGCGGCCATCGCCTGGAGCGCTTCCACCGCCCGCGTCTCGATCTCGTCGTCGCAGCGCTCCTGCATCAGCGACGTACCCAGGGCGTAGGCCTGCTCGCCGCTGTACTGGGGCGCGACGGTCACCGCCAGCCCGCGCACGCCCGGGAAGACCTCGCCCAGGTCGCGACCGTGGCCACGGCTGCGCACCGTGCCAATCTTCTCCACCAGGGCGTCGAGATCGGTCACCGAGCGATCGGTCCAGGCGGGGCGCGTGGCGGGGTCGGCAAAGCGGCGGCGAATCTCGTCGTCGTCGAGTCTCGCCAGCAGTGCGTTGCCCACCGCCGTGATCGAGGCGGGAAAGCGACTGCCGATACTGGCGGTCATGCGCAGCGGCATGCGCCCGGCGTGGGCGGCGAGATAAAGCACCTCGGTGCCGTCGAGCACCGCCAGCTGGCAGATCTCGTCATGCAGCAGCGGGGTCTCGTTGCAGGCCTGGTAGAACGCCTGTACCGGGTCGTCGGTGCGCAGATAGGCGCCGCCCAGCTCCACCAGCCGCCGCCCCAGCCGGTAGCCGTTGCCGCTGCGGGCAATCAGCCCATCGGCTTCCAGCGTCAGGCAGATGTTGAACAGCGACGAGCGGGCCACCGAGAGCTGGCGCGCCATCTCGCTGACGCCCTGGGGGGTGCCGCCAGCCTTCTCCAGCAGCGCCAGCACTCGAATCGCCCGGCTCACCGCCGGCGTTCGCTCGCCCTCGCCCGCCATCAGTAGAACTCCACGGTGTCGACGCGGTTGAGCAGCGGCTCGCCGTCGAGATAGCGGCGCGCGTTGTCGACGAACAGCTCGGCGATGAGGCGATCCTCCGCCTCGCTCAACGCCGCGGTATGCGGTGTCAGCAGCACATTGGGCAGATCCCACAGCGGCGATCCGGGGTCCAGCGGCTCCACGGCGGTGACGTCGAGCACCGCGAGCCCCACCTGGCCGCGCTCCAGCGCGCGGATCAGCGCCGGTTCGTCGATCACCGTGCCGCGCCCCACGTTGACGATGGTCGCGCCGGGCTTCATCGCCGCCAGCAGGGCGTCGTCCACCATGCCCTGCGTGGCGGCGGTGCCGGGCAGCGAACTCACCACCGCGTCGGCGCGACCCACCGCCTCATGCAAGCGATCGGGGGAGACGATCTCGTCGACATGCTCGACCGGGCGCTGGTGACGCGACACGCCCATCACATACGCACCCAGCAGCGACAGCTTGCGCGCCACTTCGCGACCGATGCCGCCCAGCCCCAGCAGCAGCACGCGCTGTTCGCTGACCTGCCCCATCATCCAGCGCCCGCTCCAGTGGTGAGCGCGCTGCTGGTCGAGAATCCGCGGCAGCTGCTTGGCACCGGCCAGCACGCCAAACACCGCGTACTCCGCCAGCGGGCCACCATGGACCCCGGCTGAAGTGGTGAAACGCACCCGCGCCAACTGCTCGGCGGAGAGGTTGGCCGCTTTCACCTGGCCGCCGCCGCCAGCCGCCATGATATGCACCCAGCGCAGCACCGGGTTGGCCTCGACGGCACGGGCCAACCGGGCGGGGTCGACATCGGGTATGCCGTAGAGCACCTCGGCTTCGGCGAGCAGCGCGTCGAAGCGGGCCTCCTGCTCCGGGGTACGCCGGAAAGCGGGATCGCCGCCAAAGTCCGCCGGGTGACGCATGGGCGGCAGCAGCGACTGATCCCGCATCAGCGCGAGGCGAGGCTCGCGGGCCTCGATCCATTCGCACAGTTCCTCGCTCAGCGGCGTCGCGACCGCCACGCGTAGCTTGCCCTCGTTCATGAACCGTCCGCCTCTCCAGAGTTCCACGCTTGAAATTCGAGCCCAGCTATCAAAACCAGAGCCCATTTATCAAAACTAGCGCCCCACTATTGTCCAATGAGCTGAACATCGTTCAGCAGAATGTACAGTGGTATTCTGGAATCGTAAGCACGCCTTTGGTCGCGAGTGCAGGCCGGGCAACTGGTATAAGGGTTTGTACGAAAAGTCATCGAGCGAAGGCAAGACAAGGCAAAAATCGGCGAAAACGCGGAGTTTACGGGGTGTAAATGAGCATTTTGAGCCGATTTTTAACGCGGTAT
>NZNW01000025.1 GCA_002695065.1 Salinicola sp. | reverse complement strand
GCCTGTCTGCCGTGCGCTCTAGAGCGCACGGCAGACAGGCGTGGTGGATGGCCAGCGCTCCTGGTGGTGATACAGCAGCAAAAGCACGACCAGGTGCAGGGCCAACCGACCCGCCCGGGTCATCTCATGACCATCGCCGTGACCACCGCCGGCGTGGTCGTCAACGAGCAGTGGTATCAGCCTCTGCCCGAGGATCTTCGCCCGCCCGCGGACGAGGCTCAGACGGAGGCCACCCTCCCCATGCCGGCATCAGCGCCCTGCAGGACGTGCTCGCGCTCGAGACTCGGATCGGCGAAGGGTGGACATCGACACCCGAGCGGCTCGAGGTCCTTCACGAGGTTCCCTCCCCCAGGCCAGTCGGTGTGCGATCGACGAGACTGGAGAAGCGTTCGTGAACGACTGCTTTGACACTATCGACTCGGTCGACGACTGATTTTCCCAGTGCGGCGCATTCGCCGGATTTCGAGGTCTCCTCATGCAACGACTCACGACTTTTCTCGGACATGGTGATCGCGTCGTGTTCTGGATCACCGCCACCCTCGCTGGCGCGCTACTTCTGATGATGTCGATTCTGGTCATCTGGATGGTCGTCGCTCGCTACTTGTTCAACGCTCCGGTGTTCTGGGGCGATGAGATGTCGCGCTATCTGATGTTTTCTCTGGTGATGATCGGCAGCGCCATCGCCCTGCGGCTCCAGCAGCATCCTCGGCTGACCTTTCTGCTTACCGCTCTGCCGGCACGTCTGCAGATCACACTGGAGTGGTTGATAGATACCATCGTCATCGGCACGCTGCTGGTGATTCTGATCCAGGGGGCACTGTTGGCGATCGATGAATCCATCATGCGAACGCCATCGCTGCGTGTCTCCTACTTATGGGTCTATCTCTCTTACCCGCTGGGGGCGGGGCTGTCGATCCTCCAGGTGTTCGGCCGGCACTTCGGCCCCGATAGACGCGAAGCACTGGGCGAGATCGAGGGAGTCGTCTGATGTCTCTGACACTCTTTCTCATCGGCTTCGTCGTCATGATGGCGATCGGCATTCCGCTGTCGTTCGCCATGCTGACCAGCACGATCCTGTTTTTCGTCGTCCAGGATCTGCCGCTCTTTCTGGTGGTTCAGCAGTTCTTCATCGGCATCGACAATTTCACGCTGCTTGCCATTCCCTTTTTCATGCTGGCCGGCGACCTCATGGTGGTTTCCGGCACCGCCGACAAGATGATGAATTTCTCGAACGCGCTGGTTGGACGCACGCGCGGCGGCATGGGCTATGTGACCATCGTCTCCTCGATGCTGTTCGGAGGCTGCTCCGGATCGGCTATTTCCGAAATCGCCGGGCTGGGCAAGATGCAGGTCAAGATGATGGAGAAGAACGGCTTCACGCGGGCATTCAGCACCGCGCTCGCCGTCGCCTCTTCGATCAAGGGTGCGATCATTCCACCATCGATCCCGATGGTGCTGGTGGGAGCCATCACCGGCACATCCATCGGCGGCCTGCTCGTCGGCGGAGCCATACCCGGCACGCTGGTCTCCGTCGCCATGGCCATCGTCGTCTTCTGCTCCTCGCGCAGGATGACGCCAGTCAGGGACCGGCGCATCAGCATCGGTGAATTCTTGAAAGTCACTGCCTCATCGCTGCCCTTCCTGGCCATGCCGATCATCATCCTCGGAGGCATTCTGTCAGGGGTCTTCACGCCCACCGAGGCATCCGCCGTGGCGGTCGGCTACGGGTTTCTGCTGCTGTTGATCCGCCAAGGCCGGGCGATTCACTGGCTGACGATCTTGTTCCTGATGATTCGAAGCGCCGTGCTCTCCGCCGTGGTGCTCCTGCTCTCCGGCGCCTCGGCGGTGTTCTCCTGGGTGCTCGCCTCGGAGAGGGTGCCGGACCTGATCGCGAGCTTCATTTTCAGTTTCACCGACAACCGCTATCTCATTTTGTTGATCATCAATGTGTTCTTGCTGCTCTGGGGCATGGTGATGGACATGCTGCCGGCGATTCTCATCGTGGTACCCATGCTGATGCCGCTGGTGGTGGATCTGGGGGTCGATCCCATCCATTTCGGCGTCGTCGTGGTCTTCAACCTGGTCATCGGTCTGATCACGCCGCCTTATGGCGCAGCCCTGTTCACCGGTGCCATCGTGACCGGCATGCCCATTGGTCAAATCGTGGGCGCCATGTGGCCGCTGCTGCTTTCCGCCGTCGCCACACTGCTCCTCATCACCTACGTGCCGGAGACCGTTCTCTATCTGCCCCGCCTGTTCGGACTGGACTGAACGCAACGCCTCTTACAGGAAGGAACCTCATGAGCCACATGCCATCGATTCGACATACTGCACTGCCGGACAACTTCATCGAGCGCCTGCGCAAGATCGTCGGCGAGCGGGTCAGCACTAGTCCCTCCGAGCTCGAGCGTATGGGCCGCGGCGAGTGCTGGCATCCCTCTATTCCGCCTCAGGTTGGCGTCTATCCCGAGTCGACCGAGGAAGTCGCCGCTCTCGTCAAATTGGCGGCTATAGAGAACGTGGCAGTAGTCGCCATGGGCGCGGGTACTTCGCTGGAGGGCCATACCGCCGCCCTTCATGGTGGGGTCTGTCTCGATCTCAGCCGGATGAGCGAAATTCTCGAACTGCGCGCAGAGGACCTCGACGTCACGGTGCAAGCCGGCGTCACCCGCCAGACGCTGAATCAGTATCTGCGCGCCACCGGGCTGTTCTTTCCCGTCGACCCCGGGGCAGACGCGACTCTCGGCGGCATGGCCGCCACCCGGGCCTCCGGAACCAATGCCGTTCGCTACGGCACCATGCGCGAGAACGTGCTCAACCTTACCGTTGTGCTCGCCGACGGCAGCGTCGTGAGGACAGCAAGTCGTGCACGCAAGTCTTCCGCTGGCTATGATCTGACCCGGCTCTTCGTGGGCTCCGAGGGCACGCTCGGTATCGTCACCGAAGTGACGGTACGCCTGGCCGGCATTCCCGAAGCAGAGAGTGCCGCCGTGTGCGCGTTTCCCGATACCGCCAGCGCTATCACCACGGCTACCGAGATCATCCAACTGGGGATTCCGGTGGCGCGCATCGAGTTCATCGACGACGTCGGCATGGCTACCGTCAACGACTTCGCCGGGCTGGACTATGTCGTGGCGCCGACGCTGTTCTTCGACTTCCACGGTACCGAGGCGGGCGTCGAGGAGCAGGCCGCGCTCGCCTCGGCCATGGCGCACGACAACGGTGGTACCGACGTCCGCTGGGCGAGCACGCGCGAAGCGCGCAACAAGCTCTGGCAGGCCCGTCATGAATTCCACTACGCCATCCTGTCGCGTCGTCCCGGTGGCGGAATCTGGGGAACCGATGTCTGCGTGCCGATTTCGCGCCTCACCGAATGCATTCTCTTCGCCCAGCATCAGGCCAAGCGAGCGCCCTTCATGGCGGTCGCCCTAGGCCACGTCGGCGACGGCAACTTCCACATGAGCTATCTCATCGATCCCGACGATGATGCGGAGCGCGCACTGGCCGACGAACTCGCCTCGGAACTGGCGCATCACGCCATCGCGCTGGGCGGAACCTGTACCGGGGAGCACGGTGTCGGCTACGGCAAGAGCCGGTATCTGGCCGAAGAATTCGGCGACACCGGGGTGGCACTGATGCGAAAACTGAAAAGGGCACTGGATCCGAACGACATCCTCAATCCGGGAAAGATTCTACCGCCACAGTCATGAGTCCAGATCGACGGCGCTCGCCGGATCGTCGTGCTGGCCGAACCCGTCAAGGCGGCTGAAACCAGCGCGACGATGAACCGACACGACAACTCAAAAGGAACCCATCATGAAACCCTGTCTCGCCTTTATTGCCTTGAGCCTGCTCTCCGCATCGACATTCGCCGCGAACTTCCCGGAGCGCCCCGTGACGATCATCGTTCCGGCAGGGGCCGGTGGAGGCGGCGATACCACGACCCGCCTGCTGGCCCGAGGCCTCGAGAAGCAACTGGGTCAGCCAATCACTATCATCAACCAGGGCCAGGGCGGCGGTGTCGTTGGTCTCACATCGATCAAGAATGCCAAACCGGACGGCTACACGGTGGGGCTGCTGTTTCCCTACGCTGGCTATCACTACACCGGCCAGGCTACTTTCTCGGTCGATGACTTCACGCCCATCGCCAGCTTCAACGGCGACAGCTCGGCACTGATCACCGCGAAGGACTCGCCATTCGACTCACTCGAGGAGGCCATCGACGCACTGCGAGAGTCGCCATCGGAGTACACCATCCACTGCGCTGGCGGCTGCGGAAGCGTGTGGGACGTACCGATGGCGAGCTTTCTGCTGGACGAAGGGGTGGATGTCGCCGAGATCCGCTGGATTCCCGGCCAGGGCGCGGCAAGCGGCTTATCGGAACTAATCTCTGGGGGCGTCGATTTTCTGACCGCGTCGCTGCCCGAGGCTGGCGCCATGATCGACGCCGATATGGCGCGCGCTCTGACGGTGCTGAGTCCGACCCCGGTCGAGAACTTCGAAGACGTGCCACTGGCCGGTGAGATCGCGGACGAAGTCGTCGACGGCGGTACCTGGCGCGCGCTCGGCGGACCAGTGGGCATGCCGCAGGAAGCAGTCGATACCTGGGAAGCGGCCGTACTCGCCGTGGTCGACTCCGACGCTTTCCGTCAGGCGATGTCTCAAGCCGGGTTCGGCATCCGCGCACTGAATGCCGGGCAGCTCACTCGTCTGATGCAGGAGCACGAAGACGACACTGCACGGGTAATGAAAGCACTCGGATACGAAGCGCCCTGACCTTGCCATCGCCGTTCTGTAGTGACCGCTACCGGCAGGACCCGTGTCGTCCCCAGCCTGGACTCGGTCCTCATTTTTTTGGATGACACCACCGTCTTCGGCGGCGACAACCGGCTTTTGAAGCGCGGTGGCCGGGGCATCGAACGGCCCGTCCGGTTGATCGCCGTTCGATGAGTACGCCGCTGGTATCCGGTGCTGCCGAGCGGAATGACGCCATACGACGGTCCTCGGGGTCCGGATTTCCAGCCGTCTAGCATCACGCAGGTTGCTACCGATGGGCTGTCGCCGGATAGCGATGGATCAGATCCAGCAGCACGCCATTGGTCCAGCCGAACCCATCGACGACATCGTATTCGCCGCCGCCCCCCACGGCGGGGTCGACCACGTCGTATTTCTCGACCAGTTTGCCGGTCTGCCGGTAGACCTCGCGGTTGGTCTCGATCCAGCGACGGGCGATGGTTTCGGCCAGGTCTTCGTGTCCGTAACGGTCGAGCCCCGCAACCGCCAGCCACTGCAGCGGCGCCCAGCCATTGGGCGCGTCCCACTGCTCACCGGTATCACGCGTGGTGGTGACCATGCCGCCGGCACGCAGCAATTCGCGCCGCACCGTTGCAGCCGTGGCATCAGCCCGGGCCGGGTCGGCGACACCGAACGCCAGCGGGTACACCATGGCGGCGGAAATCGCATCGGTCAGGCGCCCCTCCCGCCAGTCGTAGTCGGTGTAGTATCCCCCGTCCTGCTGCCAGAAGACCCGGTTGATCGCGCTCTGGCGGCGCTCGGCCATCGCCTCGAAGCGCTCGGCCTGGGCAGCGTCGCCTTGCACCCGCCATGCCCGAGCCAGGGTGCGCTCGAGCTGATACAGCAGGGCGTTGAGATCCACCGGCAGGATATCGCGGGTCTCGATGGTGGTCTGGTGCTGGCCATCGGCCATCCAGCGCGAGCTGAAATCCCAGCCACTTTCGGCGGCGGCTCGCAGATGCCCGTACAGTTCGGGCGCCGGGCGGTCGCTGCGCGCGGCCAGCTCCCGTTCGGCGGCATAGGCCTCCGGCCGCGGCCAGTTCTCGCTGCCGTGGTAGCGGTTGAGCAGGGTGCCGTCGGCCAGCTCGACCACGTGCTCGCGCGCCTCGCCGGGGCCGATCTCATCGGCGCCGCGCATCCAGTAGTCGTGTTCTCGCAACAATTCGGGCAGGTAGCGGCGATAGACGTCGTCGCCGTCGTGCTCCGCCAGCAGTGCCACCATCGGGGCAAAGAACGGCGGCTGGCTGCGGGTCAGGAAATAGGTTCTGGTGCCATTGGGGACGAAGCCGTAGGTATCAATCAGCCAGGCAAAATTGCCGACCATATCACGCACCAGATCGAAGCGGTCGCTGCGCGCCAGCCCCAGCATGGTGAAGTAGCTGTCCCAATAGAACATCTCGTTGAAGCGTCCACCCGGTACCACGTAGGGCTCCGGAAGCGACACCAGGCTGCTCCAGGGGCCTTCGTCGGTGTCCGCCGGATCCCGGGTCAGGTAGGGCCAGAGGTTGACGATATGGGCCTCGATCGAGGTATCGGCGTCCTCGCCAAGCCGCGTCTCGTTCTCCGGGCGCGGATCGAAGTTGGCATCCACGAAGGCCTGCAACCGAGCCTTGCCGACTGTCCCTTCCCGCTGTCGCAGTTGCTCGAAGTCGGCCACGATCGCCGCCGGATCGCGCTTGGGCACCAGGTCGACCACCGACTTCCCGTCTGGATAGAGTCTCGCCATGGCGACCGCTTCCATGACCGGCCCCCAACTGCGATCCGGGGATTGTCTGGCCGTCTTGGCGGGTGGCTCTCGCGAAGGCTCCCGCTCGAGGTTCTGGGTGCTGCAACCGCCCAGCAGCAGGCTCGCCAGCAGCAGCGTGGCCCACCCTAGCCTCACTTGCCGAAAATCCCCAATCATTGTCATCGTCGCGCTCCTCACGGCCAAGTGTCGGAGGTCCTAGCTAGCCAGAGTTCGGCAACGAAGCCCATGCCGCTTTCGGGGTAGGCGTTTGTCCGAATGAAAAACGCCCCGATCCTGGATCGAGGCGTGACGGCAGCGGGGACGGAGGCACCCGCCGGGCGGGCTACAAGGCGCCGTCGGCGATCGCCCTGGCCATGGTCGGGGAGAGCGGCAGTCGCGGCAGCAGCGTCGCCTGATAGGCATGGTAGAGATCGGCCTTGCCGCTCCAGACTTCGCTGGACGGCCGGTTGTGACGGTCGAGCTCCTGCCACCAGCTGCCCCGTTCGCGATCGATCAGGAAGCGATCGATGTAGTCCCAGAAGCGGCGATACCAGACCTCGTAGGTCGCGTTGCCGGTGCGCTTGAGCAGCACGGCCGCGGTGGCGGCCGCTTCGGCCAGGGTCCAGTGCATGCGCTCGTGCACCACCGGTCGATTGTTCCAGTCGTGGGTGTAGACCAGCCCCGGTTCTCCATCCACGTGCCAGGCCAGTTCGGTGGCGCTGCGGAACAGGCCCTGGGCATCCTCCAGCAGCCACCCGGGCGTCGCTTCGCCGTGGCGCAGCAGCCCTCCCTCGAGATGCAGCAGCAGCCGGGACCACTCGAAGGCGTGACCGGGCGTCGCGCCATAGGGCCGGAACTGATCCTTGGGCGTGTCTTCGTTGTAGTCGCGCCACTCGTTCCATTCGCTGTCGAAATGCTCCACGACGCGATAGTCGTTGGGCCTGGCGTGGGCGTGGATGATCCTGTCGACGATGGAGAGCGCACGAGCCCGCCACTTGGGCTCGTCGAGGACGTCGGCCAGTTGCAGGAAGGCTTCGGTGGCGTGCATGTTGCTGTTGCCGCCGCGATAGGCCTCTTCCTCGCGCCAGTCGCGGGAGAACCCCTCGCGCATGCGTCCTTCGTCCTCCGACCAGAATCGGGTCTCGATCACATCGACGATATCGTCGAGCAGCGGCCCGGCAGCTTCATCGCCGGCCTGCCAGGCACTAGCCGCCGCCAGCGCCACGAAGGCATGGATGTAGGCCTGTTTGGTCTGAGTCTCCCCCGCCTTCGGTCGCGCGCCATACCAGCCACCGTGCTCGTCGTCCCGCAGGCCGCACCGCAGCGCCGCCACGCCGTGCGCGACCAGCGGCATCATGCCGGGCTCGCCGCGCATGGCGGCCAGGGCAAAGCAGTGGGTCATGCGGGCGGTGATCATGGTGTCGGGGTTGGCCTCGGCAGGCAGCCTGCCGTCTTCATCTAGCGCGGCGAAACCGCAGTCGGGATGACGCGAGGCGCGGTAGAACGCCAGCAGACGCTGGCCCTCGCTCTCCAGCCAATGATGGTGCGCCGGCCGGTCCAGCCAGCTCTCCTGCCGCGGCGGCAGATTGGGAGTCGTACCTGGCATGCTGTTAGGGCCTCCTCTGCCCTGTCTTCTCTTACGCTTTGTCTGAAAAATGCCCGCGCTCACCCATCCGGCGTTAAAAATCGACTGGTGCGCCAGCTCGGTCCTTCTTTCGCCGATTCTTGCCTTGTCTGGCTATCGCTCGTCGATCTTTCAGACAGCGCTTGGACGATGTCTCATTAGGATCGTATCGCGCGCCTATTCACTCCGCCCGGGCGGCAAAAGTCCATTCCACCTTCGCCGCCCCTGCTGGCTCACATCAACCATTGACGACCATTCCGCCGTTGGGATGCAGCGTCTGACCGCTGATGAAGGAGGCGTCGAGCGAGGCCAGGAAGACGTAGCAGGGACCCAGTTCGGAGGGCTGTCCGGCGCGGCCCATCGGCGTGTCGGAACCGAAGTCCTCGAGCATCTGCGGGTCGTGGGCGCCCAGCGTGGCGGGCTGGAGCGGCGTCCATACCGGGCCCGGCGCCACCGCATTGACGCGGATGCCGCGACCGACGACCTGATTCGACAGGGCACGCGTGAAACTGACGATCGCCCCCTTGGTCGCGGTGTAGTCCACCAGGAAATCGGGTCCGATGTAGGCGTTGACCGAGGTCGTGTTGATGATCGCGTCGTCCTCGCCCAGATGGGGCAGCGCCGCCTTGGTCAGATAGAACATGCCATGCATGTTGGTGGCGAACGTCTCCCGCCACAGCTCGTCGTCGAGCTCGGTGAGGTCGGTACACACCTGCTGGGTACCGGCGTTGTTGACCAGCACGTTGAGTCCGCCGAAGGTCTCGATCACCCGGTCGAGCGCACCGCGACAGAAGGCGGCGTCGCGGATGTCGCCCGCGATCAACAGACAGCGGCGACCCTCTACCTCCACCAGGCGGCGGGTCTCCTCGGCGTCGTCGCTCTCGCTGAGATACATCACCGCGACATCGGCCCCTTCCCGGGCGAAGTGAATCGCCACCGAGCGGCCGATGCCGCTGTCGGCGCCGGTAATCAGCGCGACCTTGTTCTCCAGCTTGCCGCTTCCCCGGTAGCCTGGGCGGATGAACTCCGCCGGCGGCTGCATGAGGCTCTCCTTGCCGGGTAGGGTCTGGCTCTGGGCATGAATCTCCGTTTTCTCGACCACGTCACGATCTCCCTGTAACTGGGTTGGATGAATCGAGTCACTTCCGATGGCCGACCGGAAGCGACGGTTGGCAAGCGGTGAATGCCGAAGGGGTTTGCTTAGTCCTAGTCGAGTCGCTTCGATGGCGCAAGCCGGAGGCGGTTTCCAGCCATGGCGACACCGCCCGGTAGCATCGAAGCTGCATGCCGTGGCGCCGGGGTGGCTAGAAAGTTCGGGGGCGGGGATGTGAGGCGTGACAGAGATGATGAAGCATCGGAAAGAGATTCGGTGGGTCGATCCACGACACGATCGCTTCCGTCGATACCGCTCGTCCTGAGCGCCACCGAATCGTCAAGCGGTCCTTCGTTTGACTTCAAAACGTTCGACTACAGTAACGTTCCGACTCCTGCCACACGATGATCCGAGGCACCGGTGGTCCGCCGAGGGGCAGGCTGCCTGCCCGTCTTCAAGGGATCCTTCCCCTGTTGCGCCTTCCTGGCGCCCCCTCGCGGTAACACCAAGATAGGCGGTTCAGGGTCGGGGCCATAGATTCAAATGCCCGGGTGGAGCCAGTGCATTTGCGGGGGAAAATACGTTTAACAACACTAGGTTACTTTATGTTTCAGAGCCACCCTGGAAACCCCGCTGACGCGCCCAGACGATCGCCTCGCCACGACTGTGAACGCCCAGCTTCTGGTACAGCGAGGCCACGTAGTTGCGCACGGTGCTATGAGCCAGTTCCAGCCGGGCGGCGATGCGCTTGTCCGAGAGCCCTTCGCAGATCAGTCCCAGCACGTCGCGCTCCCGCACGCTCAGGTCGGCCAGTGCCGCCTGGTCGGATAGCGCGGCGTCGTTACCCGCATCGCGGACATTGGCCAGCTTCTCCACCAGCGTGCGGGTGAACCAGGAGGCATCCTTCATCACCGTCTCGATCGCATCGGACAACTGGTTCTCGTAGCGCTTGCGCTCGCTGATATCCACCAGCGTCAGCAGCAGGCAGTCGCGGCGATTGATCTCGACCGCTTCCGCCGCCAGCACGTAGATCGTCGGGTTGTTGGCATCATCGACGCCATGCACCTCCATCTCCTCCACGTGACTTGCCTTCTCGAGCGCTTTCAGCAACTGCCTGCGCGTCTGCGGGGTGAAGGGGGAGTAGTCTTCCAGACCGGGCGGCTCCGAGGCATCGGCGCGCCGGACCAGGTCACGCTCGAATGCCGCATTGGCCTCGATCAGCGTCAGGCTGTCGGCGGATACCAGGGCCGTGGGGACCGGCGACATCTGGAATACGGTGGCGAACAGCGCCTCGCTCTGGCGCAGGGCGTGCTGCGCCTGCCGGGCGGGCTCCAGGTCGGTGAAGGTCAGCAGCATACAGGGGGCGTTCCCGACATCGATCGGCTGGCCGGCCACGATCACGCACTTGCTGCCGTCGCCCCGCCCGCCGAGATGCAGGACGGCTTCGGTCTGGGGAATCGACCGGCCGGCGCACAGCCGCTGGATCGCCGATTCACGCTGGGGCGAATGGGCGAATACGTCGAACTCGTAGATCGAGTGCTGCAGGATCTCCTCGGCTTCCAGCCCGGTCATGTCCAGGAAACCCTGGTTGGCGCGGATGAAACGCTGGCTGTCGAGCCGGCAGATCAGCGCCGGCGCCGGGTTGGCATTGAACGAGCGCTCGAAGCGCTCCTCGGCGCTCATCAGCTCGGTGATGTCTTCGATGATCAGGGCCAGCGCATCGGGACGCCCTTCCCGCGACAGCGTCCTGCCGCGCACCCGGTGATAGCGATTGGGCAGCTCGGGGTCGCCGGGCCGGACCTCGAGAATCACATCCTCGAACGCCTCGCCGTCGAGCAGGCGCTCCATCGGGGAGCGACCCTCGCCAACCTCGTGGTGGTTGCGGTAGTAGAGCTCGAAGCGTCGGCGGTAGGCATCGACGTTCGACCCCAGTTCCCCGAGCGATTCGACCCCGTGCATCTCCAGCGCCGCGGGGTTGGCCCAGCGCAGGCGCCCGTCGGGATCCAGCAGCACGATACCGTCGGAAAGCTCGGCAATGAGCTGATGCAGCGGCGACTGGATCGCGCCAGGGTCCTTCTCCGATTCGGACATCTCGTTTCACCACGCTCGGTCATGCTCGGCGTCGATCGCGACGCAGGGCGCTGTTTGAATCGAACAAATCGAATACGCAGTTGCCGCGTCGGCCAACGCACTTACTCAGGGGGTCAGCCGCCCGCCACGCCGAATCCCCACCCCACCGATGCCGTGACGCCCATCGCCAGCGCACCCCAGAAAGTCACCCTCACGATGGCCACGCGCAGCCGCGACCCACCGATTCGGGCCGATAACGCGCCCAGCAGGGCCAACGCCAGCAACGAGCCCAACGCCACCACGACGGGGGTCGACGCAGTGAACGGAGCGACCAGCACGCAGATCAACGGCAGCGCCGCTCCGGACAGGAACATCAATGCCGACGCCATGGCCGCCTGAAGCGGCTTCGCCTGATTGACGGTGCTGAACCCCAGCTCGTCGCGGGCATGGGCAGCCAGCGCATCGTGATGCATCAGCTTTTCGGCGACGTCGTGAGCGAGAGCCGGCGTCAGGCCACGCGCTTCGTAGATCGACGCCAGCTCCCGCACTTCGACGGCGTAATTGGCATCCAGCTCGCGCCGCTCCCGCGCCAGGTCGGCGCGTTCGGTATCCTTCTGCGAACTGACCGAAACATACTCCCCCGCCGCCATCGACATCGCACCGGCCACCGCCCCCGCCGCACCGGCCGTGAGCACGCCTCCCAGACCCGCACCCGCCGTCGCCATGCCGATCACCAGGCTGGCGGTGGAGACGATGCCGTCGTTGGCGCCCAGTACCGCGGCCCGCAACCAACCCACGCGGTCCGAATAGTGGCGCTCCTTGGGTATGGTCATGCCTGGTTCCTG
>NZNW01000024.1 GCA_002695065.1 Salinicola sp. | reverse complement strand
TGGCGGCCGGGGGGTACCGGCCGCCATGTCATCAGCAGGTTGTGTCCGGCTACACTCGCACGGATAAATGCTGTGGAAAGCGGTCGAGAATGGCGGGAAGTGGGCCGATTGCGGACTGACAGCTTGTGGGTCGGGACTGCACGCCTGCAGACATTCATTTCTCAGCACGCTGTCCTGATCGGCCGATCGCTATATTTCTGAATTTTGCACGTCGACGTGCGACAGGTAGTCGGATTTCGATCACCCAAACGCGGAAAAGTTATCCCGTAGTCCTTGGTGTATTCGAAATGGAAGCAGTGGGCCTGAGCTTACTTACTTTGGCCCTCCAGAAACTCCAGCTTGCAAACGAGCCGAGGAGGACCAACGCCACTCCAGCAAAAGTCATGATCAGGCGCCAGACTAGCCCTCCAACCTTGGCGGCATGAATCGGATAGAATTTCTCGACAATCGCGGAACGCGCATCGGATTGGGCGGGATCCTTTGTTCCGACGACGATTGCTCCAGCCGGAGCGAGCCAAACATAGCTGCGTCCGTTCGGCGTCCATTCGAATTGCTGACGAAAGCGTATCGCTACCGGCTTGCCGGGTTCATCCGGCATCATCAGACGCCTCGGCTCTGATTGGGGAAAGGCGGATTGGGCAGCCACCATCAATGCTTGCCAATCTGTCGTTTCGTCGACCTGCAGCAGGTCTCCGGGAAGATCCGGCTCATCGTCCACTGAAGCGAAAGGCGACAGGATGACATCCGACGCAGCGGGGAACACCATCAGCGTTCCCGTAGCAGCGACAAGGATAAGCAGAGGAGAGGCAACTACTCCCAGATCGCGATGGTGTCGTACTATGGCGCTGGCGGTGTATCGTGGCGGCCAGAGGCGGAACTTGAACGTCTTACGGGTTCGCCACCACAGGATGACCCCGGTAACTGTAAAGGCCAGCAGCAGGACACCAAGCACCCCGGTAAGCGTTTTTCCACTTTCGCCGATGAGCAGGTAATGATGGAGATCGAACAGCCAGAGTTCAGGCCTCTCCCACATGCTTGACCAGCGATCCACCACATTGCCATCCTGCGTGATATAAGCGCCGCTTCCATCGCGATAGATCGCCTGATGAAGCCCGATTTCTTCACCTGCAAAGGTTATCCGTGATAGGTCTGGGCCTGTCTGCAGCGCGACCGCGACCGCCTGACCCATAGCCTGCGGATCACTGACAACCGGCTCGTCCGCCCCTGCCAGCATGATCCAGCTATCCTCCCACAACAGAACCGTGCCGGACAAGCCGATAACGGCCAGCAGGAGGCCGACAATGCCGCCCGCCCAACGATGCAGGAGCGACAGGAGCTTCATCAGAATTCGCCGCGCCAGCTCAGCGTGAATGTGCGTCCGCGGCCCGAATAGAACCGGCTGCTGTCGGTCACCCGCACCGTGTCGCTGTCGTAGGTGATGTAGAATTCGTCGGTCAGGTTCTGCGCCGCAAACGCAAATTCTCCGAAATCGGTGCGATAGGCGATAAAGGCGTCGAGCAGGGCATAGCCCTCGAAATCAGTATCCACCGCCGGATCGTTGAACTCGCGCGCGAGGTAGAAGCGGGCCTGGGCGCGGGCGCTGAAGCGCCCTGATTTGTAATCCGCCGCAAGGTTGACGCGATCGGGCGAGATGTTGGCCCCGTCCAGATCCTCGTCGACCTCGCCGTCCTCGTCGCCATCTGTGCGGCCTTCGATGGTCGCATAGCCGCCGCTCAGCGAAAGGCCGGGAACGGGTGTCTTCCACGCCAGGCTGGCTTCGAAGCCCTCGATCTGGATCGGCTGGCGCAGGACCTCGTAGACGTCGTTGCGCAGGACCAGCAGCGATCCCAAATCGCTGGACGACCAGAAATATCCGGCCGACGCGGTCAGATTGCCGCGATCCCATTCCAGGCCCAGTTCGCGGTTGTTCGACACCACCGGTTCGAGCGAGAGGAACTCGTCCACATCGACTCCTTCCTGGGTGATGCCGCGCAGGATGCGGCCCACATCGGCGATGGTAAAGCCTTCTGCGTAACTGCCGTAGGCGCGCAGCCCGTCGATGGGCTCCACGATGATGCCGCCATTCCACAGCACATCCTGAAACGAAGGGGAGCCGCCAGCGACGTCCACCGATCCGTAGCTTGCCAGCGTGGTGAAATCGCCGACGTCGAGCTGGATGTTCTCGTACCGCAGGCCACCCGCCAGCCGCACCAGTCCGTCGGCAAGGGCCAGATTGCCCTGCAGGAACGGGGCAAGGCTGCGGAAGTCGCTGCGTGGAACCCAGATGCGATCAGTCTGAACCAGTGACTGTTCGGTACGATCGAACAACGCATCAAACCCGGCGGTCAGGACCAGGTCCTCGAAACCGGGCAAGGCCCGCTCGTAACTGACCTTGCCGCCCAGCTTGCGCGATTTGTTGGCCGACTGGTCGAAGATGTTGCCGGTCGGGTCGATTGCGGGATCCTGGAATGTCCCGAAAATGCCTCCGCCGAAGACGTCGCTGGTGCGGCTGTAGAATCCCTGCAGCACGAAGGTTCCGCCGCCAAGGTCGGTGTCGGTGAGCGATGCAGAAATCAGTTCCGCGGTGTTGGACGGCGGATCGCCCGGCGTATCGCCGCGCACGCTGGTCGCGGGGATACCGGCATCCCGGTGGCCGGTGACGGCGATGTAATGGGCGTTGCCTTCCAGCTCGAAGCGGTTGGCCACGATTTCGAACCGGGCGCCGCTCGCCAGTTCGTAACCGAGGCGACCGAACACCGACCAGCTGTCGCTGTCCTGGATTTCGCCCTGCGTGCCGTCCACGCCGATCCGGTTGCCCGCGCCGTCGGAAAATGCCCCGCGCCTTTCCAGCGTGCCGCCGAAATTGGCATCGAGGTTCCCGGACCGATAACCCACCAGTGCGCCGAACTTCGCGCCGATGCCTTCCCCGTCGAAACCGTCGGGCAAGGTGGCCTGTAGCAGCGTGCGGACGGATACGCCGTCCTCGCGCGGCGCGCCGACCAGCACTTGGTTGACCACGCCGCCGGTCGCGCCGATGCCCTGCAGCGCGTTCGATCCGTAAATCACCTCGACCCGGTCGATGAAGAACGGGTCGATGGTGTAGCCGTCGCGCGAACCGTCGCGCACCGGGGTCGACTGGGGAATCCCGTTGATCGCATAGAGCGGCGATCGGCCGCGCAGGCTTTCGCCCGAACCCGAAAGCTTTTCCCTTGTGGGAGAGAAGGATGGCAAAAGGGCGGATACCGCATCGACCGTCGATCCCGATACCAGTACCTGCCGCTCCAGCGCTTCGCTGTCTATGACATCGATGGTGAGAGGAAGTGCGCTGGCCGGAAGCTGGCTGCGGGTCGCGGTTACGACGATCTCGCTTCCCCCTGCGTCGTCAACAGTTGTGCTGTCCGTTGGCCGGACTTCCTGCGCGAAAGCAGGCGAAAGCGGGGCCAGCGCAAGCACGCCGACGAGGTAGCGGTACATTCGAAACTCCCTGAAGATTCGCCGCCGCCTAGCGTTTCTGCAATTGGGTCGCAATAGCAGTATGCCCGCTCTGCGGAATTTTCTGCCCTCAAACTTAGGTTGCGGACTGCGGCCTCGGCATAAGTTACTGATGTGAAGGCTGCGGTGGCTAGATACTCCTAACCCGAGATCAGCGTTTGCAGAGGTGAGGCCAACAGAGGAGCGCGCTGTCCGCCTCTGGAAATCCAACTATCGGTTGCCAATGAGCGCGCAGCTCAGCGGCCGCCGCCTACTTGCCGCGGTCTCAAAGTTTTGAGGCCAATTGCGGAAGTTCGAGTTAGATGCGAACGAAAGGCATGACTGCATTCGCATACATCGGAGCAGCGCTCGCAGAAATCGCAGGTTGCTTCGCATTTTGGGCATGGTTGCGCTTGGACAAATCCGTCTGGTGGCTTGTTCCGGGCATGATGGCTTTGGCTCTCTTTGCTTATTTGTTGACGCTCGTAGAAGCAGTACATGCCGGTCGCACATACGCAGCCTACGGTGGCGTTTACATTGTTTCGGCTATCGCGTGGCTATGGCTGATCGAAGGCGCAAAGCCCGATAGATGGGACCTGATTGGCGCAATCGTTTGTCTTGGCGGTGCAGCTATCATCCTGTTCGGTCCGCGCCCGGCCTAAGTATTCCAGCATCAGCTCCCCCCTTCGCTGGCCGATGATCGCACATGACCCCCCGCCTGAAAGCGGCCGACCAGCTTGGCCGATCGGCCGCAGATGTGATCAGATTTCGGTCCTCTCCGCCAGAAGCAGAGCATCCTCGACGTCGACGCCAAGATAGCGCACTGTGTTCTCGATCTTGGTATGACCAAGCAAGATTTGGATCGCCCGAATGTTGCCTGTGGCACGGTAGATCATTGCCGCCTTCGTCCGGCGCAACGAATGTGTGCCATATTCGGCCTTGCGCAGCCCGATCGCCGTCACCCACTCGTCGACCAAGCGTGCATACTGTCGCGTACTCATATGGCCAGTGTGATCCACTCGGCTCGGGAACAGATAGTCGCCTATAGAGCCTCCCCGGCGTTCCAGCCACGTTAGCAATGTCGCCCGCACGTCGGTGGTAAGTTCGAATTGCACTGGTCGGTTGGTCTTCTGCTGAATGACGGTCGCTCGATTGCGTATCTCAGCACCCGCAACCACGTCGCCGATCTTGATCTTGACGAGGTCACAACCGCGCAGCTTGCTGTCGATGGCAAGGTCGAAGAGAGCCTTGTCTCGCAACCGTCCGTCGCGATCGAGATGAAAGCGGATCGCCCAGATCTGCTTCTGCGTTAGGGGACGTTTCGTTCCAACATTCTTGCCCGCATTCCAAGCAGGACGATGCCGCATAGCTCCATCAAAGCATGAGTATCCCATTGTATTTCTCCTCGGCCAACATTGGCCGAACGGAGAACGCACGGAATGATTTCATGTGTGGGGCCGAGTTCCGCCTGTCCGGTTTCAAGTACAGAAATCGGGAAAGCTGACGTTAGGGTGAGCCCATGCCTTCGTCAGCAGGCGCTGACAAACCGGCCGTTCAACGCCCCCAACGATCCCTCGAAAGCCCGCATTTATCTGACCAGGTAGCGGCAGATTCGCGCGCTCTTCGATATCGTTCACGCCTGGACGCGTGGACAGTCACTGGTCAGTTGCGGCACCGGTGGCGAAGTCTTTCCTGAGTAGAATTCCCCGACCACCGCAACCGAAATCGCTGGCGTGCGTTAATCCCGGAATGGCCCGCGTCGAGTACTTCGTGGAATCGGCGCTGCATGAAGGAGGCGGCATGCCGGCTGTCCCATATTGTGGCCCCGCGCCCCTGCCCGGGGCAGCAGCGGGCGCATGGAATTTCGACCCGCCTCTGCTGGCTGCACTGGCGCTGGCCGCATGGCTGCTGAGCCATCAGCCGCGCGCCAGCTGGGCCGGCCTGGGCTTGCTGGCCCTAGCCTATGTTTCCCCGATATGCGCGCTGAGTTCCGGCCTGTTTTCCGTTCGGGCCGCGCACCATTTGCTCGTGGTCTACGCCGCCGCGCCGCTCCTGGCGGGGCAGTTCGTCCGCCTGCCGGCCGACCTGTCAAAGGTCCCGCTCTCCGCCGCGCTCGTACTGCATGTGGCGGTCATGTGGGCCTGGCACGTGCCGCTTGCCTATAGCTGGGCGCTGTCGAGCGACCTGGCATACTGGCTGGGGCAGGTTGCGTTGCTCGGTTCGGCCATGTTGTTCTGGTACCGGCTGGCCGATACCGCAACCTCCTTGCCGGCAGCGCTGCTGGCAATCATTGCCATGACGATGCAGATGGGGCTGCTCGGCGCGCTGCTGACTTTTGCGCCCGGCGCGCTCTATGCCCCGCATTATCTCACCACCGGGCTTTATGGCCTGACGCCGCTGGCCGACCAGCAGCTGGCCGGCCTACTGATGTGGACCGCGAGCCTGCCGCTGACCGTCCTGGCCGGTTACTCCGCCGTTTCGAGGTTGCTGCATGGACTCCGCGCGGAGCCTGTATCCTGAGATGCTGTGGCTGAAGTTCCTCCATATCGCCGGAGTGGCCGTCTGGGTGGCGGGCTTGCTGTATCTCGCGGCGCTGCTCCAGAACCACCAGCGCGTGCGCGACCGGCAGGACTTTGCACGAGTCCGGATGGGCAGCCGCTTCGCCTATATGGGGCTGGTCTCCCCGGCCGCTTTCGTCGCGGTCGGCGCAGGCGGAGCGTTGCTGTTCCTGGCCGATGCCCTCCATCCGTGGATGTTCGCGAAGCTCGCGGCAGTCGGCGTGCTGGTGGTTGCGCATATGCAGTACGGCCATGTGCTCGCGCATCTCGCCGATGAGGAAGTGGAAGGGCCAACCTTGCGCATCCGGCTCGTCGCCCTGGCCATCGGCGCGTCTTCGCTAGCAATCCTGGCGCTGGTGCTGGCCAAGCCTGCGATCGATCCCGGCTTGCCGACATGGCTTACCGAGCCGGGTCAGCTGCAACCCCTGGAAGAGCGGCACGCTCCTCCTCCGCCTCCTCCTCGGCATGCTCCGCCTGTCTATCCTCATTCATCATGACGCCCATCTGATGCTCGAACACCAGCTTGCCCCCCTGCCAGGCCGCCAGGCCGACGAAGAGCAGCCCTCCCACGGAGAGGAACAGGCCCCAGGGCAGCACGGCCTCGGCCGGCCCGTAGAGGCGCAGGCCCCAATTGGCACCGATCACCGCCAGCAGCATCATCGCAGCGGTGGCATGGGTCCAGCTTTCGGGACGGCGGCGAATCCCCCGTCCCGCGAGAAGTTCGGCGGTGCCGGCGATTCCTGCGAGCACGCCGAAGGCGAAGCCCCATCCACTGGCCCACAAGGCAAGCCGCGGGAAGAATGGGTCGGCGGTCAACCACCAGAACAGGTCCGCCGCCAGCGTGGCCACGACCAGCGCAATCGGGAAAGTCACCATCATCGCGTGGATCGGGTGCCCGGCCAGCGCGATGCGCGAGCCGACGCTCTGGTCTTTGGCTTCGTCAAGTCTGGCCATGCGGGAGTAACGCGCGGCGGCGCGAAGGGTTGCGCGGCCATCTTCGCCAGCCTCGCATCGGCCGGTTGCTCCGGCGAACTTTCGGCGCTCGACCCGGCCGGGCCCGCTGCCGCCCGGGTGGCGGAATTGTGGTGGATCATGCTGGGCGGGGCCGTGGCCATCCTGGGCTTGGTGCTGGCGGTCGCGCTTTATGCCCTGCGCGAGCGGCATGGCCTGCGCGATATTTCCGCACGCCGGGTGCTGGTCGGCTGGGGCTTGGTGTTTCCCCTGGTCACACTCGCCCTGCTGATGGGTTTCGCATTCCTGCGAGGCGAACAATTGTTCGCCCGCAGCAGCGATGAGGCGGTGATTGCCGTGCGGGCAGAGCAGTGGCGCTGGGTCGCGATCTATCCGGGCGGCGGCCAGACGATCAACACAATCCACGTGCCCGCCGGTCGAGACTTCACGCTGGAACTGACGAGCGGCGACGTGATCCACAGCTTCTGGGTGCCGCGCCTGGGCGGCAAGATGGATGCTGTTCCGGGCAAGACCAATCGCATGGTCCTCCACGCCGACAAACCGGGCCGCTATCGCGGCGTCTGCGCGGAATATTGCGGCATCGGTCATGCGCCGATGCAGATGGTGGTGATTGCGCACCCTGCGGAAGCCTACGCCGCGGCATTGGCGGAGCAGGCGGGCAGCTTCGAGCCGCCGCCCCAGGTGCTCAACCCGCGGCCCGCCCCTGCCGCAACGATCATCGAACAATGGCGGGATTACCTCCTCGACTTGACGGGAATCGAATGAACGACACGGCACACAAACGCGCCCTCGCGCTGCATCACGAGATGGAGCCGCTCTACGGCCAGCCGAAGACCTGGTTCGGCTTCCTTGGGGCAACCAACCACACCGTCATCGGCATCCGCTTCATGGTGACCGCTATCGCATTCTTTTTCATCGGCGGTGTGCTGGCGATGCTGATCCGGGCGCAGCTTGCCGGGCCAGATACCCAGTTCCTGGATGCGGCGAATTACGCCCAGGTCTTCACCATGCACGGCACGGTGATGATGTTCCTCTTCGCGATCCCGCTGATCGAAGGCTTTGCGCTCTACATGCTGCCTAAGGTGCTGGGCGCACGCGACCTCGCCTTCCCGCGGCTGAGCGCGTTCGGATACTGGTGCTATCTTGCCGGCGGCCTGATCCTGCTGGCAGCGCTGGTGCTCGGTATCGCGCCCGACAGCGGCTGGTTCATGTACACGCCGCT
>NZNW01000023.1 GCA_002695065.1 Salinicola sp. | reverse complement strand
GGCGACCAACTCGACCTCACCCCGGCCAGACAGCAGCTCGACAGCGCCTACCACCTCACCGACAGCCTCAGCCAGAGTGCGGCGGACCACAACGCCGAAGCCCTCGACAGCCGCCAGAACCTCAAGCAGGCCGGGGAAGACGCCGACGACCGCTACGGCAATAGCGAACAGCTTGCCGGTTCATCAGGACAGGCCAAGCAGGACAACGCCCGTGGCGCCACCGACAGTGGCGGCCGCGGCGAAGCGGCACGCATGAAAGCGCCCTGGCTGCATATGGCCTCGCCCGCCGGCATCACCCTGAGCACGCCGGAATCGACCCACCTGGCCCAGGGCAGATCGCTGAGTGTCTCCAGCGGCGAGGACGTCAACATCGCCACCGGCAAGAGTCTGGTGGCGTCGATCTCCGAGAAGCTCTCGCTGTTCGTGCAGAAGGCGGGCATCAAGTTGTTCGCGGCGCGGGGCAAGGTGGAGATGCAGGCGCAGGATGGCGAGATGGCCTTTACCGCGGAGAAAGGCGTCCAGGTGACTTCGACCGAAGGGCGTATCGAAGTCCAGGCCGAGAACGGCATCCTGCTGCAGAGTGGCGGTGGCTATATCTGCATCGAGGGCGGCAATATCGAGGTCCACTGCCCGGGTGCCGCGGATATCAAGGGGGCGCAGCACAGCTTCGGCGGATCGAAAAGCATGCCCATGGCAGCATCCAAAATGGCGTCCCCAAAAGATTTGGCTACATTTTCAGAACAGGTAAGAGGAATCAATCCTAAACCAATAGACCAAGTGTTGGCACAAATTGCGGATGCGGTCTATCGGCATGAGCCCGTATCTCAGTGGCGTCCTCTCTCGGAAGATGATCTTTTGGCCGATGGCATACGTCCAGACTTACTGGAAGATGAGAGCACTGGGTTCCAGTCGTCAATATATACGGATGGAGATGGAAATTACGTTCTTGCGTTTGCCGGAACGGACTTCACTGACTGGGGAGGCGACTGGAGACAGGGAAACCTTCCTCAGGGCGCTGGCATGACAGCTCCTCAATACGTACAAGCCAGGCAGTTATCAGAAATAGCCAAGACAGCTTATGGGGAAAACCTGGTTATCACGGGCCACTCCTTAGGCGGTGGGCTTGCTTCAGCATCTGCCATCACTACGGACACTCCCGCAGTTACCTTCAACGCTGCAGGAATCCATAAGAACACAATCTCTAACCTACCCATCAGTTTTGACGAGGCAAGCCGCATTGCCAACGATGGCCTAATCCGAAGATATAATACGTCTGGCGAAATATTGACAAGGGAGCAAGAAGAAGCCTTAGTCGACAGATGGCTACTGCCAGATGCATTAGGCAGAAAAATAACGCTGCCTGACCCTACTCCACTTTCAGGCTGGGAAAAGCATGATCCCATATCAGTAATGGGCAATAGAATATCGGACCATTCCATGAACTCCGTCTTGGAATCATTTTCAAGAACACCCCCTTGGAGCGAGTAAAATGCGCCAGCTCTATTTCAAATATGCCATACTGGCCCTTTTCATGGCCTCGGGCTGCACACCTTCGGATAGCGCGGAGAAAGGCGAAATGTTCACTGGGAAAATGGCCAAAGAGTTGGCGCAATCAATCAGCTCCGGCGATGAGAAAAGAACGGAAAAACTCATATCGGAAGGTGCCGAAGTTAACGCAATCGATCAAAAAGGAAGGACGCTTCTTTGGCTCGCCATGGCATCAAATAATCTAGACGAGTTCAAAATACTTATTAAAAACGGCGCTGATCCAACGATTCCAAGCTCAAGCGGTGAAACTGTCATTCACACCGCAGCGCGACTAGATACGACCAATTATCTCAAGGAGCTCATTGAGCATGGCGCTCCTGTCGACATCGAAAACAAAGGTGGAGCAACACCGCTTTTCAACGCGGTGGGAAATCCAGCAAAAAACTTTGAACTGCTAATCGATAATGGTGCCAATATAAACCACCAGGACATCGTTGGGGACACCCCTCTTTTCTTCGCCGCCGCCGCAGACGATTATGATCGAATCATGAAGCTTCTACAGCTCGGCGCCAATCCAAAGCAAAAAAACAAAAGAGGCACGACTTTCCAAGCCCCTCTTGCAACAGGACCAAAAGAGGACTCGTACACCGAGGAGAGCCAAGAAAAGCGAGAGAAAATAAGGCAATGGCTCAAAAGCCAAGACATTCAGGTAGAGTTCTAGGGTGTAGAAACTATCTATTTAGTGGCAAGCAGATTGAGAAAGCACAAGGACGACATCGTCTTGGCGTGCTGCCTTGACGATGTGTCATCACGGATGGGCTAGCTCAATCCCCTTTGAGCCCCCGTTATTCCGGAGAGTTAGCAGTCGCCCGACCTGCTCGCCCAGGACCTGCGGGCGTTGATCGAGAAGCCGGCAAGGAAGTGCTGACCACCGCGGTGAATTACAACCTCGCGATCACCCGCGAGGCGCTCACCGCGGTCGGTGTACTGAACGATACGGCTTCAGAAAGCGGCAGCGACACTCGTTCGCGGCCGGTCGCGGGTGAAGTCAGCGATACCGACACCAACGAGGACTGCAACGACTGCGAGCCCCGAAAAAGGGGAAGCACGTTCGTCGCAGGCCGGCGATTCGAGACGGGGGACGGGCGTTGGCCCGAATACCAGTTGAAGATCGCCCATATGGGTGGCGGACCGACCTTTGCTATCGTGGGGCCCAACCGGATCGAGGAGTGGCGATTCAGCGGCGTCGATTTCGATGGATTTTGGGCGGCTAGTTGCACGTTGGTCGAGGCCAAGTATGGCTATCGGCAGTTTCTGGAGCAGGATTGGCTAGGTCGCTGGCAGCCCAGGGAAATTGTCAACAGCCAAAGAAAACACTTGGATTTTATGTCGAAAGCAATAAAAGGCTTCCCTACTCAAGCAAGCCAGCAATATGACACCATCAAGGGCAACACTCCGCCAGCTCAGCTATCCTGGTATTTTTCGAATGAAGTGGTGCGAAATTACGTTGAGGAGCAGTTCAATGACAGATTTTTGCCTGTTCCATGCGTCTACGAATCTTTTTAACCTCATTGACGGAGAGAGCATTATATGAGTTATGCTGGATCGGTACTACGTTTTATGATCCCTCCCGTCAAGGAACCAATGGCGGCGGAAGTCGTCTATGACCAGTGGATTGCCATGCTTGACGCGATCAACCAAAAAGATCCAGTACTGAGTCAGTGGCGCTATGCGGATGATGATCGCGGGGTATTACTGGACGTGCACGAACGAGCCAGGGTGGTTCAGCTTGCCATCAGTGATGTTCGCCAATTCAATCATAATTACAAAGGAGTGGGGCTTATATCATTCACCTCCTACGGAAATTTCAGCATGGAGGAAAAAAAATACCACTATACCGAGAACGGCTTTTCTTGGGGTGGGGGAGGCTCGGGAGCTTTCTTTATAGACACTGGTCTGCTCAAACAGACTGAATGGCCAAATTACTGGCAGGTCTTTGCCAACTGCCTGCGGCATCTGGCCGACGTCATGCCGCCCCAGTGGGCTGACGTAGCCCCCCGCCGCTATCGTCCTCATGCTGCCTTCCCTCATCGCATGTGGGTCGGCTGGATGGCACTGGTGCCGGATGTCGATCTAAGCAACGAGATGCCCTTTGTCGCGCTGGCCGAATACTTGCCCGATATCGGCACCCTGATCGTGACCACCAAGGAGCCGTTCGACCCGGACAATGAAGAGCATATCAAACTGGCCCGGGCGACCGAGGTGTTCCTGGCCGATCGAGGATTGCTGCCGGAACGGGGAGTCTAAGTGGCGCTCATTGGCATCAACTTGATGGCCCCGCCCGGCGATCGTCCCAGGCCTCCGCGTGCTTCCGGGCGCTTTCCTTAGGAGACTATTTCGGTGTTGTTGGGGTGTGGTTTATAGGGCCTGTGCTAGTTGCAGCAGTATCGATTCTTCCGGACATTCCGCACGGAGGATCGGGTACAGAGATATGTCGTGGTCCGTCTCAACCGCAAGCGCCGTGTCTCGTCATCAAAAACACCCCGAAAGTGGATGGGTGTCCAACTTCCGGGGTGTAGTTCGATGCCTCGGCCATGGCCCTTTTCGTTGGTGCTGACTGGCTGAGCCAGTATCGACTCAGGCCTCGTCCAGCTTCTGCTTGAGCAGTCCGTTGACCTGCTGCGGGTTGGCGGTGCCGCGAGAGGCTTTCATCACCTGGCCGACGAAGTAGCCGATCATCTTGCCGCGTTTTTCCGGATCGGCGTCGCGGTACTGGGCGACCTGGACCGGGCTGTCCGCGATGACCTGATCGATCATCGCTTCGATGGCGCCGGTGTCGGTGACCTGCTTGAGACCGCGGGTGTCGATGATCTCGTCGGCGCTCTGGCCTTCATTGTTCCACAACGCGGCGAAGACCTGTTTGGCGGCCTTGCCGTTGATGGTGTCGTCGAGTACGCGGCTGATCAGGCCGCCGAGCTGCTCCGGCGTCACCGGGCTGTTACTGATGTCGATGTTTTCGCGATTGAGATGCGCCGAGAGCTCGCCCTGGACCCAGTTGGCGGCCTGCTTGGCATCGCCGCAGACGGCCAGCACGGCTTCGAAGTATTCGGCCATCGGGCGGGTCGAGGAGAGTACGCCGGCATCGTAGGCGGAGAGTCCAAGATCGCTCTCGAAGCGATTGCGCTTCTCGGTGGGCAGCTCCGGTAGCGTCGAACGCTGGTGTTCGATATAGGCGCTGTCGAGCATCACCGGCAGCAGGTCGGGGCAGGGGAAGTAACGGTAGTCGTTGGCTTCCTCCTTGGTCCGCATGCTGCGGGTCTCGTCCTGATCCGGGTCGTAGAGCCGGGTTTCCTGCACCACCTTGCCGCCATCCTCGATCACCTCGATCTGGCGTTCGACCTCGAACTCGATCGCCCGCTCGACGAAGCGAAAGGAGTTGACGTTCTTGATCTCGGCACGGGTGCCCAGCGTTTCCTGGCCCTTGGGGCGAACGGAGACGTTGACGTCGCAGCGCATCGAGCCTTCGGCCATGTTGCCGTCGGAGATGCCCAGGTAGGTGACGATGGCGTGAATCGCGCGAATATAGGCGACCGCTTCCTTGGCCGAGCGCATGTCGGGCTCGGAGACGATCTCCAAAAGCGGCGTGCCGGCGCGGTTGAGATCGATGCCGCTCATGCCGTGGAAGTCTTCGTGGAGCGACTTGCCGGCGTCCTCTTCCAAGTGCGCATGGTGAATGCGAACGCGCTTGCGCACGTCGTCATCCAGCACGATCTCCACTTCGCCCCTGCCGACGATGGGTTGTGCCATCTGGCTGGTCTGATATCCCTTCGGCAGGTCGGGGTAGAAGTAGTTCTTGCGCTCGAACAGTGAGGTCTCGGGGATCTCGGCGTCGATCGCCAGGCCGAACTGAACGGCCATTGCCACGGCGCCTTCGTTGAGCACCGGCAGCACCCCGGGCAGGCCGAGGTCGATGGCGCAGGCCTGGGTATTGGGCTCGGCACCGAAGGCGGTGGAGGCGCCGGAAAAGATCTTGGATTGGGTGGCGAGCTGGACGTGGACCTCCAACCCGATGACGATTTCCCACTGCATTAGGTTGTCTCCTGATCGGTCGGATGCCGACGGTGCCAGTCCGTCGCCTGCTGGAACTTGTGCGCCACGTTGAGCAGCTGGCCCTCGGCGAAGTGCTGACCGAGAATCTGGAGGCCTATCGGGCGCTTGCCGGCGAAACCGGCTGGCACGCTGATGCCCGGGATACCTGCCAGGTTGATGGCGATGGTGTAGATATCCTGCAGGTACATCGAGACCGGGTCTTTCTTGGCGCCGAGATCGAACGCCGGCGTGGGGGCGGCCGGGCCCATCAGCACGTCGACTTCTTCGAACGCATCCATGAAGTCCTGGCGGATCAGGCGGCGAACCTGCTGGGCCTTGCGGTAGTAGGCGTCGAAGAACCCTTCCGACAAGGTGTGGGTGCCGATCAGGATGCGGCGCTTGACCTCGTCGCCGAAGCCCTCGGCGCGGGAGCGCTTGTAGAGGTCCTCGAGATCGACCGGATTGTCGCAGCGGTGGCCGAAGCGCACGCCGTCGTAACGCGAAAGATTCGAGGAGGCTTCCGCCGGGGCGATCACGTAGTAAGCCGGCACGGCCAGGTGGGTATGCGGCAGGCTCACCTCGCACACCTTGGCGCCCAGGGATTCGTAGGCCCGGATCGCTTCGCGGATGGCGCTCTCGACTTCCGCGTCCAGGCCGTCACCGAAGTACTCCTTGGGCAGGCCGATCTTGAGTCCGTCCAGCGGCGCATCCAGCTCGGCGAGATAGTCCGGCACCACCCGGGCGACACTGGTGGAGTCGCGCAGGTCGTGGCCGGCGATGGCGCCGAGCAGGTGGGCGCAATCTTCCGCGCTGCGGGCCATCGGGCCGCCCTGGTCGAGGCTCGAGGCGAACGCGACCATGCCGTAGCGGGAGACCCGGCCGTAGGTCGGCTTGAGCCCTGTGATGCCGCAGAAGGCGGCCGGCTGACGAATCGAGCCGCCGGTGTCGGTGCCAAGCGCCGCAGGGGCGAAGCCGGCGGCGACGGCGGCGGCGCTGCCGCCTGAGGAGCCACCGGGGACGGCGGTGCGGTCCCACGGGTTCTTGACCGGACCGTAGAAGCTGTTCTCGTTGGAGGAGCCCATGGCGAACTCGTCCATGTTGGTCTTGCCGAGGCTGATCATGCCGGCGGCCTGGAGCTTCTCGACCACGGTGGCGTTGTAGGGCGCCTGGAAGTTGTCGAGCATCTTCGAGCCGCAACTGGTACGAATGCCCTGGGTGCAGAAGATATCCTTGATCGCCAGGGGCAGGCCGGCAAGCGGACGCGACTCGCCCTTGGCACGGGCCTGGTCGGCGGCGTCGGCAGCCGCGAGCGCCTGATCGCGAGTGACGGTGACGAAGCTGTTGATGTCGCCATCCAGGCGCTCGATGCGGTCGAGCAGGCTGGTGGTCAGCTCTCGGCTGGAAAAGTCGCCGGCCTCGAGGCCGCGGGCGAGTTCCGTGAGCGTCATATGATGCATGGGGTCGATATTCCCTGAGTCAGATCGCTATGCGGGATGAAGTGACGGCAATGGTCGCTCTCATCGATAAACGACGTCGGACGTGCTCGACGATGTCGAACTTACTCGACTCTCTAAAGCGCCCTGAAGTCTAAAGTATCCTGAAATGTCGAACTTATTCGACGACGCGAGGTACCAGATAGAGGCCGTCGGCGGTCTCCGGCGCGCAGGCCTGAAAGGCGTCGCGCTGATTGGTTTCGGTGACCTCGTCCGGGCGCAGGCGCTGGGTGGTATCGAGCGGATGGGAGAGCGGCGCGATGCCATCGGTATCCACCGCCTGCAAGCGATCGACCATTTCCAGGATCCGGGTCAGGTCATCGACATAGCCGGCTGCCTCGGCATCGCTGTTGAGGCCCAGCCGAGCCAGGTGCGCGGCGCGCAGCACGTCCGCGTGTTCGATTGCCATGTAGAAAAGGTCCTCTCGTTGAGACATCGCGTCGTGGATGGCGATGAGAGCGGATCGCCGAAACATCCACCCAAGGGTTGGGTTCCGAGCCTTGGGATGTCAGGAATCGGAGACGATCATCGCGCTAAAACTTCGCGATACTGTTCATGCCAGGAAATCATGCCAAGAAATGGAGGAGACATTATCATATTAACGCCCCATCTGGCAGGCTTGCGCTTGCTGCTTTACCCCCACGGTGATACCGTTTGCGTCCGCACAGGGTTCCGGTCTGGACTAGGTAAAAGTTTCCATGTTTAAACGTTTACGGGGGCTGTTCTCGAGCGATCTGTCGATCGATCTGGGGACCGCCAACACGCTGATTTACGTCCGCGGTCGCGGTATCGTCCTGGACGAACCCTCCGTCGTGGCGATTCGCCAATCCGGCAACATGCGCAGTGTTGCGGCCGTCGGTCTCGACGCCAAACGGATGCTGGGGCGCACGCCCGGTAACATTACCGCCATCCGTCCGATGAAGGATGGTGTGATTGCCGATTTCACCGTTACCGAGCAGATGCTGCAGCACTTCATCCGCAAAGTTCATCAAAGCACTTTCCTGACGCCCAGCCCGCGCGTGCTGGTGTGCGTTCCCTGCATGTCCACGCATGTCGAGCGCCGCGCGATCAAGGAGTCCGCCGAAGGTGCCGGCGCACGG
>NZNW01000022.1 GCA_002695065.1 Salinicola sp. | reverse complement strand
TCGTGGTAGCGATCGGGATCGAGCAGGCGCAGTCGGGCAAAATGGCTCTCCAGTCCCATCTGCTCCGGCGTCGCGGTCAACAGCAGCAGGCCCGCGATACGCGCCGAGAGTCTCTCGATGCAGGCATAGCCCGGTCCCTCGGCCTGCGGCGACCAGTCGAGGTGGTGTGCCTCGTCGACGATCAGCAGGTCCCACTGGCACGCCTCGATCTGGCGCTGACGATGGGGATTGGCGAATAGCCACTCCTGGCTGGCCAGGATGCACTGGCCGCTCTCGAAGGGGTTCTCTTCGTCGAATGCCTCGCTCTGGGCCTCGTCCAGCAGGGTGACCGAAAGCGAGAAGCGGCGCAGCAGTTCGATCAGCCACTGATGGGTCAGGCTGGAGGGCACCAGGATCAGGGCGCGGTCGACGCGTCCGGTCAACAGCAGGCGATGCAGGATCAGCCCGGCTTCGATGGTCTTGCCCAGCCCGACTTCGTCGGCAAGCAGCACGCGGGGCGCGTGACGCCGTGACACCTCGTCGGCGATGTACAGCTGGTGCGGGATCAGATCGATACGGGGTCCCGCGAGCCCCAGCGCCGGACTGCGGGCGATACGCTGGTGGTGATGCAGCGAGCGGTAGCGCAATTCGAACCAGTCGTTGCGATCGACCTGTCCGGTCAGCAGGCGGTCCTGCGCCTGGTGGAAACGCATGCTGTCGGAGAGCTTGGCTTCGCTGAGCGACACGGCCGCGCCGTCGTCGGTCCGGCCATGATAGATCACGCACCCATCGCGTTCCTCGATGCGCTCGACGGTCAGTTGGCCGCCGTCGGCGGTATCGATGCGATCGCCGGGCCCGAACACCACCCGGGTCAATGGGGCCTGGCGGGCGCTATAGGTGCGGGTTTCCTGACTGGCGGTGAACAGCACGGTAACGCTGCGTGCATCGACGGTGAGGATGGTGCCGAGCCCGAGCTCGGTTTCGCCGTCGCTGATCCAACGCTGGCCGGGAGAGAAATCGCTCATGGTGCCTCGGTCGTGTGTACGCTGCGGGAACGGATCGAATGGGCGACGCATTCTAGCCTAAACCGGGGTCGGCCTTAAGCATTGAAGGATTCGGCATGCCCGGTCAACGGCGTTACACTGCGCCGGCGTCCATCCAGGGCTCGAGGAGGGGGCATGGCGGGGACAAGGCAAAGAGATGGTCTGCGGCGCATCGCGATCGCCAGCCAGGCGGCGGGGTTCATCCTGATCATCACGCTGGAGACCGTGCTGGGGGATGCCGCGAGACCGTGGCAGGGCGCGACGCTTGCCGCGATGCTGGCTGCCGCCGGCTGGCTGGCGCTGGTCCGGCGCTATCGGCGCAACAGGGAGCGTCGCCGGCAGGAGGTGCGCGACGACGGCTGAGCGAGTCTCGTCAGCGGCCAGCGGGGCGTGGCCGGCTGCGGCAGTGGTTCACATCGGGGGCACGGTACCGTCGAGCCCGACGATCACCGCCTTGGCCTCGATCGGATCCTGGGTGATGTCTCCGGCGACGAAGACCGCCGCACCCTGCTCGAGATCGTCCATGGAGCCCTTGCTGACCTTCACGGTGGGCACATCGCTCGGCACGAGAATCTGCTTGCTGCCATCGCCGTAGTCGACGGTCAGCGTCATCATGCCGTCTTCGTCGGCGGCACGGTTCACGGTGCCGTTGGTCATGGTCGAGCCGCCGGGGGCGCCGCCCATCTCGCCACCGCCGTCGGTGGCACTGACGGTACCATTGGTCATGGTCGAGCCACTGCCGCTGCCGCCCAGTTTTTCACCGCCGAATCCCCCCTCGGTGGCGCCACGCGGCATATCCCAGGGGTAGTCGCCTTCACCGGTGCCTTTCATCGATTCCGGGAAGATCACCATCTCCAGCGCTTTCGCCGGCTGCCCGTCCTCGCCGGGCAGGTTGGCGGTGCCGATGAACGTTCCTTCTTCTATTTCGTCGAGGCTGCTCTTGCTGACGGCGGCGAGTCGGGTGTCATCGCCGATGGTCACCCGGTGGCTGCTGCCGTCGGTGATGGACTCGACGGTGATGCCGTCGTCGCTGACGGCGGTAATGGTGCCGCGCAGGTTGTTGGGGATGTTCTGTGCCGCCAGGGCGCTGGCGGCGAAACAGCCGACGGTCAGGCCGAACAACGCCATGCGAAGCGCGCGAGTTGCGGTGATGGCTGGCATGAGAATCCTTCTCCTTGCGAATCGTGGGGCGGCTAAGTTTTCTGAGAAAGCCGCTATCTGGAGTTCAGTCGATCGCGAGGAATTGTCAAGCACCCGCGCCCGTGGGGGCATCGCCGCCCAAGCGACGCCCGATAGCACGCTGGCGGCTCGGGTGGGCCCGCGAGGCTCGCTCCTCTGGCTGCAGCAATCGCATCGCGGATGCGGGAGGTGAACAAAGGCGGCGTTTACTGGGACTCGAGGACCGGCGAGCACTGGTCGAGGGTCTTGTCGAGCTCTGGGGGGCGGCTGTCTTCGCGATCGCCTGGATCGTAGTCGCGTTGCATCTTGCGGACCTCGGCGGCGGAAAAACGCGCCTGCAGGGCCTTGGTGGCGCATTCGCAGTAGCGCTCGACCTTGGGCCCTTCGATGCCACTGGCGGTGATATTGGCGCGGCACTGGGCCTGGGACGCCTCGATGGCTTTCGCCGGCCAGGGGGGCGGTGGCTCGCTCTCCTGTGCGCTGGCCTGGGCGACGCTGGCCAAGGCAAGACAGAGCGTGATGGTGGTGGTGCGAAGCCATGTGAACATGAGAATTCTCCTGGCGGGCATGCCTGTAGCGGACAGGTCCCTGGCAAGCGCTGGTGGCGAGAGGCGGGATTCGGCCCGAGCGACGTCTCCGCAAGGCGCAGGCGTGTTCGACTCGGCGCCACCCTGTCCAGGCTGGGGTTCCCCGAGGCCTTCCGGAGAGCTTCCTCTATCCCTCTCCTGTACCACTTTAGGGAGTGTGGCCACGCTTGCCCATGCTTCTTAGGTGGGGCCGGCGGTCGAGCGCTTCCGCGCGAGACGCGGCCGGGGCGCAAGAGGCGCTGCGCGGAGCGTTGCGGTCGAGGCTGGACGGCCACGCCGGGCCAGACGTAAAAACGCCCGCCAGGCAGGGCCTGAACGGGCGTTTCGCAATACGGTGGTCGGAATAGCAGGATTCGAACCTACGACCTCTGCCTCCCGAAGGCAGCGCTCTACCAAGCTGAGCTATATTCCGATCAAATCGTCGATTCGTGCCGTTTGGGGCTGTTCGACGGAGGTGAATTATACTCATCGAAGGGCGTGGTGCAACCCCGATCGTGCTGCCTTTTAGACGTCACGCTCGACGGCCACCCGCGTCAGTGTTTCCATGCTGTCGCGATAAGGGCTTGGCGGCAGGATCTCCAGCTGTGCACGGGCCTTCTCGGCCATCTCCTCGGCGCGACGCTGGGTGTAGTCGAGAGCGCCGGTTTCGCGCACGATCGCCAGCACGTCCGCCAGCCGTTCCAGGCCTCCGTCGGTGATCGCCTGGCGGATCAGCTCGGACTGCTCCTGCGTCCCTTCGCGCATGGCGTGGATCAGCGGCAACGTCGGTTTGCCCTCGGCGAGATCGTCGCCCACGTTCTTGCCCATGGTGTCGGCGTCACCCTGGTAGTCGAGCAGGTCGTCGATCAGTTGGAACGCGAGCCCCAGGTAACGGCCGTAGAGCTGCAGCGCCTGCTCCTGCTCGGCATTGGCGTCGGCGAGAATGGCGCCGCTGTGGGAAGCCGCCTCGAACAGCATGGCCGTCTTGCCCTGAATGGTATCGAAGTAATCCGACTCCTCGATGTCGGCATTGCCGATATTGGTCAACTGCTGGACTTCGCCCTCGGCGATCACGCAGGTGGCGCTGGAGAGTACCTGCATGATCCGCATCGACCCGACCTCGACCATCATCTGGAACGAGCGCGAGTAGAGAAAGTCGCCGACCAGCACCGACGGCGCATTGCCCCAGGTGTCGTTGGCGGTAGCCTTGCCGCGCCGCCGGCTGGACTCGTCGACGACGTCGTCGTGCAGCAGCGTGGAGGTGTGCATGAACTCGATCAGGGTCGCCAGGGTGATGTGCTTGTCACCGGGGTAGTCCAGCGCGCGCGCTGCCAGGAGCACCAGTAACGGGCGCAGCCGCTTGCCGCCACTCTCGATGATGTACTGGCCGATGGTCTCGACCAGCGGGATTCGCGACGCCAACTGATCGAGAATCGTACGATTGACGGCGGCGAAGTCCTCAGCCACCGATGCATGGATGGATGCAGCGTTGGATTGCATGGTCGGCTTGTCAATGAATCGGGTGGGGCCGCTCTGAGTCGGGCCGAGAGAGGCGATGTGAGGGGGTATGCTAGGTGGCGCCTACAGGTGCGTCAACCGACGAGGCGCGGCGACGGACCCGCGTTTCGCGCCGGCGCCGGCATCGGTGGATGTCAGTAGCGCGTCGGTACCGCAAAGGCTTGCCTGGTTTGGCTGCAATCGTTATAATCCGCCGCCCAACTCATCATGCTCCCTGTCAGATGGTTGCCGGAAGGGGCACCACTCGACGCAGGTCGATGAAAGAGCGATCCGTACCGATGAGCTTGGCCGACGAGCTTAGGCTCCAAAAGCCCTGGAGAAAGAGTTATGTACGCTGTTATCAAGAGTGGCGGTAAGCAATACCGCGTGCAGGAAGGTCAGACACTCAAGCTCGAGAAGCTGGAAGTGCCGACCGGCGAGACCCTGGAATTCGACCAGGTCCTGCTGGTCGCCGACGGTGACGACATCAAGGTCGGCGCTCCGTTGGTCGGCGGCGCCAAGGTGTCCGCTGAGATCGTTTCTCACGGCCGCGGCGACAAGGTGCAGATCATCAAGTTCCGCCGCCGCAAGCATCACATGAAGCGTCAGGGCCACCGCCAGTGGTTCACTGAAGTCAAGATCACCGGAATCTCCGCTTAAGCGGGACATTCCCCCAGAGAGAGGTATTCGCCATGGCTCATAAGAAGGCCGCCGGTAGTACGCGCAACGGTCGCGATTCCGAATCCAAACGCCTGGGTGTCAAGCTGTACGGTGGACAGAAGGCTACGGCCGGCAACATCATCGTCCGTCAGCGCGGCACCAAGTTCCATCCGGGTAGCGGTGTGGGTATCGGCAAGGACCACACGCTGTTCGCACTGAATGACGGCGTCATCAAGTTCGAGCAGAAAGGCCCGAGAAACCGCAAGTTCGTGAGTGTAGTCTCCGCCTGAGACGTCACGGACCTTGTATGAAAAGCCCCGCTCAGGCGGGGCTTTTTCGTTGTTGCGGCAATATCATGCGGTATCCACGCGTGCGGCGCTCGCCGCCGGGAGAGTGACATGCAGTTCGTCGATGAAACCTCGATCACCGTCGAAGCCGGCAGGGGCGGTAACGGCTGCCTTAGCTTCCGGCGCGAAAAGTATGTGCCCAAGGGCGGCCCCGATGGCGGTGACGGCGGCCATGGCGGCAATGTCTACCTGATCGGCGACGAGTCGCTGAATACCCTGATCGACTTCAAGTTCCAGCGCTTCTACAAGGCGCAGAGCGGCCAGCAGGGGCAGGGTCGCCAGATGAGCGGCAAGGCCGGCGACGACCTCCACGTCAAGGTGCCGGTGGGCACCACGGTGATCGACGAGGACACCCTCGAGGTGATTGCCGACGTCACCGCCGAGGGCCAGGTGGTGCTGGTGGCACAGGGCGGGCGTCGTGGACTTGGCAACATTCATTTCAAGTCCTCGACCAATCGCTCGCCGCGCCGGACCACGCCCGGCACCGACGGCGAGCGGCGCAAGCTGCGCCTGGAGATGAAGGTGATGGCCGACGTGGGCCTGCTGGGCATGCCCAACGCCGGCAAGTCCACCTTGATCCGGGCGGTCTCCGCGGCCAAGCCGAAGGTGGCCAACTACCCCTTCACCACGCTGGTGCCCAACCTGGGGGTGGTCAAGCTCGGCACGCACGAGCACTTCGTGATGGCGGACGTCCCCGGGCTGATCGAAGGGGCCTCGGATGGCGCCGGGCTCGGGCTGCGCTTTCTCAAGCACCTCACCCGCACGCGGCTGCTGCTGCATGTGGTCGATGCCGCACCGTTCGACGAGTCCGATCCGGTTGCGGCGGTCGAGGCGATCGCCCGGGAGCTGTCGCAGTTCTCGCCAACGCTGGCGGAGCTGCCGCGCTGGCTGGTGGTCAACAAGCTCGATCTGCTGCCGGCGGAGGAGTGTGAAGCGCGGGTGGCGGATATCGTCTCGCGGCTCGACTGGCAGGGGCCGGTGTTCCGGATTTCGGCGATCTCCAGCGACGGCACTGGCGAACTGGTTCAGGCGGCGCACCGCTGGCTCACCGAGCAGCGGCAGCTGGAGAACGACGACGAAGAGGCCGCGGAGCGCGAGCGCGAGATGCGCCGGCGCATGGAGGCCGAATCGGTGGAGCGGGTGGAAGCGCACCAGACCCGTCTGCGGGTCAAGCGTGGCGAAGTCGTCGAGGAGTTCGACGATGACGACGACGACGATCATGACGTCGAGGTGGAATACACGCGTTGAGCCAACCGTGGGTCGGGGCATGTCGGGCGGAGAGTGAGATGGCGACGGATGAACGTATGGGGCGCGGTGTCCTCGAAGGCGCGAAGCGGGTCGTGGTCAAGATCGGCAGCGCGCTGCTGACCAACGATGGGCGCGGGCTCGACGACGCGGCCATCGGTGGCTGGGTCGACCAGATGGCGGAGCTGCATCGTCGCGGCGTCGAGGTGGTGCTGGTCTCCTCCGGCTCCATCGCCGAGGGCATGGTCAGGCTGGGCTGGCACGCGCGGCCGACCTCCGTGCACGAGCTGCAGGCTGCCGCTGCCGTCGGCCAGAGCGGGCTGTCCCGGTGCTACGAAACGCATTTCGCCCGCCATGGCCTGCGCAGTGCCCAGGTGCTGCTGACCCACGACGATCTCTCCAATCGCAAGCGCTATCTGAATGCGCGCTCCGCCCTGCGTACCCTGGTGCAGCTCGACGTGATCCCGGTGATCAACGAGAACGATACCGTCGTCACCGACGAGATCCGCTTCGGTGACAACGACACCCTGGGCGCGCTCGTCGCCAACCTGCTCGAGGCCGATGCGCTGCTGATTCTCACCGACCAGGAGGGGCTGTTCGACGCCGATCCGCGTCACAACGCCGATGCCAGGCTGATCGACGAGGCCCGGGCGGACGATCCCGGCCTCGATGCGGTCGCCGGTGGCGGGGGTCTGCTGGGCCGAGGCGGCATGGCGACCAAGTTGCGGGCGGCACGTCTGGCGGCGCGGTCAGGCGCGGTCACCGCGATCGCCAGCGGGCGCCAGTCGGCGGTGCTGACCCGGCTGCTCGAGGGCGCGTCGCTGGGAACACTGCTCTACCCAGATCACGCGCCGCTGGCGGCTCGCAAGCGCTGGCTTGCCGGACAGCTGCAGGGGCGCGGCACGTTGACCCTGGATGCCGGTGCGGTCAAGGTGCTGCGTGGCCAGGGATCGAGCCTGTTGCCGGTGGGGGTCAAGCAGGTGGAGGGCGCCTTTCGACGCGGAGACATGGTGGTGTGTGTCGACGAGCGAGGCGTGCGAGTGGCCAAGGGGTTGGTCAATTACTCGAGCGCCGACGCTTCTCGGCTCGTGGGACAACCCAGCCGGCGCATCGCCGAGATCCTGGGCTACATGGAAGCGCCGGAGTTGATTCACCGCGACAATCTGGTGGTGATCTGAAACGATCCGGAATTGTCAGTTGCTGCTGGATACCCCATGGGCCCTGTGATAGAATCCCGCATCCTCTCAGACATGGCCCGTTAAGACTGCCTGAATCGCAGTCTAAGATGGCTCCGAGACGCTTCCCGATTTGGGGGCCATCGAACATTCGGCCGAATCATTCAGGGTTGCCTGAAGCGGTTTCGAGGCTGTCCTGGGTGATTTAACTTACAGAATTGACTGTCAACATCTCCAAGGAGTCGACGGTGGCGAATACCAAGCAGGCGCGCAAGCGCGCACGTCAGGCGGAAGACCGCCGCAAGCTCAACGCTAGTCAGCGTTCCATGGTGCGTACCTATATCAAGCGTGTGATCAAGGCTATCCAGTCTGGCGATCAGGCGCAGGCGAACACCGAGTTCAAGGCCGCTCAGCCGGTCATCGATCGCATCGCCGACAAGGACGCCCTGTCCAAGAAGAAGGCCGCGCGCATCAAGAGTCGCCTGAACAAGCGAATTAAGGCGCTGGCTGCCTGAGCCGGACGCGCTTGACGAAAAACCGGCTTCGGCCGGTTTTTTTGTGGCCTGCCATCCATGGCGGCCACCCTGCTGGCCCTCGCTGCGCGACGCCAGAAATCGCTCCCGGCGATTTCTTGTGGCCGCCTTTCGTGACACGGGCGTCGAGGTCGCGGCACCGAAGCCAGGGTCTCGAGAGCACCGACTCGAGATCGCCACAGGGGCAGCGAAGCGCGCGATGAGAGATTTCCTGGAGTGAGTGACGGCGCGTCATGAGCGAACACGGACCTGCGGAAGAGACGGCGGACAAGGCGACGGCGGCCGACGCGGTGGAGGCGGTGGAGGCGGGGACCGCGACCCCGGTTTCGCGCTGCGGCCTGCTGCGCTCCGGCATGGTCGTCAGCACGATGACGCTGCTGTCACGCGTGCTCGGCCTGGCGAGAGATGTGGTGATCGCCGCGCTGCTGGGCGCCGGTAGCGGTGCGGACGCGTTTTTCGTGGCGTTCAAGATTCCCAACTTCATGCGCCGCCTGTTCGCAGAAGGGGCATTCAACCAGGCTTTCGTACCGGTGCTCTCGGAGTACGCCACCCGGCGCACCCGGGCCGAGGTTCGCGAGCTGCTCGACGCCGTCTCCGGCAGCCTCAGCGTGGTACTGGCGCTGATCACCGCGCTGGCCATCGCCGCCGCGCCATGGCTGGTATGGCTCTTCGCTCCCGGCTTCAAGGCGGATCCCGGCAAGCTGGCCCTGACCGCCGACATGCTGCGATTGACCTTTCCCTATCTATTGCTGATCTCGCTGACGGCCTTTGCCGGCAGCGTGCTCAACACCTGGGAACGCTTCGCGATACCCGCTTTTACGCCGGTGCTGCTCAACGTCTGCATGATCGGTGCGGCGCTGTGGCTGACTCCCTGGATGGACGATCCGGCCATGGGGCTGGCCTGGGGGGTGCTGATCGCCGGTGCGGCCCAGCTGCTGTTCCAGCTTCCGTTTCTGGCCCGGCTGGGGCTGATGCCGCGTCCGCGAGCGCGGTTCAGGCATCCCGGCGTCCGGCGCATTCTGCGCTTGATGACCCCGGCGCTGTTCGGGGTCTCCGTCTCGCAGATCAACCTGCTGCTGGATACGGTGCTGGCATCGTTCCTGGTTTCCGGCAGTGTCTCCTGGCTCTACTACTCCGATCGGCTGGTGGAGTTGCCGCTGGGGGTGTTCGGGATCGCCATCGCCACTGTGATTCTGCCGGCGCTCTCCAAGCGCCATGCCGACGAATCCCGGGAACATTTCGCGCGCATGCTGGACTGGGCGTTGCGGATGGTGCTGCTGATCGGGCTGCCGGCCGCGCTGGCGCTGATACTGCTGGCCGAACCGCTGCTGGTCAGCCTGTTCCACTACGGCGCGATGACCGACCACGATGTGGTCATGGCCGCGCGCAGCCTGCGGGCCTATGCATTGGGGCTGCTGGCGTTCATGCTGATCAAGGTTCTGGCGCCGGGCTACTTTGCCCGCCAGGACACCAAGACGCCGGTCAAGATCGGCATCGTGGCGATGTTCGCCAACATGGTCATGAACCTGGCACTGATCGTGCCGCTGGCGCATGCCGGGCTGGCGCTGGCCACGGCACTGTCGGCGTTTCTCAATGCCGGGCTGCTGGGGGTGGGACTGCGCCGTCAGGGCGTGTTGAGATTCCAGCCCGGCTGGGGGCGTTACGCCATTCAGGTCGTCGGCGGCTGCCTGCTGATGGGGGCCGCGCTGTGGTGGTTCTCGCCGGACTGGCACACCTGGGTGACCTGGAGCGCGCTGCATCGCGCCGGGGTTCTGACGGCACTGGTGATCGGCGGCTCGGTCATCTATTTTGGCTGGCTGGCGCTCAGCGGCATCCGTCTGAGAGACTTCCGCCTGCACGGCTGATAGGGGAGAGACCCTTGTTTATACTGATGCTCTTCGAGGCAACACGGTCCGTGCTGAAACGGGAGCAGACCCTATGGAACTGATCCGAGGCCTGCACAATCTGCCGCCCGGGAGTCCCGGCGATCGGGAAGGGGACATGCCCGGCTGCGTGGCGACCATCGGCAACTTCGATGGGGTGCATCTTGGGCACCAGGCGATTCTCGAGCAGTTGCAGGCGCTGTCCCGGTCGCGGGCACTGCCGGTCACGGTGGTGATCTTCGAGCCCCAGCCGCGCGAGTACTTCGCCGGCGATCAGGCGCCGCCGCGCCTGACCCGGCTGCGCGACAAGGTCGCCCTGCTCAAGGCCCACGGTGCCGACCGGATCCTGTGCCTGCCGTTCAACGATGCCTTGCGCAGCCTCACCGCCCGGCAGTTCATCGAGCGGGTACTGATCGACGGTCTGCAGGTGAAGCATCTGGTGGTGGGCGACGATTTCCGTTTCGGCTGCGACCGAGCCGGCGACTTCACGCTATTGCAGGCGGTGGGGCGCGAGCGCGGCTTCGCGGTCGAGCATACCCGAACCTTCACCCTCGACGACGAGCGCGTCTCCAGTACCCGGGTACGCACGCTGCTGGCCAGTGGCAATTTCTTCCAGGCCGCGCGGATGCTGGGCCGGCCTTACGGTTACCAGGGGCGGGTCGTCCGCGACCGCCAGCTGGGTCGCACGATCGGTGCGCCCACCGCCAATATCCCGCTGACCCGGCGACCCATGGCGCTGCGCGGGGTGTTCGCCTGCGCTACCCGGCTGGCGGATGGCGAGTGGGTCGCTGGCGCGGCCAACATCGGCTGGCGGCCCACGGTGGGTGCCGATCGGCCGATGCTGGAGGTGCACCTGCTGGACCGTGAGCTCGACCTCTACGGTGAGACGCTGACCGTCGTTCCCTGTGCCCGCTTGCGCGGCGAAGCCAAGTTCGACGAATTCGACGCGCTGGTCGCGCAGATCCATCGCGATCTCGACAACGCCCGCCACTATTTCGCGCAGGCGGCGCGGCAGGCGGGCTCGTCGGTTTCCGAGCCGGGGCCGGCAGAGGTCGAGGCCGCAGCCAGCGGACTCTGTGCCGCCTCGTTGCCTCAGGCACGGTTTCCGCTCGCCTCGGCACCGCTGCCACCCGAACCGTCGAACCCCGGCGCGTCCGCGCAAGCGGCGCCCACCGGTTCCGAAGACGACTGAACACAGCCTTGAGCGGCACGATTACAGCCTTGAGCGGCATGAACACAGCCTTGAGCGGCACGAACACAGCCTGAGCGTTATGAACACAGCCCTGAGCGGCAAAAGTACAGCTTGAGCGCCATGACATCAGTCTTGAGCGCCACGACATTAGCCCCGAGCGGACCGAAAAAGCCATGAGCGACTATAAGCACACGCTGAATCTGCCCTCGACCGACTTCCCCATGCGCGGCAACCTGCCGGCGCGGGAGCCCGGTCGAATCGCGCAGTGGAACGATATGAACCTCTACGCCAAGCTGCGTGAGGCGCGTCGGGGGCGCGAGCGGTTCGTGCTCCACGACGGTCCTCCCTACGCCAACGGCAGCATTCATATCGGTCATGCGGTCAACAAGCTGCTCAAGGACTTCATCGTCAGGTCGAAGAACCTGGCCGGCTTCGACGCCCCCTACGTGCCGGGCTGGGACTGTCACGGGCTGCCGATCGAGCACAAGGTCGAGACCACCCACGGCAAGCACCTGCCGGCGGACGAGGCCCGGGCGCTCTGCCGCGAGTACGCGGCCGCCCAGGTCGAGGTGCAGAAGGAAGGCTTCGTGCGTCTTGGTGTCCAGGGCGACTGGGACAATCCCTACCTGACCATGAATTTCGCCAACGAGGCGGGCGAGATCCGGGCCCTGGCCGAGATGGTCAAGGGCGGCTACGTGTTCAAGGGACTCAAGCCGGTCAACTGGTGCTTCGACTGCGGCTCGGCGCTGGCCGAAGCCGAGGTCGAGTACCAGGACAAGCAGTCCGACGCCATCGACGTCGCCTTTCCGGCGGTCGACGATGCCGCGCTGGCGGCGGCCTTCGGACTGGATTCGCTGGCCAAGCCGGCGGCGGCGGTGATCTGGACCACCACGCCGTGGACCATCCCGGCCAACCAGGCGATGAACGTGCACCCCGAGTTCGTCTACGCCCTGGTCGACACCGGCGAGCGTCTGCTGCTGCTGGCCGAGGAGCTGGTCGAATCGAGCCTGGAACGCTTCGGCCTGAGCGGCGAGATCATCGCCACCGCTCCGGGCGAACGTCTCGATCGCATCGCCTTCCGCCATCCGCTGGCGGCGCTCGCGAGCGGCTACGACCGGCTCTCGCCGATCTATCTGGCCGACTACGTCGAACTGGGCGCCGGTACCGGTATCGTTCACTCCTCGCCCGCCTACGGCGAGGATGACTTCCACACCTGCCGTGCCTACGGCATGAGCTTCGACGAGATTCTCAATCCGGTGCAGAGCAACGGCGTCTATGCCGACGATCTGCCACTGTTCGGCGACCAGATGATCTGGAAGGCGAACCCGCAGATCGTCGCCAAGCTGGAAGAAGCCGGCGCGCTGATGGCCCACGACCGGATCACCCACAGCTACATGCACTGCTGGCGCCACAAGACGCCGGTCATCTACCGGGCCACGGCCCAGTGGTTCGTGGGCATGGATCTCGAGGGCGCCGATGGCCGCACACTGCGCGACAAGGCGTTGGCCGGCGTGGACACCACCGGCTTCATCCCCGCCTGGGGCCAGGCGCGTCTGCACTCGATGATCGCCAACCGCCCCGACTGGTGCATCTCGCGCCAGCGCAACTGGGGGGTGCCGATCCCGTTCTTCCTCGACAAGGCGAGCGGCGAGCTGCATCCGCGCACCGTCGAGCTGATGGAGGCGGTGGCAAGCCGCGTCGAGCAGGAGGGCATCGAAGCCTGGTTCAAGCTCGAGCCGAGCGAGCTGCTGGGCGACGAGGCCGACGCCTACGAGAAGGTCACCGACACTCTCGACGTCTGGTTCGATTCCGGCACCACCCACTGGCACGTGCTGCGCGGTTCACATCCGCTCGGCCACGACGTCGGGCCGCGTGCGGATCTCTATCTCGAGGGCTCGGACCAGCATCGTGGCTGGTTCCATTCGTCGCTGCTGACCGGCTGCGCCATCGACGGCCATCCGCCCTACCAGTCGCTGCTGACCCACGGTTTCACCGTCGACGAGAAGGGCCGCAAGATGTCCAAGTCGCTGGGCAACGTGGTCGCGCCGCAGCAGGTGATGGACAAGCTGGGCGCCGATATCCTGCGGCTGTGGGTCGCTTCCACCGACTACTCCGGCGAGATGGCGGTCTCCGACGAGATCCTCAAGCGCACCGCCGATGTCTATCGGCGGATCCGCAACACCTCGCGCTTCCTGCTCGGCAACCTGACCGGCTTCGAGCCGGGTCGCGACGCCGTGGCCTTCGGCGACATGCTGGCGCTGGATCGCTGGGCGGTGGATCGCGCCGCCGAGCTGCAGGCGCGCATCCAGCAGGCCTATGCCGACTATCGATTCCGCGACGTCTACCAGCAGGTGCACGACTTCTGTGCCCGCGACATGGGCGGTTTCTATCTCGATATCATCAAGGATCGCCAGTACACCACCCAGCCCGATTCGCTGGCGCGCCGCAGCTGCCAGACCGCGCTCTATCATATCGTCGAGGCGCTGGCGCGCTGGGTCGCGCCGATCCTGTCGTTCACCGCCGAGGAGATCTACGAGAACATTCCCGGCGAGCGGGGCGAGAGCGTGCATCTCGAGACCTATTACGACGGGCTGAGCCAGCTGCCTGAAAATGCCGAGATGGGGCGGCAGTTCTGGGAACAGGTGATCGCGGTCAAGCAGGCGGTCAACAAGCAGCTCGAGGATGCGCGCAACGCCGGCACCATCAAGGGCGCGCTGGACAGCGAGGTGACGCTCTACGTCGATGACACCTTGAATGCGCTGCTGTCCCGCTTCGAGGACGAACTGCGCTTCGTGCTGATCACTTCCGAAGCCACGCTCGCGCCGCTGGCGGAAGCGGGCGATGCCAGGGCCACCGAGCTGGAGGGTCTCAAGGTCGCGGTGCGCATGAGTCCGTATGAGAAGGACGAGCGCAGTTGGGAACGGCGGCCGGACGTCGGCGCCAATCCCGATCATCCGACGCTGTCGGCGCGTTCCATCGCCAACCTGCCGGATGGCCCGGGTGAGGTACGCCGTTTTGCCTGATTCCGCTTCCCGCCCCGCCACCGATCGGATGCACCGCCCGCTGCGATGGCTGTGGCTATCGCTGGTGGTCATCGTGCTCGATCTGGGCATCAAGGCGCTGGCCTCGGCGCATCTCGATTACGGTCGGCCGCTGGAAGTGCTGCCGATCTTCAACCTGACGCTGCTGCACAACACCGGTGCCGCCTTCAGTTTCCTGGCCGAGCACGCGGGCTGGCAGCGCTGGCTGTTCGCGCTCATCGCCATCGGTGCGAGTATCGGTCTGACCGTGTGGCTGTCGAGACTGAAACGCGGCGAGACGCTCACCGCGATCTCGCTGACGCTGGTGATCGGCGGTGCCATCGGCAATCTCTACGATCGACTGGTGCACGGCTACGTGGTCGACTATCTGTCGTTTCACTGGGGCGGCTGGTACTACCCGGCGTTCAATCTGGCCGATACGGCGATCACGCTGGGTGCGATCGGCCTGATTCTGCAGTCGCTGCTCGACTCGCGTCGACCTAAGGGCTCTCACGCCGCCGACAAGGACGGACCTTCTTCGACTGACAACCCTGGTTCGGCTGACAGGTCTTCTTCGGCTGACAAATCTTCTTCGACTGACTCTTCTTCGACCCGAGGTGACTCATGAGCGGGAACGGCCACCAGCACGATCACGACTACCGCGTCGGCGACGGCATGGAAGTCACGCTGCACTTCACGGTGAAACTCGAGGATGGCGAGGTGGTGGACTCGACGCGGGACAAGCAGCCAGCGACGTTCCAGCTCGGCGACGGCAATCTGCCGCCGGGGTTCGAGGCGCCGCTCAAGGGCATGGCGGCGGGCGATACCGGTGCCTTCGAGATCTCCCCTGAGCACGCTTTCGGCCAGCACAACCCTCAGAACGTCCAGCGCCTCGCCCGTGACGCCTTCGAGGAGGCCGTGGAACCCGGCACGGTGATGTCATTCGCCGATGCCGCCGGCGGCGAACTGCCCGGCGTGATCGCCAGCGTCGACGAACGCCATGTCGAGGTCGACTTCAATCATCCGCTGGCAGGGCGTACCCTGACCTTCGAGGTGGAAATCCTGGACGTGAAGCCCGCCACGACTCACTGAGCCGATCTTCACCACGACACCCGAGCGTATCAAGCGAGGTCATTATGCAAATCAAGCTGGCCAATCCCCGCGGTTTCTGCGCCGGCGTCGATCGTGCCATCGACATCGTCAATCGCGCGCTCGATGTCTTCGGGCCGCCCATCTACGTGCGCCACGAAGTGGTCCACAACCGCTTCGTGGTGGATTCGTTGCGCGAGCGGGGGGCGATCTTCGTCGAGGAGCTCGACGAAATCCCCGACGACGTCATCGTGATCTTCTCTGCCCACGGCGTTTCGCGAGCCGTGCAACAGGAGGCCGAGCGTCGCGGCCTCAAGATCTTCGATGCCACCTGCCCGCTGGTGACCAAGGTGCATATGGAAGTGCTGCGCTATGCCAAGCGCGGGCAGGAGTGCATCCTGATCGGCCACGCCGGCCATCCGGAGGTGGAAGGCACCATGGGGCGCTACGATGAGAGTCATGGCGGCGCGATCTATCTCGTCGAGGACGAGAAAGACGTCGCCAGGCTGCCGGTACGCGATCCCTCGCGGCTGGCGTTCGTCACCCAGACCACGCTGTCGATGGATGACACCGCCAAGGTGATCGATGCACTGCGCGAGCACTTTCCCGAGATCCAGGGGCCGCGCAAGGACGATATCTGCTACGCCACCCAGAATCGGCAGGACGCGGTCCGCGAGCTGGCCGTCGACTCGGACCTGGTACTGGTCGTAGGCAGCGTCAACAGCTCCAACTCCAACCGCCTGCGCGAGCTTTCCGAGCGCGTCGGCACGCCGGCCTTCCTGATCGACGACGCCGAACAGATCGATCCCGCCTGGCTCGAGGGTATCGGCACCATCGGCATCACCGCCGGTGCCAGTGCCCCGGAAGTGCTGGTCAAGGGCGTCATCGACAAGCTCCAGACGCTCGGCGCCAGCGTGCCGGAAGAGCTGTCCGGACGCGCCGAGACCATCACCTTCTCCATGCCGCGGGAACTCCGCGAACGCGTGATCACCAGCGCCAGCTGATCGCCGATTAAATTTCCTCGGTTCTCGGTCGATAGAGGGTAAACGAATGTAACCAGCCATGCGGTTGCGGCTGGTTCCCGAACCCTTGTCGACCGCCTCTTGCGGCGGTTGCGAACTCGCTGCAGGGTCTCGCGTGTCCGCCAATCAGCCCCGGTGCCCCACTTTCGAGCCGCATCGCCTCTCGCCGCGATCCCGCGTTCGTCCCGGAGGAAACGAGCGGGGCGTCACCCTGATCGAATCGTTGATCGCGCTGCTCGTGCTGAGCATCGCTCTGCTTGGCGTGGGTGCGCTGCAACTGATGACCCAGCGGGAGGAGGTCGAGGTCCGCTGGAGCTCGGCGGCAGTCGCCATGAGCGGCAACCTGATCGAGCAGTTGAGAACGGACCGGGTGGCGTCGGAGGGAGTGGGGATCAGCGATGGCGCCCCCGCCGGTTGCTCGAGCCCCAATCAGTGGCTGTGCGACCTGATCACGGCCTGGTTAACGTCGCTGCGCGATCAGCTCCCCCATGCCTCAGCGCAGTTGAAGATCCTGAAGCTGGACGACAACCTGCTGAAAGCCGAACTCGCCATCGTCTGGCGTCGACTCCCCGACGGCGACCCTCGTGCGACCTGCCGCCCGCAGGATGCCGACGCCTCGGGAATGGCCGATGGCGGCTGCCTGCGGGTGGAGACGGTATTGTGAGTCGCCGCGCCCCGGCATTTCCCCCGGCCCGCCAGCGAGGCGTCACGCTGGTCGAACTGATGGTCGCGATGTTGATCGGCCTGATGCTGGTGCTCATGGTGACCAGCTATACCCTATCCAGCCGCAGAAGCTATCAGACCTCCGTGGCCAACGAAGACGTGCAGGATGCCCGTCGGTTCGCGCTGAGCGTGGTGCAGCAGCAGGTCTGGCTCTCCGGCTACAGCGATCGCTGGGAGGACCTGAGCCTGCTGTTCCCCGGTTTTACGCCAGCGGAAGATAACCAGATGCCCTCCTTTGCCGCCGGCCAGCTGGTCGCCGCCGACGAGGATGGCGAAATATGGGTTCGTTATCGTGCCGCCGGACTGAGCGGTCAGCCGCTGACGCATTGCGACGGTACGCCTTTCCCATCCGCTGACGGCAGCGACGCCGATTCGATCGCCATTGCCAGGCTTTATCTCGACGACCACACGCTGCGTTGTCGGGTTTCGTTCTCCGCCGGCGAGAGGCGTCGTTCGCTGCCTCTGCTCAACGACGTGGAGGCGATGCGTTGGGAGTATCTCGATGACTCCAATACCTTCCAGCCGCGGGAACACGCCAACTGGACCACGGTCAGGGCGGTCAGACTGGCGTTGATCCTGGCATCGGCGGAGTCTACCGGCGAGCGCTACGTCCAGAGTTTCGCATGGGGAGGCAAAACCGTCAGTTTCGAGGACGGGCGCGCACGCACGCGCCTGGAGACGACCATCGCCCTTCGCAACCTTCCGGAGACCGTCCGGTGATGCCTGCCAATCAACGGGGGGCCGCGCTGCTGGTGACCCTCGTGATGGTGGCGTTGGTGTCCATGCTGGCACTCGCCATCAGCGACTCGACCCGTGTGCAGCAGCAGCTCTCGGCGAACGAGGCGGCACGACAGATGGCGTTCCAGGCCGCCGAGGCCGGGTTGCGCTCTGCCGAACTCGCCATCGATGGCAGCGGGGATCTGGGACTGTTCTGCAACGCGGGAGGGGAGCGCTACAACATCACGACGCGGGACGGCCTCGATAATGACGCTCACTGGCAATCATTGGAGAGGGCAGGAGCCGTTGCCGACTTCACGCTCTATAGCAGCGCCAGCGGCGATTTCGTGCCTGCTCCGCGCTACATGATCGGTTGCATTGTGCCGTCGCTGGTGGATGGCTATCAGGAGGTGGATCCCGCGGTCAAGGGACAGGCGGAAGAAACTACCGAGCAGCGTTACTTCTTCCGGGTGTTCAGTGTCGGATTCGGGCCGGGCGGTCGTGCCGTGCAGCGCCTGGAGGCTCGCTATGTCTATTAAGGGCTGGGCGCTGGGCGGCTTGCTGTTGATGGGCGCGAATCAGGGGTGGGCGGCGGACGATGTGCCGCACTACCCGCCACTGAGCGCGCAAGCCGAGACATCACCACGCAGCATGCTGGTGCTTTCCAACGATCACAACTGGTATTCGAAAGCCTACACCGACTGGTCCGATCTCGATGGCGACGGAGCGATCGACTCCACCTACCGCCCTGACATCGAATACTACGGCTATTTCGATAGCCGGGGCTGCTACGACTATGACAGCCATCTGGACGGTGGGGCATTCAGGCGTATCGGTAATACTGGGAACGGGAACGGTGTACCGGGCGATGGTGAGTTCAGTTGCAACGGGAAGCCATCCTGGAGCGGAAACCTGCTCAACTGGGCGACAATGACCCGGATCGATATCATCCGCAAGGCGCTGTATGGCGGCAAGAGGTACCGAGACAACGCCACGGGCACGACGGTGCTGGAGCGCGCGTTCCTGCCGATGGACTCCCACAGCTTCAGTAAAATCATTTCCGACAAGAGCGTCATCAACAAGAACACGCCCTTCAACGGCGCCAGCGCGGTCACGTTCTGCAATACGACGTACCACCCACGGGCAAATATAGACTCCGGCAGGGTGAACGATCCTCCGCTGATCCGCGTTGCCACAGGTAACGAGAATGGCGGCAAGGTAGGCTGGCCCCAATGGGCGAGTACGGAACAGTGGCAGTGTCCCTGGCGGGGTGAACGCCAGAATTGGGGCGATTTCCCCTACAGGATGTCGCATGGCTCCCGGGAATATCGGGCCAGGGTCGAAGTCTGTGCCACGTCGGGCGGGAGTGAAAACTGTAACTCGTACCCCGATTCCCTCTATTCGAAACCAACGGGGCTCCTGCATGCTTACGCCAATGATATCGATTTCGGCCTGCTGACAGGTTCGTACGAGAACAATAAGCAAGGTGGAGTGCTGAGGGCGAATTTCGAAGGTTTCGGTCGTGAGTTCAGTGCCGCCACTGGCGTATTCGAGAATGATCACAAGGGGATCGTCAGCAACCTCGACGCGCTGAAGATTGCGAAATACAGCTATCAGGACAGTAACTACAACTCGAGTTCAGGTGACAACTGTCCCTGGGGAAGAAGCTCGTTCGACAACGGCAGCTGCTCCAACTGGGGCAACCCCTTCGGCGAGATTACCCTCGAGGCGCTGCGCTACATGGGTGGCGAGAAGTCGCCAACGAAAAAGTTTTCCGTTGGTACCGGCAGTGTCGAGACCAGTTACATTCCGGGGCTGACGTCGCCCGCCTGGGATAACGACCTCTCCGGCAAGTGGTGTGCCGCGCACTCGTTGCTGCTGGTCAACGCCAGCGAGATATCCTTCGACAACGACGATCTAGGTGCACCCGGTTCGTCACCGGTCTCCGCCGGGCAGATTCGTGCTCAGACCGATGCCGTCGGCACGGCCGAGGGAATTTCCGGGGAATACTTCATCGGCCAGACCCCCGCCAGCGCCAGCACCGAGAGTGACAAGTTCTGCACGGCCAAGACGCTTGCCGGGCTCAGCGATGCCAGGGGGCTCTGCCCCACGGCGCCGGGCCTGGAAGGTGGCTACAGCGTGGCCGGACTGGCGCGCTTCGCCCATCACGATACCGTCATCCGCGGCCCCGACGGGAACGATGGCCAACCGATCGATACTTATGCGGTGCAGCTCGCGTCCAACGTACCGCTCGTGTCGATACCCATCGGGGCCGGCAAGTCCGTCTCCCTGATCCCCGCCTGCTCCAACACCACGGCGGGAGGCAAGTGCGCGATCGTCAACTTTCTCGTCGAGTCGCAGGCGTCCGATGGGTCGAGCGGGAGCTTTCTGGTCGACTGGGAAGATTCGGAGTTTGGCGGCGATTACGATTTCGATGCGGAAGTCCGTCTGAGCTATGTGCTCTCGGACGAGCGTCTCTCGATTACCACCAGCGTGACCCGCGCCGCGGCGTCTCACACGCTCGGTCTCGGCTATATTCTCAGCGGCACCAGCGGGCGCTACGGCACCGGGGAGGACGCCGACCGGATCGTGGTTCGACAGAGCGACGGCTTCAGCGTCCATACCGGCATCAATAGCTACACCAACAATTATCCCGGATCGCTCTGCCCGCCCAGTGCCCCCTGTAGCGGCAGCCCGGCCACGACCGCCACCTACCGGGTGGCGGGCAACACGGGGCAGGAGCTGGAGACGCCGCTCTATTACGCTGCCAAGTACGGCAACGACAGCCGCCGCGAAGACGGCTCTCCCGGTGCCTACTTCGAGGTCAACCGTATTGGCGAGCTGGCGGATACGTTGCGCGAACTGCTGGACCAGGTGCTGGAAAACACCAACCGCACGGGGGCCGGCGTGACCGTCGGCTACGACGGTGCGGTCGAGGACTATGTTTTCCAGACGCTCTACAACAACCAGTACAGCTGGTCCGGCGATGTCCAGGCGGTGAAGCTTGGAGAGGATGGCGCCATCAGCAGCGTGTGGAGTGCCCGTAGCCAGCTACCGTCGCCGGCCAATCGCCAGATCATCACCCGGGATCCTGCCACGGGGGCGGGGATCCCCTTCACGACCACCGCGTTGGAGGGAGCCGGCCTCGACATGCCCCAGCGGTCGCGGGAACTGGTCGGATACATCCGCGGCGATACCGACAACGAGCAGCGTAACGGGGGCAGTCTGCGTGACCGGCTCTGGCTGAATGGCCGCGACGGCGCCAAGCTCGGTGATTTCATCGGTTCCCGACCGTATCTCGTCGGTGTGCCCAACACCTACCACGTGCCCGACGAGGGCGACACGAGCTATGCCGCATTCCGGACGGCCCGGCGCACTCGGACCCAGATGCTCTACGTGGGCGGCAACGATGGCATGCTCCACGGCTTCGACGCGGCTACCGGGGTCGAGCGCCTCGCCTACGTGCCTGGAGTTCTGGTCGAGCAGTTGCCCGAACTCGCCGACCCCGATTACAGCCATCGCTACTACGTCGACGGGAGTCCCACGGTGCTGGATGCCCGTCATGGCGAAACTGGCACCGGCGCCTGGTTTTCGCTGCTGACGAGCGGCCTGGGATCCGGCGGCAAGGGGCTGTTCGCACTCGACGTGACCGATCCGACCCGCTTCAGCGAGTCGAATGCCAGCGCTCTCTCGCTCTGGGAGTACGCCCCCGCCGATGACGCCGCCGTGTTTGGCGAGGAGGACCAGCAACTCGGCTACATCTACAACCAGCCCAGTATCGTCCGGATGGAAAACGGGCGTTTCGCCGTCGTGGTCGGCAACGGCTACGCCAGTGATGCCGGCAAGGCCAGTCTCTACATTCTCTTCGTCGATGGGGGCGCCGGGGGGCGCTGGTCGAATTCGGATGTGGTGCGGTTGATACCGAGCGCTGCCGCCAACAGCGGCGACAACGGCATGGCGACCGTCTCCCTGGTGGACCGCGACGAGGATGGCCGGGTCGACCTGGCCTACGGCGCGGACCTGCAGGGCAACATCTGGCGCTTCGATCTCTCCTCCACCGATCCGGCCGGCTGGGACGGAGGTATCCATCAGCTTTTCAGCGGCGTCAGAGAGGGTGAGCATCAGGTGATGACCTCGACACTGGAGGTCGGCAGACATCCGGATGGCGGGCTGATGGTGCTGTTCGGCACCGGCGGCGAGGAGAACTACGGTTTGCCCACCACTCAGGACCGCGGCACATCCGACAGCTTCTATGCGGTGAGGGACTTCGTGGATGGCGTCGCCAGGGGCGACACGCTGACACGTGCCGATCTGGCCGGACGCGCTTTTCACCAGACGAGTCTCGACCACCAGGATGCCACTTCCACCATGGTGCGATATCTCGATGACATCGACACGAGCCGCTATCCGGACAACGGCTGGTATCTCGATTTTGCCGGCACCGAACGGGTCGTCGATGGTCCCTCGCTGCGCGGCAACCGGATTCTGTTCTCATCGTTGATCCCGGGCTATGGCGTTTGCGGCGCCGAGGACGCCGGTTATCTCTACGAGTTGAATGCCTGGTACGGCTCGGCTTTCCCGACACCGGTGCTGGACGTCAACGGCGACGGGAAAGTCGATGAGCAGGACAGCTATTACCCGTCCAGTGACGATGATGGCAGTTACGTTCCGATCGGTGTCGCAACTGACGGCGCGATATTCACCCCCAAAGTGCTCGTCAAAGAGGACGGCACGCAGGAGATGAAAATCAGTGCAAGCACTGGTGGAGGGTCTCCCGTGACAATCGCCGAGACCCCGCTCAACAGCATGCGACTCGGCCGAGTGACCTGGCGCCAACTGGAGTGACGGATGTGGATAGACTATCGCGGACTCGTGGTTTCACCCTGATCGAACTGATGATCGCCGTCGCGGTCGTCGGGATTCTGGCGGCCATCGCCGTCCCGAGCTATCTCCGCTATGTCGAGCAGGCACAGGCGCGGGACGCCCAGGCGGCGATGCAATCCCTGGCACTGAACCTGGAGCGGCGCTACTCGCAGACCTATCGCTACGGGGAGGACACCAGCGACGCCGTCGCACCTTCGACACTGGGTCTCTCTCCCAGCCAGTCACCGGAGAGTGGCACTGCCCAATACGGTCTGACCGTGGCGATCGACGACGGCGGCCAGCGCTACTCGATTACCGCCAGCCGAGCGGATGGCCGCACCAGCGAAGCGTGCGATGTCATCAGTCTGGACAGCCAGGGGAGTCGAACGCCGGCACCCGGCAGCTGCGATTGAAGCTGGCCCGTCAGGTCGAGTTCTTGCCGCCTGGGTCGGTGGCATCGACCGTGTCGAGCCGGATGCGGGCAAAGTGCACGACGATCTCATGGCCTCCACGGGCCGCAGCCGGGTTGGTGAGCGTGAAGGTCCCGAACTGTCGTCCTCGCGTGAATCCCAGCGGCGTGTATCCCAGGCCCTGGGCAAAGCTGTTGGCGGTGATGCTGACCTGATTGCCGTTGGGGTGACTCACCGCGAGCACGCGCTCGTCACTGTCCGGCTGGCCATTGCCGTTGCCATCGATGAACAGCAGTAAGGTATCGTCCCACTGACCATTGTCGCTGCAGCTCGTCCCATCCCCGGTGGGACAGAGCCAGGTTGGCTGCCCGCTGCTGGCGGCTTCCTGCCTCGCCCGTCTCAATAATTGCCATATCCGGTCCACTTCGCTGTCGAGCGTCATTCTGGCGCTCAGATTGGCGAGACCGGGTGCCGCCCAGGACGCCAGGATTCCGAGAATCACCACGCAGATCATCAACTCGATCAGGGTAAAGCCGCGCTGGCGACAGGAAGCCGGCTCGGGGCCTTGGGTTGGGGGCATGATGCGGTCCGGATGGCTGGCGAATGGTAGAATCGCCCTTTTGCCGGGATATCGACCGAATGCAGGATTTCTTGATCGTGGGTGGCGGCGTCATCGGCATGATGACGGCGCTACAACTGGCCGACGCCGGTCATTCGGTGGCGTTGGTCGAGCGCGGCGAGTGTGGCCGCGAGGCTTCCTGGGCCGGCGGCGGTATCGTCTCGCCGCTCTACCCGTGGCGCTATTCCAGGGCGATCTCGGCGCTCTCCAGCTGGTCCGAGGGGCGCTATCCCGAACTGGCCGGGCGGCTGCTCGAGGAGACCGGCATCGATCCCGAGTATCGCCAGAAGGGCCTGCTCTACCTGCGCGTCGACGATGTCGAGGCAGCGCTTTCCTGGGCGCGGGAAGTCGCCAAGCCGCTGACGCGCATCGATGCCGATGCGCTCTACGCCAAGGAGCCGAGCGCGGCACCGGGCTTCGATGGCGCGCTGTGGATGCCGACCCTCGGCAGCATTCGCAACCCGCGGCTGGGCAAGGCGCTGCGCGAGCGGCTACTGCAGATGCCGCGGGTGAGCCTCCACGAACGGTGCGAGGTTTCGGCGCTGATTCGCGACAAGGACGCCATCCGGGGCGTCGCGACGTCGCAAGGCACGATCCGTGCAGGGCAGACCGTCGTCTGCGCCGGTGCCTGGTCGCGAGCGCTGCTGGCGGATATCGGCATCGAGCTGGCGGTGCGCCCAGTCAAGGGCCAGATGATCCTGTTCAAGGCGCCGCCGGGGCTGGTCGGGCGGGTCGTGCTCAAGGATGGGCGTTACCTGATCCCGCGGGGAGATGGCCGGGTGCTGGCCGGGTCGACGCTGGAAGAGGTCGGGTTCGACAAGCAGACGACGTCGGAAGCCCTCGAGTCGCTGCACGCAAGTGCACTCTCCATCGTTCCCGCCTTGGCCGACTGTCCGGTGGAGCATCACTGGGCCGGTCTACGTCCGGGCTCGCCGGATGGCGTGCCGCGGATCGGGGCGGTGCCCGGATTCGAGGGGCTGCACGTCAACGCCGGCCATTACCGCAACGGCCTGGTGCTGGCGCCGGCCGCCACTCGGCTGCTGGTCGACCAGTTGATCGGCTGCGAACCCATCGTCGACCCCTCGCCCTACCGGCTGTCGGACTGACGCCGGTTTTGCCTCCCCCCACGGCATGCGCGAAAATGAGCGGCAGCCAACGAGGCGCCCGAGCGCCACATCTGTCTGGAGACGAGTGTACTCATGCAAGACCTGACCCTGGTGATGGCCCAACTGGACCCGATGGTCGGCGACATCGCCGGTAATACCGCGGCGGCCATCGAGGCGGTACGCGAGGCGCGCATCGAGCACGATGCGGACGTGGTCGTGTTCAGCGAACTCTTCCTGACCGGCTATCCCCCGGAGGACTTGCTGCTGCGCGAGGCGATGGAGTCGCGCCTGCAGGACGCGCTGACAGAGATGGCGCGCAAGATCGGCAAGATGGCGCCGGAGACGCTGGTGGTGGTCGGCTATCCGGGCATGCGGCATGGCGAACGTCGCAATCTGGCGGGGATCCTGCTGGGCGGCGAATGGCGGGGTGAATACGCCAAGCAGGCGCTGCCCAACTACCAGGTCTTCGACGAGGATCGCTACTTCGAGCCCGGGAGCGAGCCGCTGGTGATCGGGCACCGGGGCGCCCGGCTCGGCATCCTGATCTGCGAGGATCTCTGGGATGGTGCGCCGGTGCGCCAATCGTCCGAAGCCGGTGCCGACATTCTGGTGACGCTCAACGCCTCGCCGTTTCATCTCGACAAGCCCGCGGAGCGCGAGCGCCTGTTTGCCGCACGGGCGCGTGAAGTGGCCAAGCCGCTGGTCTACGTCAACGCCATCGGTGGCCAGGATGAACTGGTGTTCGATGGCGGTTCGCTGGTGCTGGACGCTGCCGGCGAGGTCGCCGTGCGGGCGCCGTTCTGGCAGGTCGGATTGATGCCGGTTCGTTTCACCCACGAGGCGGGCGGCTGGAAGCCCCAGCCCGGCGAGCGCGAGCCGCTGCCCGGCGCCGAGGAGAATCTCTACTGCGCGTTGGTCACGGGCCTGCGCGACTACGTCAACAAGAGTGGCTTCAAGGGCGTGGTGATGGGGCTCTCCGGCGGTATCGACTCGTCGCTGTCGCTGGCGATCGCCGTCGACGCGCTGGGGCCGGATCGGGTCCATGCGGTGATGATGCCGTATCACTATACCGCCGAGATCTCCCAGGCCGATGCCGCCGAACAGGCGAAAATGCTCGGCGTCGGTTACGAAGTCATGCCGATTGCGCCGATGGTCGAAGCGTTCACCGAGACGCTGGCCGAGAGCTTCAGCGGGCTGGCGGCGGACACCACGGAAGAGAACCTGCAGTCCCGCGTGCGCGGCGTGCTGCTGATGGCGATCTCCAACAAGAAAGGCCTGATGGTCCAGACCACCGGCAACAAGAGCGAGATGGCGGTGGGTTACGCCACGCTCTACGGTGACATGGTCGGTGGCTACAATGCGCTCAAGGATGTCTACAAGACCTGGGTCTATCGCCTGGCCAACTGGCGCAACGCGCAGGAGCCGGCGATTCCCGAGCGGGTGATCACTCGGCCGCCGTCTGCCGAGCTGGCGCCGGATCAGCAGGACAGCGACTCGCTACCGGGATACGACGTGCTGGACGCGATTCTCGAGCGCTACATCGAGGGCGACATGAGTGCCGAAGCGATCATCGAGGCCGGGTTCGAGCGCGACGACGTCTATCAGGTGGTCAAGCTGGTCGATCGCAGCGAGTACAAGCGGCGTCAGGCGCCGGTCGGGGTGCGGGTCACGCTCAGGGGCTTCGGCCGCGACCGTCGTTATCCCATCGTCAACGGCTGGCAGCCGGGGAGCTAGAATTTCTTCTGCTTTGGAGCCAACGAAAAGCGCCGCTTGCCTTGTCAGCAAGCGGCGCTTTCGATTTTAAGCTCGTAGCTCGTAGCTCGCGGCTTCAGCCCTTGAGCGTCAGCGGCGGGTCGACATCGACGTGCTTGGGCACGAAGGTATCGCCGTCGAGCTGGCTGTTGTCGGGATCGTTCTGAATCAGCGTCTGCAGCACGGTCTCGGCCCGGTCTCGCATGTTCAGCCCCAGGTAGCCTTCCACCATCACCGCCAGCGCGTCGCGGGTGGCGGTTGACTTGGGATAGTGCTCGATCACCCAGCGGCCACGTTCGACGGCCGCGACATAGGCCCCTTTGCGCAGATAGAAGTCGGCCACCTGCAGTTCGTGGCGGGCCATGACGTTGCGCAGGTAGATGATGCGCTGGCGGGCATCCGGCGCATAGGCGCTGTCGGGGAAGCGACGCACCAGTTCGCCGAAATCGACGTAGGCGTCACGCGAGGCGCCCAGGTCGCGCTTGGAGATATCGATCAGCTCCATGCTCTCGAGGCTGAAGCGGCCCGCCTGATAGGCGCCGAGGCCGCGCATGTAGTAGGCGTAGTCGACCTGGGGATGATCCGGGTGGAGGCGGATGAAGCGGCTGGCGGCGGCGCGGGTCTTCTCCCAGTCCTCGACTCGATAGTAGGCGTAGATCAGTTCGAGTTGCGCCTGCTCGGCGTAACGGCCGAAGGGGAATCGCGTATCCAGAGTCTCCAGCTGTGTCACGGCAGTGCTGTAGCGGCCGGCATCGAGGGAGCTCTGGGCTTGCTTATAGAGATCCTGCTCCTGCAGGTCGGGGGCAGGCTCGTTGCTGGCGCAGCCAGCGAGCAGTGCGCCTGCCAGCAACAGGGCGGCCAGAGCGGAACATCGCGCAGAAAATCGCATCATCATCCTCGTATCAACCATTCCTTGGCGGCCGTGCTAGAATCCGCCGAATCCGACTCACTATAAAGCAAACCTTTGTGCTGACGAAACGCACTCACGAAACGTGCTGACGAAACGCACCGGCGAAACGGAACCGATCCCCACGTATGGCTGACATCCTCAAACGCGACGAGCGCGTACCCGATCGTCTGGCCGGGCGACGTCTGGACCAGGCCGCAGCCGAAATGTTCCCCGACTTCTCGCGAGAGCGTCTCAAGAGCTGGATTCAGCAGGGGGAACTGACGGTCGACGGAGAGAAGGCCCGGCCCAAGGATAAGGTGATCGGCGGCGAGCGGCTAGCGCTGGACACCCGGCTCGAGGAAGAGACTCGCTGGGAACCTCAGGCGATCCCGCTGTCGATCGTGTTCGAGGACGACGACGTCATGGTGATCGACAAGCCTGCCGGGCTGGTCGTGCATCCTGCCGCCGGCAACCCCGATGGCACGCTGCTCAACGCCCTGCTGCATCATCATGCGCCGCTGGCGGCGGTTCCGCGGGCGGGGATCGTTCACCGTCTCGACAAGGACACCACCGGACTGATGATGGTGGCGAAGACGCTGACGGCGCAGACCGCGCTGGTGGCCCAGTTGCAGGCGCGGACGGTATCGCGCGAGTACGACGCCATCGTGGTCGGCGCGATGACCGCCGGTGGCAAGGTGGATGCGCCGATCGGGCGCCACCCCAAGGATCGTCAGCGTCAGACGGTGACCGCCTCGGGGAAGCCGGCGGTCACGCACTATCGCGTCAACGAGCGCTTTCGCGGCCACACCCATGTTCGCTGCCGGCTCGAGACCGGGCGGACGCATCAGATTCGGGTGCACATGGCACACGTCCGCTATCCGCTGATCGGCGACCCGGTCTACGGTGGGCGACTCAAGCTGCCCGCGGGCGCGGGCGAGTCACTGAAAACGCTGCTGAGGACGTTTCCACGGCAGGCGCTGCATGCCCACAAGCTGCGCTTCGACCATCCGGTCAGCGGGGCGCCGGTCGAGTGCAAGGCGCCGCTACCGGACGACATGCTGCTGTTGCTGGATGCGCTGCGTGAGGATCAGGAGGCCGATTGATGCATTCACCCTCGTGTTCGTCGACGCTGACGGACGATCCCGAGACCTCGACGAGCGACGCGCCGACCCTGCTGCTGCCGGACTGGCCCGCGCCGAGCACCGTGGGCGCCCTCGTCACCACGCGGGAGACCGGGCCCAGTCGTGGCGACTTCGCCGCCTTCAACCCGGCGGCCCACGTCGGGGACGATCCCGAGTCCGTGGTTCGCTGCCGGGATCGGCTGGTTGCCGAGGTCGGCGACGAACGGCCGCTGTTGTGGCTCGACCAGGTGCATGGTGCACGCGTCATGCAGAGCTACCAGGGCGGATATCGGCAGCACCCGCCCCAGGCCGACGCCTCGGTGGCGTTCGACCGTGGCCACGCCTGCGTGATCCTGACCGCGGATTGCCTGCCGGTCTTCTTCTGCGATCGCCAGGGAACGCGGGTCGGGTTGGCTCATGCTGGCTGGCGCGGTCTGGCGGGCGGCGTGCTGGAGGCCAGCGTGGCGGCCCTGGGCGTCGATCCCGAAGAGCTGATGGTATGGATGGGGCCGGCGATCTCCAACGCCCAGTTCGAGGTCGGCCCGGAAGTCTTCGAAGCCTTCGTCGCCATGCAGCCGGAAGCCGAGATCGCTTTCGAGCGCAGCCCTTATCGGCTGGGACATTACATGGCGGATCTCTACCGGCTCGCCCGACTGCGTCTGGAGCGTGTCGGCGTGCTATCGATCAGCGGCGGTCATTTCTGTACGGCCTGCGAATCCCGTTTCTACTCCCATCGCCGCGATGACGGCCGCACCGGACGCATGGCCAGCATGATCTGGCTGCGCTGACTCGCCCGCACTGTCGCCAGGTTCGCGCTCTCTTTCCATGAATTTCATTCGTCTGTGGCGTTCCGTCGCGGCGAATTTTTCATTCGCCTCGCTTGAAAAGATCCAACATACCTCCATTTAAGTGTCAACTAATGAATAACCGAGCCGCCGGGCCATGACCTGAACCGGCTCCTGGAGGCAAAGATATGCGTATGGATCGCATGACGACCAAGCTGCAAAACGCGCTGGCCGAAGCGCAGTCGCTGGCGGTAGGGCGGGGACACAACCAGCTCGACCCGGGGCATCTGCTGATGGCGCTGCTCGAGATGCGCGACAGCGGCATCAAGGGGCTGGTCCAGAAAGCCGGAGGCGATGTCAGCCGGTTGCGGGAAGGGTTGGCCGGCTATCTCGACAATCTGCCCGAAGTCGGTCAGTTCGACGGCAACGTCAGCATGAGCCAGGATCTGGCGCGGCTGTTCAATCTGGCCGACCGGGAGGCCCAGACCCGCGGCGACCAGTACATCGCCATCGAGCTGGTACTGCTTGCCGCGCTGGACATGAAGAACGGGCTCACCAAGGTGTTGACCCAGTCGGGTCTGGATCGCAAGCGACTGGCGACCGCGATCGGCGAGCTGCGTGGCGGCGCCAATGTCGATGACGCCAATGCCGAAGAGAAGCGTGAGGCGCTGGAAAAATACACCCTCGACCTGACCGCCCGTGCCACCGAAGGCAAGCTCGATCCGGTGATCGGTCGTGACGACGAGATCCGACGCACGATTCAGGTTCTGCAGCGCCGGACCAAGAACAACCCCGTCCTGATCGGCGAGCCTGGCGTGGGCAAGACCGCCATCGTCGAGGGGCTGGCGCAGCGTATCGTCAATGGCGAGGTACCCGAGGGGCTGAAAGATAAGCGCGTGCTCTCTCTCGACATGGGCTCGCTGCTGGCGGGGGCCAAGTTCCGCGGCGAGTTCGAGGAGCGGCTGAAGTCCGTGCTCAACGAACTATCGAAGGAAGAGGGGCGCGTCATTCTGTTCATCGACGAGCTGCACACCATGGTCGGCGCCGGCAAGGGCGAAGGCGCGATGGATGCCGGCAACATGCTCAAGCCGGCGCTGGCCCGTGGCGAACTGCACTGCGTCGGCGCGACCACGCTCGACGAGTATCGGCAATACATCGAGAAGGACGCCGCGCTGGAGCGCCGATTCCAGAAGGTGCTGGTAGACGAGCCGTCCGAGGAGGACACCATTGCTATCCTGCGGGGGCTCAAGGAGCGCTACGAGGTGCATCACGGGGTCGACATCACCGACGGCGCGATCATCGCTGCGGCCAAGCTTTCGACCCGCTACATCACCGACCGGCAGCTCCCCGACAAGGCGATCGACCTGATCGACGAAGCCGCCTCGCGCATTCGCATGGAGCTCGACTCCAAGCCGGAGGAGATGGACCGGCTCGACCGGCGCCTGATCCAGCTCAAGATGGAGCGCGAGGCGCTGAAGAAGGAGACCGACGAGGCATCCAAGAAGCGGCTCGACAATCTCGAAGCGCAGATCGACGAGCTCGAGCGCGAATACGCCGATCTCGAGGAAGTCTGGAAATCCGAGAAGGCCAGCATTCAGGGCGCGGCCCAGTACAAGGCCGATCTCGAGCAGGCTCGCATCGATCTCGAGGCCGCCCGGCGCCAGGGCGACCTGGGGCGGATGTCGGAACTGCAGTACGGCGTGATCCCGAAGCTCGAGCAGCAGATCGCGGAGAGCAGCGACAGCGACGGTGCGGACACCTCGACGCATCAGCTGCTGCGCTCCAACGTGACCGAGGAGGAGATCGCCGAAGTCGTGTCGAGATGGACCGGGATCCCGGTGGCCAAGATGCTCGAGGGCGAGCGCGACAAGCTGCTGCGCATGGAAGAGGCGCTGCACGAGCGGGTCATTGGTCAGGACGAGGCGGTCAAGGCGGTTGCCAATGCGGTGCGACGCTCGCGGGCCGGACTTTCCGATCCCAACCGGCCCAACGGCTCGTTTCTGTTCCTCGGGCCCACCGGCGTGGGCAAGACCGAGTTGTGCAAGTCGCTGGCCAACTTCCTGTTCGATACCGAGGAAGCGATGGTGCGCATCGACATGTCGGAGTTCATGGAGAAGCACTCCGTGGCCCGGCTGATCGGCGCGCCTCCCGGCTATGTCGGCTACGAGGAGGGCGGTTATCTGACCGAGGCCGTGCGCCGCAAGCCCTATTCGGTGCTACTGCTCGACGAGGTGGAGAAGGCGCATCCGGATGTCTTCAACATCCTGCTGCAGGTGCTCGAGGACGGCCGTTTGACCGATGGCCAGGGGCGCACCGTCGACTTCCGCAACACGGTGATCGTGATGACCTCGAACCTGGGCTCAGACGTGATCCAGCGCATGGGCGGCGAGGAGAGCGACTACTCGGCCATGCGCGACGCGGTGATGACGGTGGTGGGCAACCACTTCCGGCCGGAGTTGATCAACCGTATCGACGAGGTGGTGGTGTTCCACGCCCTCGGCCAGGAGCAGATCCAGGCGATCGCCTCGATCCAGCTCGATCGCCTGCGTGGCCGCCTGGCCGAACGCGACCTCGAGCTCGAGGTCAGCAGTGAGGCGATGGCGCAACTGGCGGTGGTCGGCTTCGACCCGGTGTTCGGCGCACGTCCGCTCAAGCGGGCGATCCAGAGTCGGATCGAGAACCCGCTGGCGCAGGACCTGCTCTCGGGCCGGTTCCTGCCGGGCGACACGATTCGCGTTCGCGCCGAGGGCGATCACCTGGTGTTCGACAAGTAACGGCTCGGCCCGACGAGATGTGTCGGGCCGACCGTCACTCCACCTTCCTGGAAACCATTTTCTAGAAGCTACGGTCGCGTCCTGACCGTTTCCCGCCCGTGACGCCAGCGTCACGGGCTTTTTAATGCCCTGATTCCCCCTGCGGCGACAGCTTCTGCTGCAGTTTCTCCAGCGATATCCCCTTGGTCTCCGGCATCAGGAAGGCGACGAAGACGATCTGCAGCACCATCATGAAGGCGAAGAAGGCGAACACCGGGCCGCCGTTGAAGACCCCCAGCACCCATGGCGTCACCAGTGTGATGACCGCGGCGAAGAACCAGTGGGTGAAGCTGCCGAGAGACTGGCCGCGTGCCCGCTCGCGGTTGGGGAAGATTTCGGAGATGAAGACCCAGATCACCGTGCCCTGACTGATGCCGTGGGCAGCGACGAACAGGCACAGCTGCAACGGGATCAGCGCGCCGCCCAGGTTATCGGTGAAGAAGGCATGGGAGATGATCGACAGCGAGATGATGTAGCCCACCGAACCGATGTACATCAGCGTCCGCCGGCCGAAGCGATCGATCAGTGCCATGCCGATCATGGTGAAGATCACCATGATCAAGCCGATGCCGGCAGTCGAAAGCAGGGCAGCGTTATCCCCCAACTGGGCGGACTCGAGAATGCGCGGCGCGTAGTAGAGGACGAAGTTGATGCCGGTGAACTGGTTGAAGAAGGCGATCAGGAAGGCCAGAACGATGGGGAGCCGATAGCGGCGCGAGAAGAAGCGCGAGTGGACCTTGTTGTCCTCGCGGTCGGCCGCCTGGATCTCTTCGATCTGCTCCCGGGTGTCTCGCTGTGGGTCGATCTGGTTCAGCACGTCGGCGGCAGCGAGGGTGTCCTCCTTGTTGAGGATCAGCCAGCGCGGGCTCTCCGGCACCTTGAGCAGCGCCAGGGTGTAGACGAGAGCCGGTACGGCTTCGACACCCACCATCCAGCGCCAGGCGTCGTCGCCCAGCAGGCTGCCGAGAATGGCGTTGGAGACGTAGGCCATGAAGATGCCGAACACCACGTTGAACTGGTAGAGCGCCACCAGGTTGCCGCGCCTCTCGGCCGGTGCGATTTCGGAGATGTAGGCCGGGGCCGCGACCGAGGACATGCCCACCCCGAAGCCGCCGATCAGGCGGAAGAACGAGAACCAGAACGGATCGGTGGCCAGTGCCGAGCCGACCGCGGAGACGAAGTAGAGCACGCCGATGATGAAGAGCGTCGCCCGCCGGCCCAGCCGGTCGGTCGGCCAGTTGCCGAAGATCGCGCCGAGGACCGTCCCCCATAGCGCCATCGACATGATGAAGAGCCCGTGCTGAAGATCGCTCAGCCCCCACAGTTCCTGAATGGGCTTGTCCGCACCGGATATCACGGCGGTATCGAAACCGAAGAGAAAGCCTGCCATGGCCACGAACGCGGACCATTTCACGATGGGGGACATGCGCGTTACTCCATAAGTGGATTTGTCCACGAGCTCATCAATCAGCGTTTTGAACCCGATGCAGTCTCGAGTTCAGTACAGCAGCGATGCCAGCAGGGCGCTGCGCAAAGCGCTCCAACTTTAGTCGGCGCCATTCGCAGCACGGAGGCGACATGCTCGCTTGCCCCCTGGCTGAGGGCGCTGGAGGTTGACAGTCCCTGGGCGCTGGTGGAATCTAGGCGGTTCCTGATTGCGGGCGCAGCCAATCACGGGTGATCCCCGGCCGCTGCGTGAAGGGTAGGTTCCGAGCGACCTCTACCCGCCTGTCGAAGGATATCTTTCTGAGGAAAGAAGGGCGCGGGCCAAACGCCTGTTCCCGCCAACCCCGACACGGCGATCTGCCGTGTCAGGAGCTGTCGGCGCCACGGCGCCAGCGGTTCCTAAGAGTGCGGGTCCCCACCCCGGGCCCAGGACGCCAGGAAATGGCATCAGGCGTCGACGTTCAACCGTCGGCAGCGGCGTATCGCCGTGATTGAGCTTCGTGTTCGTGGATTGCGCCAACCATTCACGAACCCGGTTTGTCACCAGAACCGCGAAGCGGCACTCGAACTTCCAGGGGAGACTCACCAGTGGAATTACTTTCCGGCGCCGACATGATCGCCCGCTTTCTGAAAGACGAAGGCGTCGAGCGTATCTACGGCTATCCGGGCGGCGCGGCGTTGCATATCTACGATGCCCTGTTTCGCCAGGATAGCGTTCAACACATTCTCGTTCGTCACGAGCAGGCCGCGACCCATGCCGCCGACGGCTATGCCCGCGCTTCCGGCAAGCCCGGCGTGGTGCTGGTCACCTCCGGCCCCGGCGCGACCAACGCCGTCACCGGCATCGCCACCGCCTATATGGACTCGATCCCGATGGTGGTGCTGTGCGGTCAGGTCGCCAGCCATCTGATCGGGGAAGATGCCTTCCAGGAGACCGATATCGTCGGCGTGACCCGGCCCGTCGTGAAGCACAGCTTCTCGATCAGGCACCCCAGCGAGATCCCCGAAGTCCTGAAAAAGGCGTTCTACCTGGCGGCCACCGGCCGACCCGGCCCGGTGGTGGTGGATATCCCCAAGGACATGACCGCGCCCACCGAGCGTTACGAATACGTCTATCCGAAGAAGGTCAAGATTCGTTCCTACAACCCGGTGACCCGTGGGCACAGCGGCCAGATCAAGAAGGCCGTCGACATGATGCTCAAGGCGCGCCGGCCGGTGTTCTACACCGGCGGAGGTATCGTCACCGGCCGGGCGTCGGAGGCGTTGACCGATCTGGTCCAGCGGCTCGGCTTTCCGATCACCACCACGCTGATGGGGATCGGCGGTTATCCGCAGGGCGACCGCCAGTCGCTGGGCTGGCTCGGCATGCACGGCAGCTACGAGGCCAACATGGCGATGCATCACGCCGACCTGATCGTCGCCATCGGCGCGCGCTTCGACGACCGCGTCACCAACAACACCTCGAAGTTCTGCCCCACGGCCAAGATCGTTCATGTGGATATCGATCCCAGCTCGATCTCCAAGACCGTGCGCGCGGACGTGCCGATCGTCGGCGCGGCCGGCAGCGTCATCGACGAGATGATCAGCCTGGTCCAGGGTCGCGAGCCGGCCAATCCGGAGGCGCTGGGCGAATGGTGGAAGAGCATCGACGGCTGGCGCTCCGAGCGCGAAGGCAAGCTCTACGAGCCGTCGAAACCGGGCGAGGCGCTCAAGCCGCAGGAGGTGATCGAAGCGGTCTATCGCGCTACCCGCGGCGAGGCGTTCGTGACCACCGACGTGGGTCAGCACCAGATGTTCGCGGCGCAGTACTACAAGTTCGCCAAGCCCAACCGTTTCATTACCTCCGGCGGCCTCGGCACCATGGGGTTCGGCTTCCCGGCGGCGATGGGCATCAAGCTCAGCTATCCGCAGGACGACGTGGTCTGCTTCACCGGCGAAGGCAGCTTCCAGATGATGATGCAGGAGCTGTCGACCTGTAAGCAGTTCGACGTCGGCGTCAAGATCGTCAACCTCAACAACCAATCGCTGGGGATGGTGCGCCAGTGGCAGGATCTGAACTACAAGTCCCGCCACGCCCACTCCTACATGGAGTCGTTGCCGGACTTCGCCAAGTTGATCGAGGCCTACGGCTTCACTGCGATCAAGGTGACGACCATCGACGAGCTGGCGCCGGCACTGGAACGCGCCTTCGCCGACACCAACGAGCTCGTGTTCCTCGATATCTATGTCGACCCGTTCGAACACGTCTATCCGATGCAGGTGCCGCTGGGCTCCATGCGTGACATGTTGCTTTCGAAGACGGAGCGGACCTGATGCGCCATATCATCTCGATTCTGCTGGAAAACGAACCTGGCGCCCTGTCCCGCGTGGTGGGGCTGTTCTCCCAGCGCAACTTCAACATCGAAACCCTCAACGTGGCGCCGACGGAAGATCCGTCGCTGTCGCGGCTGACCGTGACCACGGTGGGTGACGACCGGGTGATCGAGCAGATCACCAAGCACCTCAACAAGCTGATCGACGTGGTCAAGCTGGTCGATCTGACCGAGGGCAACCACATCGAGCGCGAGCTGATGCTGGTGAAGGTCAAGGCGCTGGGGGCGGCCCGCGACGAGGTCAAGCGCACGGCGGATATCTTCCGGGCGCAGATCGTCGACGTCACGCCGAGCGTCTATACCGTGCAGATCACCGGCGACGCCGGCAAGCTGGATGCCTTCATCCAGGCGATGGCGCCGATCGGCATTCTGGAAGTGGCGCGGACCGGCGTATCGGGCATTGCCCGCGGGGACAAGCTGCTCACGCTGTAGATACGAGCCATCGCTAGACCAACGCCCGGCGGAAGCGATTCCGTCGGGCGTTTTGCGTTCCCGATCTTTCAATGCAACGTTTCAGTTGGGGAGCTGCGCCCACAGCGCCTCGATCAGCGCACTCTTGAGGCGGCGCTTGAGCACGCACAGGCCGACATCGTAGTGAGGCAGCTCCGGCTTGACCGGCAGGATCATGATGCGATCCAGCAGGGGGCTGTTGTCGAGCACGATGCGCGGCACGATGCCGACGCCGAAACCCAGGCCCACCATGCTGACGATCGCTTCGTTGCCCGCCACCTGGGCATAGATGCGGGGGCTGACGCCCATCGCCCGGAACCAGGTGTCGGCGTGGTCCCGCGACAGGCCGGATTCGGACAGGATCATCGGCACGTCCTTCCATTGCGACGGGGTTGGCGTTTCCGGCGTGGCGGGCAGCCAGTCGGCGCCATCGCGAGGGGCGATGAAGACCAGCGGCGATGTCGTCAGCGGCTTGAACGCCAGCGCATCCGGCAGGCTGCGCGGGCGCGCGGTGATGGCGATGTCTTCGTTCTCGGCCTGGACGCGAGCGATGGCGTCCGCGGGATCGCCGGTGTGCAGCTTGATCTCGATGCGGGGATGACGCTGGCGGAACTCGCTCAACAGCCGGTACAGGAAGCTGTAGCTGGCGGTGACCGAGCAGTAGATGCTGATCTCGCCAGCCAGCTCGCGGGTCTCCGCCATCAGCGTGGCCTGCATCGCCTGCCACTGCTCCAGCGTCTCCCGGGCATAGGCGTGAAACAGTTGGCCCTCCCGGGTCAATGTGACGTGGCGATTGTCGCGCTCGAACAACGTGACGCCGAGCGTCTCCTCGAGCTGGCGGATCGAACGGCTCAGCGTCGAGGGGCTGACGTGGCAGGCATCGCTGGCCCGGCCGAAGTGCAGGTGGTCGGCCAGCGCCAGGAAATGGTTCAGTGGGCGGTAATCCATGGTCGTTTCATATTCCGAAATATCGCATTGCAAATATAGCGTTTTACGCAATATTTTGCCTGGCTTATCGTGGCGTCAGGCTGAAACGACGCGCACCGCGACAGACCGCGCCGGCGGCCATCAACGCTGACAGGGTTTCAGTGGCGACAGTTCCGAGCAGAACGCTCATCAGAATCGATTTCCGGAGTTCGATATGCACGTTTATTACGACAAGGATTGCGACCTTTCCCTGATCCAGGCCAAACAGGTCACGATCGTCGGCTATGGCTCCCAGGGCCACGCTCACGCCAACAACCTGAAAGAGTCCGGTGTCGATGTGACCGTCGGCCTGCGCAAGGGCTCTTCCTCGGCGGCCAAGGCCGAGAGCGCCGGCCTCAAGGTGGCGAGCGTTGCCGAGGCGTGCAAGACCGCAGACGTCGTGATGATCCTCGCGCCGGACGAGAACCAGAAGGCGATCTACGAGCAAGAGATCGAGCCGAATCTGAAAGAGGGCGCCACCATCGCCTTCGCCCACGGCTTCAACATCCATTACAGCCAGGTCGAGCCGCGCGCCGATCTCGACGTGATCATGATCGCGCCCAAGGCGCCGGGTCACACCGTGCGTTCCGAGTTCGTGCGCGGCGGCGGCATCCCGGATCTGATCGCGATCCATCAGGATGCCTCCGGCCGGGCCAAGGAGATCGCTCTCTCCTACGCGGCAGCCATCGGCGGCGGTCGCAGCGGCATCATCGAGACCACGTTCAAGGACGAGACCGAAACCGATCTGTTCGGCGAGCAGGCCGTGCTGTGTGGTGGTGCCGTCGAATTGGTCAAGGCGGGCTTCGAAACGCTGACCGAAGCCGGTTATGCGCCGGAGATGGCTTACTTCGAGTGTCTGCACGAGCTCAAGCTGATCGTCGACCTGATGTACGAGGGCGGCATCGCCAACATGAACTACTCGATCTCCAACAATGCCGAGTACGGCGAGTACGTCACCGGCCGTGAGATCATCAACGACGAATCCCGTGCCGCCATGCGCAAGGCGCTGCAGCGCATCCAGGACGGCGAGTACGCCAAGATGTTCATCGCCGAGGGCGCCTGCAACTACGCCTCGCTGAATGCGCGTCGTCGTCAGACCGCCGAACACCCGGTCGAGCAGGTCGGTGCCAAGCTGCGTGCAATGATGCCCTGGATCACCGCCAACCAGCTGGTCGACAAGAGCAAGAACTGATCGTCGATCGATCACGGGCTGGCACGGGGGCGCGACGCATGTCGCGCCCCCGTTTCTTTGTTGTCCGGGCATCGCTTTCGTGCGGGCATCTGTCGCGATTCCCGCTAGGCTGTAGAATGATCCGGCTAATAGGCCCGAGCGCAAACGACTAAAGGACTCGCTTCCATGACGCAGGATGACCGCCACCACGAGCAAGAGCCCGAAACGATTACGATCGGCGCGACGTCCCCCCTCTTCGATGATGAAGACGAGGTCATCGAGGAAACGGTCGAGAACGGCAAGCGAATCCGCCGCCGTGGCATCTACTTGCTGCCCAACCTGTTCACGCTGTCGGCCCTGTTCGCCGGCTTCTATTCCATCGTTGCCGCTATCAATGGCGATTACGCCAAGGCGGCCATCGCCATCTTCATCGCCATGGTGCTCGATGGGCTGGACGGCCGTGTCGCTCGCCTGACCAATACTCAGAGTGCCTTCGGCGCCGAGTTCGACAGCCTGGCCGACATGGTCTCGTTCGGGATGGCGCCGGCACTGGTTGCGTTCACCTGGATACTGCAGGACATCGGCAAGATCGGCTGGATTGCCGCGTTCATCTTCGTCGCGGGTGCCGCATTGCGCCTGGCACGCTTCAACGTCCAGATCGGCAGCACCGACAAGAAGTGGTTCGTCGGGTTGCCCAGCCCGTCGGCGGCGGCGATCGTGGCGGCCTGCGTATGGGTCTTCCACACCTTCGATGCCGAGTCGTTGGGGTTCAAGGTACTGATGACCGTGGTGGTCGCCGCTGCCGGCGTATTGATGGTCAGCAACGTGCGCTACCACAGCTTCAAGGAGATCGATTTCAAGGGGCCGGTACCGTTCGTGTTCCTGCTGGCGATCGTGCTGCTGTTCGTACTGATCTCCATCGAGCCCTCCGTGATGCTGCTGGCGCTGTTCGGTTGCTATGTCGTGTCGGGTCCGATATTGGCATTGGGACGTCTGAACAAGTCGCGTCGAGAGAAGCGTCGCAGTGAAGCGGGCGGGCAGAACGCCCAGGATGACTAGTTCCCGATAAGTGCCTCATGCTTCGAAACGCCCGCCCTGCGCGGGCGTTGTGGTATCTGGAGGTTGGCTGAGGGAGAGCGTGTCGGACCGGATGATCAAAAAGTTGCAATCAGCGCTTGCCAAGTCCGGTTCGGGTCCGTAAAGTACGCATCCGCTGCCGCCGAGACAGGTTCTCGGTGGCAGTGAAGAAGAAAGCCAAGCAGTTGATTTGATTGAAATAATCGGTTG
>NZNW01000149.1 GCA_002695065.1 Salinicola sp. | reverse complement strand
GGGCCGGCCCGAGAGGCCGGACCGCCGGAGAGCGGTTGTCAGGGTGCCTTGGCCTGAAGGTCGACGATCTTGCCGACGCTGCCATTCCACTGCTTGAGCGTGTCGGCATCGACACGACCTGCCCACGCGGGAAGTACGACGTCCTGAAGCGCCTCTCTGGCTCGCGCGATATCGGCCTGGGTCGGCTTGACCAGCGTCATGCTGGCCGGTTTGCCGGCAGCACACTCGCCTTGCCCCGTCAGGCAGGCAATACCGCGCTGGGTTTCGGTCTTGGCGTTCGTCCACACCGGAGCGGTGAAATGCTTGTCGACCTGATCCTGGATCAACTGCTGTTCATCCGCGTTGAGGCTGCGCCACTTGTCCTGATTGATGGCGGTAATCACATAGTCCCAACCACCGAGGGGCAACGGCAGCATATGGCTCGAAACGTCGTACCATCCGGCGCTGTAGCCCGACATCGAGCCGGTCACGGCGCAGTCGATCACACCCCGCTCGAGCGATCCCGGAACCTCGTTGAAGGCGATATTCAGACTCTGCGCGCCCAGCGCTTCGAGGAACTCGCCGGTGGAACGACCGCTGCCGCGTACCTTCTTGCCCGCCAGATCGGAAAGACCCGAGATCGGCGTGTTGCAGAACAGCACCTGGGCGGGGTAGGGGACGATCGCCAGTACGTGGCTGTTGAAGCGTTCGGTCATGGCTTTTTCGGCAATCGGACGGAACGCATCCGCCACGGCCCGGGCCTTGTTGGTGTCGGTCGTCATCATCGGCAGGTCGAGACCCTCGAGCTCCGGCGCGTCGCTGACGGTGTAGTCAGCGGATGCCATGCCGACATCGAACAGCCCGTCGCCCAGGTAGCGGAATACATCGCTACTGGCGACCCCCATCTGATCGAAGCTGGTGACCTGGGTGGTGATATCGCCACCGCTGGCCTGAGGCAACGTCTTGCTCCAGAACGGCTTTTCGAATTTCTGATGCAGCTCGAGACTATTCCAGCTACCGACGACATTGAGCGAGGTTTCCGCCACGGCGGGAGTGCACAGGACGGTAGCGGAAAGCGCGGTTGCGGCGAAGGCGGCAACCGGCTTGCGCCAGCTGGCGCGGGAGTTAGCGTTGGGGATCATGAGGTTCAGCCTCTTTTTAGCGTTGTCTTTAACGTTGTCGAAAAATCGGCACTGTCTTCGAACCTCCACCTGAGTATCGGCGGTGGCTGGGGTGTGCCGGCTGGCTCGGTCTATCCGTACTTCAACCGGGGGTTGGGAATATCGGTGATCAGCATGTGCCCCGGGCTATGCGTTATCACCAGCGGCAATCCAGCCGCTTCGATGGCCGCCTGGGGGGTGACGCCACAGGCCCAGAAAACCGGCAGCTCGTTGTCGTAGACGACCGGTGCGTCGCCGAAATCCGGATGGGCAAGATCGGCGATTCCCAGCGATGCCGGCAGGCCGATATGGACCGGCGCGCCATGAACTCGTGGCATGTCGGTAGTGATCTGGATAGCGCGGATGGCCTCGGCCGGTCTGAACGGACGCATCGACACGACCAGATTGCCGCCGAACGGACCGCCGGGTTCGAGAGGAACCTGAGTGCGGTACATCGGAACATTGCGATCGAGCTGGATATGGCGCACCTCGAGCCCGTCGGCGATCAAGGCGTCCTCGAACGAGAATGAACAGCCGATCGAGAAGGTGACGAAATCGTCTTGCCAAAGATCGGCGATATCCGTGGGCTCCCCGCTCGGGATTCCATCCCGATAGACACGATAACGCGGCACGTCATGGCGCAGATCGATATCGGCGCCCAGCGTGCGCGGATGCGGATCGCCGGGATCGGTGACATCGAGCAGCGGGCAGGCACGGGGATTGCGCTGACAGAAACGGAGGAAGTCTTCGGCGTAGCGGGCGGGGAGGATGACCAAATTGGCCTGGGCATAGCCCGGTGCAAGCCCGCTGGTATGGCGCTGCCAGTGACCGTGGCGAATGGCCAGGCGAGCATCGAGTGGTCTTGACAGGTCGGTCAAGGCTTCGGCGGTCATGTCGATGACTCGGTTGTGATTATGTCTTCGACAATAGAAAGTGGTCGCCGATAAGGCAAATCGATTTTTTTTATGATTTTAGATAGGTGGAATCTTTTATGTGCCGGGTTTGACGCCCGAAAGCGACTGCTGCTGGTCGAGTCGTGCGATCTCGATTGCCAGCTCCGTGACGCCTTCGGCCAGCGATTTATCCAGATGCTGAGGCCAGGAAGCGGTGAACTCGAGCTCGGGCAGTTCGATGGGCAATTCGATCAGCTTGCCCTCGGCCAGCTCCTCCTGGACCAGGCGTGGAGGGATGGCGCCCAGGCCCAGGCCATCCAGCGTCATTCTGACGATCGTCCACAGCGAACTCGAGCAGTGCAGCTTGAGGTGTTCGAGTTTGTGCTGATGAAGCAGCGAGCCGAGTTCGCGATAGGGCCGGCTGTCGCGGGCGAAGGTGATCAGCGGTAGGCCGCGCAAACGGTGCAGCGAGAAATCCGCGGGATCGAGGCCGAGGTGCGGACTCGCGATCAGGCCCATGGTGTAGTGGCAGAGGAAGCGGTTGAACACTTCCTGAACGTTGACAGGCCCCATCAGGAACGCCATGTCGACATCGCGGTTGTGCAACTTGGCGGCCAGACCTGGCGAGCTATCCACCTCCAGCTCCAACGTCATCTCCGGAAAGCGGCGCGATAGTTCGGCCAGAAAACGGGGAAGCCAACTATGAGCGATCGATTCGACGACCCCCAGGCGCAGCGTGCCCTGAAACGGTGTTGCCAGTTCCAGCATGGTCATGGCTTCCTCGCGAGCTTCCATCAGTCGCAGCGCATGACGGTGAAACTGGCGGCCCTTCGGCGTGGGCTTTATCGGGCGCTGGGTTCTCTCCAGCAAGGGTTCTCCGACGATCGCCTCGAGTCGCGCGATACGATCGGACACAGAAGGCTGGGTCAGGTGCAGATGGCGCGCCGCAAGACGGAACGATCCCAGTCGTACGATCCAGACGAAGGCTTCGATTTCCTTGAAGTCGAACATGGCGGGCTCGTTTGGGGTCCGGTGAAGGCGAAAATTCAACGCCCGCCAGTATTGCATGGATGGCCGCTCCCGAGAGACGCGCGATTTCCGCCATCGTCGGATGTCCGCGCGCGCTCGGTGCCGTTACAATGGGGCCACCCTTTCTGTATCGGGCGCGTCCGATTCGCTTCATGAGAGCCGCTTCACAAGAGCCATCGCGTCCGAGCATTGTCATGTGACCGTGACACCTCGATGCACGCCGACCGTCATCTCTCGCTGCATCACTTCAGCCGGCATGTGTCGCTCAACCTTTGCCCGACGAGGCAGCCGAACCGTCCTCGAGGCGAACAGACGAAAACAGGAGCGCTTGATGAGTCAGGATTACCCGGAAAATACCGACCCCCGTCGCCGCCACTCCGCCAACGTGGTCGACGGCCCCGGCAAGGCCGCCAGTCGCGCCATGTTGCGCGCCGTCGGTTTCACCGACGAGGACTTCAAGAAGCCCCAGGTGGGGATCGCCTCGACCTGGAGCCGGGTGACGCCGTGCAACAGTCATATCAACGTGCTGGCGGAAGCGGCCAGTGACGGCGCCGACGCCGCCGGCGGCAAGGGCGTGATCTTCAACACCATCACCATCTCCGATGGCATCGCCAACGGCACCGAGGGCATGAAGTACTCGATGGCCTCGCGGGAGATCATCGCCGACTCCATCGAAGCCGTCTCCGGCTGCGAAGGCTTCGACGGGGTGGTCGCCATCGGCGGTTGCGACAAGAACATGCCCGGCTGCATGATCGGGCTGGCGCGCCTCGATCGTCCCAGCATCTTCGTCTATGGCGGCACCATTCAGCCTGGCGCCGGGCATACCGATATCGTCTCGGTGTTCGAGGCGATGGGGGCCTATTCCCAAGGCAACAAGTCGCTGATCGAGGTCAAGCAGATCGAGGAGACCGCGATTCCGGGGCCGGGCTCCTGCGGTGGCATGTATACCGCCAACACCATGGCTTCGGCGATCGAGGCGCTGGGCATGAGCCTGCCCAACTCCTCGGCCCAGGAGGCGGTCTCCCAGACCAAGAACGACGACAGCCGTGCCGCCGGCGAGGCCGTGCTCAAGCTGCTCGAGCTGGATCTGAAGCCCTCCGACATCATGACCCGCAAGGCGTTCGAGAACGCCATCACCGTGGTCATCGCCCTCGGCGGCTCCACCAACGCCGTGCTGCACCTGCTGGCGATCGCCAATACGATCGGCGTCGAGCTCTCGCTGGACGACTTCACCGAGATCGGCAAGCGGGTGCCGGTGCTCGCCGACGTGCGCCCCAGCGGCCACTACATGATGAGCGAGCTGGTGGCGATCGGCGGCATCCAGCCGCTGATGAAGGTGCTGCTGGATGCGGGCATGCTCCACGGTGATTGCATCACCGTTACCGGCAAGACGCTGGCCGAGAATCTGGCGGACGTGGCGCCGTATCCGGTCGACCAGCAAATCATCAAACCGCTGGACAAGCCGGTCAAGGCGAGCAGCCACCTGCGCATTCTCTACGGCAATCTGGCGCCGGAAGGGGCCGTGGCCAAGATCACCGGCAAGGAAGGAACCCGCTTCACCGGTCGTGCGCGCGTGTTCAACTCCGAGGAGGAAGCCCAGGCCCGGATCAACGATCTGACCGTGGTCGCCGGTGACGTCGTCGTCATCCGCTACGAAGGGCCCAAGGGAGGCCCGGGCATGCGAGAGATGCTGACGCCTACCTCCGCGATCATGGGCCGCGGCCTGGGCGACAAGGTGGCGCTGATCACCGACGGTCGCTTCTCCGGCGGCAGCCACGGCTTCGTGGTCGGTCACATCACCCCGGAAGCGTTCGTCGGTGGCCCCATCGGCCTGGTCGAGGACGGTGACGAGATCACCATCGACGCCGAGAACGATGTCATGACCGTGCATATCGACGACGCCGAGATGGAGCGGCGTCGTGCGGCCTGGCAGCGTCCGGCGCCGCGCTACACCCGCGGGACGCTGGCCAAGTACGCCAAGACGGTCAGTTCCGCATCGAAAGGCGCGGTCACCGATCTGCCTGAAGCGCTGGAGGACTGAGCCGGCCCGCAGCGCGCCTCAGCGTGGCGTGAACTGCCGCGTGGAGGCGCGTGGGATCAGGCTCGGCATGGCGCGTCGAGTGGGGCGTGTGGTCAGCGCCTCCTCGCTCAACAGCAGATCGACGGCCTGTCGGGCGACGTAGTCGAAGGGGATATGGACCGAGGTGAGCGGCACCGGCAGTCGGCTCGCCAGCGGAATATCGTTGTAACCCACCAGCGACAGTGCACGCCCTATCTCGATCTCCAGGCGGTGCGCGGCGGCCATGACGCCGATGGCGAGATTGTCATTGACTGCAAATAGCGCCGACGGGCGAGTGGAGCCGGAGAGCAGCGCCAGGCCAGCCGTCTCGCCCGACTCGATCCCGAAGCCGGATTCGATCACCCAGGCCTCGTTGACCGCGACGCCGGCCTCCCCCATTGCCCGGCGAAAGCCGACCTGGCGGTCGCGAGCGCTGGAGGTGAAGCTCGGCCCTGCCACCAGACCGATGTCACGATGGCCGAGGTCGAGCAGATGACGCGTGGCCAGATAACCGCCCTGGATGTCATCGCCGAGCGAGGCGGGGCTGGTGCCGTCGGTGCGTAAAATCAGGGTGTGGGGCACGCCACGTTCGCGCAGGCGGGAGGGCAGCTCGTCGTCGAGCCGACTGGTGGCCAGGATCAAGCCGTCGACGCGACGATCGAGCAGCGACTCCACCGCCTGCTGTTCGTCGACCGGATCATCACCGCTGGTGGCGACGATGGCGAAATAGTGGCGCTCCTGCGCGGCGCGTGAGACGGCCTCGTAGGTCAGGGCCATCACCGTGTCGCTGAGTCGCGGTACCAGCACGCCGATGGTGCCGCTCCCGCCGCGGCGCAGGCTCGACGCCATGATGTCACGCTTGTAGCCGAGTGCCTTGGCGGCGTCGCGAACGCGCTGTGCGGCGCGGCTGCGTGAGGGCGGCAGGCGCTCATCGAGCACGCGGGAAACGGTCGATGTACTGACGCCGGCCGCCTTGGCGACGTCGTGCATGGTGATCGGTTTATCGTTCATCAACGCCCTTACTGGTCCAAAAAACGAGTACACGGCTGACGGCCCGGGCTGCAACGGCCGTCACCTTCCCCACTATCGCATATCTGTCACCGGATGACGGCGCATTGGCATTGTCGACGTGCGTCAGGTCTCGAGGCAGGCAACGCCTTCGGGACAGACGCTTTCTTCGGCATGAACCCTTTTTCCTTCGGCGTGGACCCTTTTCGGGTGAGTCCATTCTTGGAGGTAGACCATAGTGGCATAGGCAGACGTGAAGATTGGCAACATCATATGCAAACGTTCCCGTTAACGTTTTCATAAACCAGCAAGAGATTTTCCCATGACGCTCAATCTCCGTGGTCTCACCCCTGCGCCGGTCACGCCCTTCACCCGAGACGGCGAGGTCGACTACGACGCGATTCACAAGCTCGGCGCGTGGCTCGGCGGTATCGACGGTATCACCGGGCTGGTGGTGTTGGGGCATGCCGGCGAGGGCACCTTCCTCACCTCCGACGAGCAGTGCAAGGTCATCGAGGCGTTCGTGGAGTCGGTAAAGGGCGAGATCCCGATCATCGCCGGGATTACCCGCGAAGGGGATTACGTGGCGGCCGAGGAAGCCAAGCGGGCGGTCGCCGCGGGCGCCTCCGCCGGGCTGGTCTACCCCTCCCACGGCTGGCTGCGCTTCGGCTATCAGGAGGGCGCGCCGCAGGAGCGCTACCGGCGCATCCATGAAGAGAGCGGTCTGCCGCTGATCCTGTTCCAGTACCCGGACAACACCAAGGCGACCTATAACCTGCAGACTCAGCTCGATATCGCCGCCCAGCCGGGTGTCTTCGCGATGAAGAACGGCGTGCGCAACATGAAGCGCTGGGATACCGAGATCCCGGTGATCCGCGAGCAGCGTTCCGACCTGCAGATTCTGACCTGCCACGACGAATACCTGCTGCACACGATGTTCGATGTCGACGGTGCCCTGGTGGGCTATGGCGGTATCGCGCCGGAGCCGTTGATCGAGCTGATCCAGGCCGGCAAGGCCAAGGATTACGCCAAGGCGCGCGAACTCCACGACCGCCTGCTGCCGGTGACCAAGAGCGTCTACCACCGCGGCTCGCACATGGAGGGCACGGTGGCACTGAAGTGGGCGCTGGTGGCACGCGGCGTGCTCGAGCACGCCACCGTTCGCGCACCGCTGCGCCCGCTGGTGGAAGGCGCCGATAAAGAGATCGCCGATGCCATGAAGCAAGCCGGCCTGGCCTGAGCGTGCGACGGCCGTCCGGGGTGCAGCCGGGCGGCCCGGGGCGGCGTGCCGCCGTCCCCCATGAATCCCGGTGAACGTTCATGTCGACAAGAAAAAAAGCACTGGAGCACGTGATGACTATCCGCACGAAGCAATCTTCCGCTGCTACGTCACCGCCCGCCACTGCGAGCGGTCTCTCTCCCAAACTGCAGATGCTGGCGCTGATGGGGCCGGCGTTCGTGGCCGGCGCCTGGCGTTTCGGTCCCGGCGCGCTGACCTCTGCAGTGCAGGCAGGCAGCCGCTACGGCTACATGCTGCTGTGGGTGATCTTGATCTCCGCCGTACTGATGTTCGTGTTCAACGACATGGCCGTCAGGCTGGGACTCGCCAGTTCCGAGTCCATCGTCGCCACTACCAAGCGCAAGCTCGGCCGCCCGGTCGGCGTGTTGGCGGGCTTCGGGGTGTTCGCGATCACGCTGATGTTCGCGGTGGGCAATGCCGTGGGCTCCGGTTTGGCGCTGAGCCTGCTGCTCGGCGGCTCGGTGGTGGGGTGGACCCTCGCTTGCACCGTTGCCGTGGGCGCGCTGGTGGCGATGCGCAACACCTACAAAGCGATGGAGCGGCTGCTGGTGGCGCTGGTGGGGCTGATGTCGGTGGGCTTTCTCGCCTCCACGCTGCTCAGCGATCCCGACTGGGCCGCGGCGGCCAAGGGGCTGGTGCCGCACTTTCCCGCTGAGGCCGGGGTGCTGCTGATCGCGATGATCGGTACCAACTTCTCGATCAACTCGGCGTTCTATACCGGCTACGCGATCCACGAACGCCAGCTCAAGCGCGAGCAGTATCGCGCCATCACCCTGATGGACACGCTGCCGGGCAATATCGCCACCGCGCTCATGGCGATGCTCATCATCATCGTTTCCGCGGCGGTGCTGCATGCGACCGGGACCGTGGCCAATACCTTCCCGCAGTTGGCCGGCGTGCTCGAGCCTCTGGCGGGGCGCCTGGGCGCGGTGCTGTTCGGGCTCGGCTTCTTCGCCGCAGCGTTCTCCTCCATGGCGGCCAATGCCTCGGCCGGCGGCACCCTGCTCGCCGACGCCCTGGGCTGGAGCAGCAGTCTGTCCTCTTATCGGGTCAAGGCGCTGGTCTACGTCGTCCTGGTATGGGGCGCGCTGGTGACGCTGCTGGCCAAGGGCTCGCCGATCGAGCTGATCATCGTGGCCCAGGCTCTCACCGTCCTGGTGGCGCCGTTCCTCGGCATCATCCTGTTCCTGCTCACGCGTCGCGAGGACGTCATGGGCGACCTCAAGAACGGGCCTTGGCAGACCCTGTTCGCGCTCCTCGGGCTGGTGGCGATCTTCGCCATCTCCGGTCGTCTGCTGTTCAAGCTGTTCGGCTGATCGCTGGCCGCCAATGGCGGCCCGTCTGACGCTTCGACTCCAACACCAATAACAGTCAATGGAGAACACGCCATGTTCACGCATGTCGCGCGCTTACGCTCGTCCTTACTGCTGGCCACGGCAGCGCTGCTGCCGCTCTCGGCCCATGCCGTCGACTTCACGGTCGACAAGACCCGGGTATCGGTCTACGGCTACGCCAAGCTCGATATCATGTACGACACCGGTGACGTCAAGTCCGGCAGCAGCGGGCTGGGCGACAGCGTCAATTTCAGCAAGATCGCGGTGGATGGACAGCGCCACACCAGTGGCCACAGTAACCTCACCGCGGGCGAGTCGCGGCTCGGTTTCAAGACCGCGACACCGACCTCTCAGGGCGATCTGGTCACTGTCATCGAGGGCGACTTCTTCACCGGCGACCTGCGCCTGCGTCAGGCCTACGGCGCCTGGAACGGACTACTTGCCGGCCAGACATGGAGTAACTTCCATACCTTCATCGGCACCACGCCGACGCTCGACTTCACCGGGCCGGCGGGGCGCGATGCCTTTCTGCGCCAGGCCCAGCTACGTTACTCGTACGGCGATTTCCATATCGCGCTGGAGGACCCCAGCGGGGCCATGTCGGGGCGGTCGTTCGATGGCGGCTACGACGCCGCCACCGGGGGCAAGTCCATCGCCGGCACCGATGTCGACCGCAAGGATAGCCTGCCGGATCTCACCCTGCGCTACGAGTCGGGTAGCGGGCCGGCCAAGTGGGCCCTGGCGGCGCTGGTGCGGGAGGTGGCGTTCGACGATGGCGCGCAGCACGACTCTGCCGTCGGCTGGGGCATGCTGGCGGCGGGCAGCTATGCGCTGACCTCCTCGACCACACTGCGCGCGCAGGTGACCGGTGGCGATGGCATTGGCGCCTACATGAAGGTCAATCCGGCGCCGGCGGCCTATCGGGTGGGCGACCGTCTGGAGACGATCACCGCCTGGGGTGGCACCTTGGGGGTGAGTCAGCAAGTGGGCCCGGGCACGCTCAATCTCTCCTACTCGCGGGTCGAAGCGGACTGGGACGCCGCCGAGCGTGATGGCGTCTCGCTGGTCAGGACCGACACCGCGGGCGGTTTCGTCGACGCCTATGATGAGGTTCACCAGGTGATTCACCTCAATTATCAGTGGCATCCGATCGAGCGTGTGACCTACGGCATCGAACTGGCCCACGCCACGCGCGAGACCGTGGATGACCGCAGCGGCAGCGTGAACCGCGTCCAGGGTAGCGTGATCTACGCCTTCTGATGCAGTGGTGCACCAGCGCCGTCCGCGTCTCCGGCATGAGCCCGGCTCATGTCGGAGGCGCGGAATTTTCACGCGTGTACGCCAGTTTCCGTGGCGCGGCTTGGGTATCCTTGGCGGCTGATCCATCACCATGACCGCGTTGAGGGGACCCCATGCAGACCAGTCGCGACCGCATCATCACCACCCACACCGGCAGCCTGCCGCGCACCCCGGCGCTGTCGCGCATGCTGGTGCTGCGTGAGCAGGGCAAGCCGGTGGATAGCGCAGCGTTCGAGGCCGAGGTCGCGCGCTGCCTAGATGGAGTGATTGGCGCCCAGCTCGATGCCGGGCTCGACAGCATCAATAACGGCGAGGCGCCGCGGGTGGGGTTCTCGACCTATGTCACCGAGCGCATGAGCGGCTTCGGTGGCGAGGGGCGGCGCAAGCCGACGCTGGATATCCAGAAGTTCCCCGGCTATGCCGAGCACATGGCGCGCCAGATCGGCGTCTCCGAGGATCTGGCCAAGGTGTGGAACACGCCACTGGCGCAGCAGGCGGTGCGTTACGACCCGACGCTGGCCGGAGTCAAGGCGGAGCTGGCCTCGTTCGCGGCCGCGCTGGCGGGGCGCCCGGCACCGCGGGAGACCTTCATGACCGCGGCCTCCCCCGGCGTGGTCACCACCACCATGCTGCGCGCCCAGGACAACCCTGACTATCCCACCGACCGCGACTACGTGCTCGCCGTCGCCCGCGAGCTGAAGCAGGAGTACGAGGCGATCGTGGCCGCCGGTCACGTACTGCAGCTGGATGCCCCGGATCTGGCCATGGAGCGCGTGATCCTGTTCGGCGATGCCGACCTGGGCACCTTCCTCGAGCGCGTCGAGCTGCACGTCGAGGCGATCAATCTGGCGCTGGAGAACATCCCGGCGGACCAAGTGCGGCTGCACGTCTGCTGGGGCAACTGGCAGGGGCCGCACCAGGACGACGTGCCGGTGGCCGAGCTGCTGCCGATCCTCTACCGCGCCAAGGTGGGGGCGCTCAGTATCCCGCTGGGCAACCCGCGCCACGAGCATGAGACGGTCTCGTTCAAGACTCACCCGCTACCTGATCACATGCTGCTGATGCCGGGGGTGATCGATGTCACTACCAACTATCTCGAACACCCCGAAGTGGTGGCCAATCGCATCTGCGCCTCGGTGGATGCCATCGGCGACCGCGAGCGGGTGGTGGCGGGCACCGACTGCGGCTTCGGCACCTTCGCCAGCTACGAGTTCGTCGCCCAGGACGTGGCCTGGGCCAAGCTCAAGGCGTTGAGCGAGGGCGCGGCGATCGCCACCCAACGTCTCTGGGGTTGAGCGCGCCCTGCGAATCGCGCTCTTGCAATCGGTAACCTCATGGATGCCGAGGCTCTCCTATACTGCGAAGGCAAACGGCACAACAGGGAGAGGTGCAATGTCGTCTAGATGGATGAATGCCGGGCTGGGCCTGGCGCTGACTACGCTGCTGTCCACCGGCGGCGCCATGGCGCAGGACAAGACGAGCGATCAGCCCAACGTGGACAAGCAGGAGGGGGCGCAGACCAACGAGCAGGAGGCGGCCCACGAAACCGAGACGCAGGCGGAGGGCGCGCCTGCGCTGGCGCAGCAGTGCCAGGATCTCGCGCTGCAGGAAGATGATGCCGCCGAGAAGATGGAGGGGCTATCCATCTACGAGACCAACGCCAGCGATTACCAGAAGGGCGAGGCGTATGAACTCACCGTCGATCTGCTCGGCGAGGGCAATGCGAAGTACAACCTGACCTGCCAGGTCGATGCCGACGGCAACATGACCTACGAGGGCATGGGCAAGTCCACCAGCGTCAAATCATGAAGCGGACTCGTGCAAAGTTTCAGACGGCCCCTCGGGGCCGTTTTGGTTTGCATGCCTCGATCGCCCACGACTTTTCATCAGGAGGTCACCGATGAGCATCGCCGCAGATACCGTCGAAACGATGTCTCCGGTCGGGATCATCTCGGATACCCACGGGTTGCTGCGGGACCAAGCCCTGGCGCTGCTGGCGGATTGTCGCCCGTTGATTCATCTGGGCGACGTCGGCGATCCGGCCATTCTCGAGCGCCTGGCGGAGCGGGGGCCGTTGTACAGTGTGCGCGGCAATATCGATCGGGAAGGGGCGTGCGCGGCGCTGCCCTCCCATCGACTGCTGGTGATCAACGGCCGGCCCCTGCAGCTGGTCCATGATGTGGCGGACGTCGACGAGCGGATGGCGTGCGAGGCCGTGCTCCACGGCCACTCGCACAAGCCGCGCAACGAGTGGCGGGGAGAGGGCGGCGAGCGGAGGCTATGGTTCAACCCCGGCGCAGCGGGCAAGCGCCGATTCAGTCTGCCGATCACGCTGGGCAAACTGTGGATCGATGCCGACGGCATCCGCAGTGCGATCATCCATTTGCCGCTGTGAGTTTGGAAATCACTCGCCGTCCGGGGTGATACGGACCAGCGCGCCGTTGGCCGAGTCCGTCAGCACCCACAGCGCGCCGTCGGGGCCCTCCGCGACGTCGCGCACGCGGCCCAGCTTCTCCAAAAGACGCTGTTCGCCGCTGACACGCTTGCCGTCGAGCGTCAGCCTCACCAATCCGCCTGGCGACAGCGACGCGATGACGAGGTTGCCCTGCCAGCCGGGGAAGCGGTCACCCTGGTAGAACGTCATGTCGCCCGGCGCGATCACCGGGTCCCAGTAATAGATGGGCTGCTCCATGCCCTCCTTGGCGGTAATGCCCTCGCCGATGGGCGCCCCGCTGTAGTCCTCGCCGTAGGTGATCACCGGCCAGCCATAGTTATTGCCGGCTTCGGGCACGTTGAGCTCGTCGCCGCCCTTGGGTCCGTGCTCGATGGTCCAGAGTTCGCCGGTGCCGGGCTGTAGCGCCGCGCCCTGCACGTTGCGATGACCGTACGACCAGATCTCGGGCAGACCGGCGCTGCCATCGGCGAACGGGTTGTCGTCGGGAATCGAACCGTCGGCGTTGATCCGCACCACCTTGCCCAGATGCGTATCCCGATCCTGGGCCAGCTGGCGGGGTTCTGGCAGCGAGCGTTCACCCAGGGTCACGTAGAGCCGGCCCTGGTCGTCCCAGGTCAGCGTGGAGCCGAAATGCTTGGTGGAGTTCCAGGCCGGTGTCTGGCGAAAGATGACTTCGACCTCCGTCAACCGGCCATGGTCGTGGCTCAGGACGCCACGGGCGACCGCAGTGCCGTTCTCACCGTCGTCTCTCGGCTCGGCGTAGCTGAAGTAGATTCGTCGGTTGTTGGCGAAGTCCGGGTCGAGCACCACATCGAGCAGGCCTCCCTGGCCGCGGGCATCGATCTCCGGCAGCCCCTCGATGGGTGCGGACAGCGTTCCGGCGTGCAGGTCGACGGCACGCAGGCGTCCGGGGCGCTCTGTCACCAGCGCCATGTCGTTGTCGACAAAAGCCAAGCCCCACGGATGCGCCAGCCCCTCGGTGACCGGCGTTGCCGTGAGCGCGACGTTGTCGTCGAGCGCCGGCGCGCGGGTCTGGCCGTCGAATGCCGGGGTCTGATCCGGCGCGTTGGGCGGGCCGCTCTGCACCGGCTCAGCGGCGAAGGCTTCGCCGCCGAGCGACAACAACAGGGCTGCACCGGGGAAGGTCACGAGATTTCGAAGCATGTCGGTCTCCATGGCGGGGGGCTGGCATCGCGTCTGGTCCATTGACTGTAGCAGCCTTCCGAGTTCGTGTGAGTGGTGGTTCCCGGTGCTGCCGGTGTGACGTGTCGCTGACAGTTTGAAACCAAAGATTGTCGACAAACAATGCCGCGTCCGGGCCAAAGTTGATATCATTAGTCTTTTATCGGAGTTCGAACTTGCCCGCTGATCCTTCCGTGCCCCGCAACCCGCCATCCCGCTCCCGTCCTCCTGCGTGGATGCGTTGGCTGCTGCTCGTGATCGGCTGCGTCATCGCCAACCGGCTGTTGAATGCGGTGCACATGCCGGCCGGCGGCTTCATCGGCCCGATGGCGGTGTCGATCGCCTACGGGGTAGGGGTCGGCGGCCTGAAGTTGCCTCGTGCCGGTTTCAAGCTCAGCCAGGGCGTGATCGGTGTGCTGATCGCCCAGACGCTGACCCTGTCGGTCCTGTTCAAGATCCTCGATGCGTGGCCGGTGATGCTGATCGCCACGACGATCACGCTGCTGCTGAGCCTGGGCGTGGGCATAGGGCTGGTGCGCTATGGCGGGTTGCCCGGCTCGACGGCCGCTTGGGGCACCACGCCGGGGGCCGCCGCGGCGATGGTCGCGATGGCCGAGGAGAGCGATGCCGATCCGCGGATCGTGGCGGCAATGCAGTACGTGCGCGTAGTGTGCGTCGTGCTGGTGGGCGCCCTGGTCAGCCACTACCTCGGCGTGACGGACAGTAGCGGCCAGGGGCACGCTGCCAATCTGCCCACCAGCCTGGGAGAGCTGGGCAGCTTCGTTGCCACGTTAGCGGTCGTCGTCGGCGGCGTGTGGTTATTCGACCGGCGGTTGCCCGCCGGCGCGTTGCTCGGGCCGGTAGTGCTGGGCAGCGTATTGAGCCTGAGCGGCCTCATCACCATCGTGCTGCCCCAGCCGCTCCTTGAATTGGCCTACGGCGTGATCGGCGCCTACGTGGGATTGCGCTTCGATCGGGAGACGGTCCACAACATCGCGCGCGCGCTCGGCAAGATGATTCTCGCTTCGCTGGTGCTGATTGCGCTTTGTGCCGTCTCCGCCTGGCTGATGACGCTGCTGATGCATACCACTTTCATCACCGCCTATCTGGGCACGAGTCCTGGCGGCCTCGATTCGATGACGATCATCGCGATCGATACCCATGCGGATGTGGGACTGGTGGTGGCGCTGCAGACGCTGCGGCTGTTCACTGTCGTACTGGTCGGGCCGGGGATGGCGAGATTGGTGGCACGATTCGCCAAGCCGTCGACGACCTGACGGAGGTGTCGAGGCCAGGCATCCCCGATTCTCTACCCTCTCTCGGCAAAGCCCAGTCGAGCCTAGTGCAGGCTCCATTGCCAGCGCCTGTGCCTGTGACTGCGCGGGGCCGGCGTGTGGCTGCGTACGCGGCTGACCCAGGCCTGCCGCGCTTCCCAGCGTATCAGGTAGACGGTCTCGCCATCACGCAGGGGGGGATTGGCGGGGTCGATCAGGACTGCGTCGAACCAGCGCGAGAGATGATAGACCTGAAGCTTGCCACTGACGGGGTGGGTGGCGACCTGAACGGCAGCTTCCGCGCCGCTGCCGCTGTTCGGACGCAGTGACAGGGCGATCCAGCCCGGCATGCGATATCGAAGGATCACGGCAATCGAGCACAGCCCCAGCCAAAAGATGATCTCTCCCGACGTTGTACTGAGCCACTGCTCCATGGAACCCCCTGCGATTCGGTGGCGATAGCTTCCAGTGATGGGCAATCGTCCTTATATGCGGTGCCTTCAAGAGCACCGTCTGTCTCTACTGGACCTACGCGCTAGCGTTACCAGCAGAATACGGATAGCCAGTGCGGCTCTCCACACCAGAACGGTAAACAATTGCTGTCTTACGTAGCGGTTGCCGGCGATCGTGGCGGCGATTTGCGCTCCGCCAGTCGGCCCGCTGCCCTTTTCCCCTTCCCCTTTCCCTTGGCCACTGTTCCATTTGCGTCATGGGATTTGCGGGGGAGCAGGGTCTGCAGTATTTCTGAAAGTGCAGGCTCTCCTCGTGTCATGGGGAGACAGAACGCGGCATGCGGCGGCCGATCCACGAGCCGGCACCGACGACAACAATGACAACGACAGCGGCGAGAGGCGGACATGAAACAGCAACCCTCCAACATTCAATACCGGCAGGAAGACGCCAGTTACTTCGAACAGCGCGGGCTGAGCCGATATGCCGGCCCCTGGTCGCTATGGGCACTCGGCGTCGGGGCGGTCATTTCCGGGCACTACTCCGGCTGGAATCTGGGTCTCTCCGTCGGCGGATGGGGCGGCATGGCGATCGCGACCGCCTTGATCGCGATCATGTATCTGGGGCTGACATTCTGTATCGCCGAGATGTCCCCGGCGTTACCGCACACGGGTGCGGCGTNCTCCTTCGCNCGCTCTTCGATGGGGCCGTGGGGTGGCTTCATCACCGGCCTGTGCGAGAACGTCGAGTACATCCTGACGCCGGCGGTCATCGTGTTCTTCATCGGCTCCTATCTGGGTAGCATCTTCGAGACGCCGGCGGCGATGCAGCCGCTATGGTGGGTGATAGGCTATATCCTGTTCGTGGGGCTCAATATCGTCGGCGTGGAGCTGTCGTTCAAGGTGACCCTGACGGTCACGCTGCTGGCTCTGGCGGTACTGGTGGTGTTCTGGATCTCGGCCATTCCCAATATCGACTTCTCGACCTGGGCCCTCGACATCGGTAGCGACGGCGAACGGCTGGAGGGCGGCGGCGGACCCTTCCTGCCCATGGGTGTCGGCGGTGCGCTGGCGGCGATGCCGTTCGCGGTGTGGCTGTTCCTGGCGATCGAGCAATTGCCACTGGCGGCGGAGGAGTCGGGCGACCCCAAGCGGGACATGCCCAAGGGCATCATCCTGGGGATGATCACGCTGATCGTCTCCGCCTCGATGGTGCTGTTCCTCAACCCCTCGCTGGTCGGCGTCGGAGCCTACGCCCTCGGCCGGAGCGGCGAACCGCTGCTGGACGGCTTTGCCGCGATCTACGGCAGCGGCCTGGCCAAGGTGCTGGCGCTGGTGGCGATCATCGGGCTGATCTCCAGCTTCCACACCATCATCTTCGCCCAGGGGCGTCAGATCTATTCGCTGTCGCGTGCCGGCTACTTCCCCACCTGGCTGTCGGTCACCCACGGCACCCGCAAGACGCCGCACGTGGCGATGATCGCCGGTGCCTGTCTGGGGCTCGTCATCATGCTGATACTGTTCACCGGCCTGGGAATCGATCAGGGGTCAGCGGTGATCGGCGGCACCCTGCTCAACATGGCGGTATTCGGTGCCATGTGCTCCTACATCGCCCAGGCCGCGTCGTTCATCCTGCTGCGCAAGAACCGCTCCGACATTCCGCGCCCCTACCGCAGTCCGTTCGGGGTGCCCGGCGCCTGGGTCACCATCGTCATCGCGCTGGTGACGCTGTTTTTCCAGTTGAGCGATCCCACCTACCGGGTCGGCATCCTCGGCGTCATCGTCTGGTTCGCCGTGGCGATCGCCTATTTCGCCCTGGTCGGTCGTCATCGGCTGATCCTGTCGCCGGAAGAGGAGTTCGCCATGGCGCGACGCGAGGCGGGCGAGGATGTCGAGACGGCACCCGCGATACGGCCGCGCAGCTGATCGCACCGGATGGCGCAAACGACAAGGCCCCGATCCGGGGATCGGGGCCTTGCGCTCGAGGGCCTGGCGGGGCGCGGAAAACGCCGCCGCCGACGGCAGTTACTGCTGGGTCTTGAAGTACTTGTCGTAGATCTTCTGGTAGGTGCCGTTGTCCTTCAGCGTGGCCAGGGCGTCGTCGAAGCGCTCGGCGAGTTCCTTGTCGCGGGGACGGAAGGCGATACCGAAGCCTTCGCCGAAGTATTTTGCCGGCTCGCTGATCATGTCGCCGACGGTGACGTAGTTGCCATCCTCGCTGTCCAGCAGCGTGGACTTGCCCACCGGGAAATCGAGGAAGGCGATGTCGACGCGTCCGGCATCCATGTCCAGCACCAGGTCGTCGGCGGTGGTGTAGCGGCTGATGTTGGCATCGTCACCGTACATGTCGGTCACGTAGTTGTCCTGCAGCGTGCCGCGCTGGACGCCGATGGTCTTGCCCTTGAGCGACTCGGGATAGGTGGTCTCGATGCCGCTGTCGGCCGCCGCGAACCAGGCGGAGGGCGGCTTGATGTACGGATCGGAGAACAGCACGGTCTGGCGGCGCTCGTCGTTGATCGTCATCGACGACATGATGGCGTCGTACTTGCGTGCCAGCAGGCCGGGGATGATGCCGTCCCAGGCCTGGACGACCCACTCGCAGTCGGCCTTGATCTGTTCGCACATGGCGTTGCCGAGCTCGATGTCGAAGCCGGTCAGTTCGCCGTCCGGGGTGCGATATTCCATCGGCTCGTAGGGAACGTCGACGCCGATACGCAGTTGTTCGGTGTCCTGGGCCTGGGCGACGCCCGCGATCAGCGCGGCGCCGAGCAGGCTGGTGGTCAGCAGTTTTTTCATGGATCGCTTCTCTCTTGTGATGCGTGTGTTCTTGTGTGTCGCGACTCGGTCCCGGTCCGTCCGCCGCTTCGTGGGCGGCGAACGATCCACGACATCCGATGGATGACAACCGCAGCATAACGAAAGCTTACACGGTTGAATATCATCCCGATCAACGCTTGGCTCACGGCGCCAGCAGGTAGCCACTGCGGTGGCTGCGGTGGCCGGCGATATCGGCGACGATCATGCCCGCCGTGGCCATGCGGCGCTGGCTGCGCGCGTAGAACATGCCCGCCTGCGGCGCGCGAACCGGCTCGACGCGATCGCTGATCGGGTCGATGATCTCGGCGATGAGCTGCCCGGCTTCGACTGTCATGCCTGGCGTGGCGTGGAACACCAGCAGTCCGCCGATCGGTGCGTGCAGGAAGTCCATCGCCGCCAGCTCAGTGGCGGGATAGGGCAGCTCCGGCAGGGGCGGCGCCTCGCCGGCGACGAGTCCCAGGTGCCGGAGCCAGTCGATGATCGCCTGGGCGTCGCGGCCGGCGAGGTCGTGATCGACGTCGCGTTGACCGCGCAATTCCAGCGTCACCGACTGGCAGCCGTAGTCGAGCGGGAAACGGTCGCCGAAGGTCTGCTGCAACCGTTCCCACACCAGCGTGAAGCACTCGTCGAACGACTGCCCGCCGGAATCGGTCGCCAGCATGCTGGCCTTGGCGCCGAAGTAGCGTGCCAGCGGCTCGAACACCGGCCACGCCGCCGGGGTGGTGTAGAGATGCTCCACCGCATCGAAATCGCAGTGCAGGTCGAGCACGAAATCGGCGCGACAGGCCAGCCGCTGCAGGGTCAGACGCATCGACTCCAGCGTGGTGGCCGGCCCGGTCCTTTCGAGAGCCGCATCGAGCGCGGCCTCGAACCGGTCGCGAATCACGTCGCGGTTGTGGGCGATGTCGTCGTTCAGCGCGGCGTCCAGTCCATCGGCGATCTCGTCGGCGACGTTGGCGTAGCGGCGGTTGAAGTTGTTCAGGCTCTCGAAGTCATAGCGGCCCAGCGGCGTGTCCATCAACTGCTGGTCCAGGCCCACCGGGTTGGCCACCGGGACGAGGGTGACACGGCAGGCCAGCTGGCCCTGGGCTTCGAGTTCGGCCAGGCGCTGTTTCAGGGTCCAGGCCACCAGCATGCCGGGCAGCTCGTCGGCGTGCAGGGCACCCTGTATGTACAGATGGCGCTCGGCGTCCGCCGGGCCGTAGTGAAAGCTGTCGATCTGTCGCTCGGTGCCCGGCACCGGGCTGATCAATGGGTGTTTCCGGTGTTCCACGACGCTTCCTCGGCTCGAGAATCGGGAGGCCCGGTCGCTGGCGCGGCATCGACCGGGCGGGGCTGGGTTACTGGGCGCAGTCGGCTTCGCTGGGACGCACCGACAGATCGTAGTCGAAGTACTGCTCCATCAGCTTGTCGAAGGTGCCGTCGGCGTACACCTCGCAGATCGCCTTGTCGAACTTGGCGGCCAGCGCCTTGTCGCGCTGGCGGAACGCCATGGCGGCACCCTTGCCGAAGATCGACGTCGGCGTCTTGATGCTGTCGCCGAGCTGCTTGTAGGGGCTGTCGTCCTGACGGAAATCGATGGCATCAACGGCGATCGGGAAGTCCTCGAAGGTCAGGTCGAGACGGCCGGACTGGAGGTCGTTGACCACCTCCTGGGAGGAGCCGTAGCGGTGGATGTCGAGGACGTCGCCGTACTCCTGGGTGACGTAGACGTCGCGAATGGTGCCGCGCTGCACGCCGACGGAGAGGCCCTCGAGGGACTGCTTTTCGTCGATGTCGATATCGCGATCCCTGGCGGTGATCCAGACGCTCGGCGTGTTGTAGTAGGGCAGCGAGAACATCACCTGGCGCTCGCGCTCCGGGGTGATCGCCATCGAGGAGAGGATGGCGTCGTACTTGCGCGCCAGCAGGCCGGGAATGATGCCGTCCCAGCTCTGTTCGACCCAGCTGCACTCGAGGTTGGCGCGAGCGCACAGCTCGTTGCCGAGGTCGATCTCGAAGCCCTCGAGCTTGCCGTCGGCATCGCGCATGACGAACGGTTCGTAGGGCACGTCGATGCCCAGGCGAACGGTCTCCTTGGCGTCCTGGGCCATGGCCTGGCCGAGGAGCTGGCCCGATACGAGTGCGCCGGCGAGCAGGGCGCTGGTGATCCACTTGTTCATATTCGACTCTCTTGTGATTGGTGGTTGATGATCGGGAAGACGGGCCGTCGTGGCCGTGTCGCCGGCAATCAGGCCCGCGGGCGCAGGTGCGCCAGCAATCGTTTCTCCAGCCTGCGAAACACGAACATGATGCTGAAGGTCAGGCAGAGATAGATCAGCGCCACGAAGATGAACGCCTGGAACGGCGCGTAGAAGCGGGCGTAGACGTAGTACGCCGCACCGGTCAGGTCCATGATCGTCACCACGCTGGCCACGGCGCTGGCGTGGAGCATGAAGATCACCTCGTTGCCGTAGGCCGGCAGGGCGCGGCGGAAGGCGCTGGGCAGGATGATGCGACGCATCATCAGCTTGCGCGACATGCCGTAGGCGCGGGCTGCCTCGATCTCGCCCTTGGCGGTATTCTTGATCGCGCCATGGAAGATCTCGGTGGTATAGGCCGCCGTGTTGAGCGTGAACGCGATCAGCGCCGGGAAGAATGCCTGCTTGAACACCACCCAGAAGATGCTGTCCTGGATACCGTCGAAGAAGACCACGCCGTAGTAGACCAGATAGAGCTGAATCAGCAGCGGCGTGCCGCGGAAGACGTAGGTGTAGGCGTAGATCGGCAGCTTGATCCAGCGCCGCTTCGAGCCGCGGCCGATGGCCAGGGGCACCGCCAGGATCACGCCGATCAGCAGCGACAGGAAGACCAGCTGCACCGTCGTGACGAGCCCGCCCCAGTAGAAGCTCAGCGTGTTGGCGGTGAAGATCAGGTTGCCGGACAGCAGTTCGGTGAACCAGCCGTTCAATTGTTCCATTCGCTGGACTCCCCGAAGCCGGTGTTATAGCGCTTGGTCAATTTGGCGAAGCCCCATTCGGAAAGCGTGGCGATCAGCAGGTAGATCAGCGCCACCGGGATCATGAACAGGAAGGGCTCGTGGGTCGCCTTGGTCGCCTCGGCTGCCACCCGGACCATGTCGGTCAGGCCGATGATCGAGACCAGCGCGGTGGTCTTGAGCAGCACCATCCAGTTGTTGCCGATCCCCGGCAGGGCATGACGCATCATCAGCGGAAACCGGACGCGCCGGAAGGCCAGCAGCGGGCTCATGCCGTAGGCCCGTGCGGCTTCCATCTGGCCCTCTTCGACCGACTGGAAGGCGCCGCGGAACGTTTCGCCCATGTAGGCCCCGAAGATCAGGCCGATGGTGATGACGCCCGCCACGAAGGCGTCGACGTTGATGAAGATGTCGATATCGAAGGCGTAGTAGAGCTGGTCGGTGAGCATGTTGATCCCGATCTGGCCGCCGTAGAACAGCAGCATCATCAGCACCAGGTCCGGCACGCCGCGCACCAGCGTGGTGTAGAGCGTGCCGATGCCGTGAATCAGCCGGTTGCGCGACAGCTTGGCGCTGGCGGTCAACAACCCCAGGATGACTGCCAGTATCAGCGAGAGCACGGCCAGTTCGACGGTGACCAGCGCCCCCTCGAGCAGCCGCGGGCCGTAGCCTTGCAGGTCGATCATGATGGTGTCCGCCTCAGTGCTTGGGCGCCAGGAACTGGCGCAGGCGCTCGGAGCGCGGGTTGTCGAGGACATCGGCCGGCGCGCCAACCTCTTCGACCACGCCCTGGTGCAGGTAGATCACCTGGCTGGAGACATCCCGGGCGAAGGCGATCTCGTGGGTCACCAGAATCATGGTACGGCCCTCGTCGGCGAGGTCGCGCATGACCTTGAGCACGTCACCGACCAGCTCCGGATCGAGCGCCGAGGTCGGCTCGTCGAACAGCATCACCTCCGGGTCCATCGCCAGTGCCCGGGCGATGGCGCCGCGCTGCTGCTGACCGCCGGACATCTGGGTCGGGAAGTAGTCGGCGCGATCCAGCAGGCCGACGCGGTCGAGCAGGGCGCGGGCCTCGTCGATGGCCTGTTTCCTGGTTTTCTTCAGCACATGGACCGGCGCCTCGATGACGTTCTCGAGCAGCGTCATGTGCGACCAGAGATTGAAGTTCTGAAACACCATCGAAAGCTTGGCGCGAATACGCTCGACCTGTTTCCAGTCGGCGGGCTCGCGGCCGTGCTTGGTGGCGCGGAAACCGATCGTCTCGTTGTGAACGATCAGCTCGCCTTCGTCGGGCTGTTCCAGCAGGTTCATGCAGCGCAGGAACGTGCTTTTCCCGGAACCGGAAGCGCCGATCAGGGTGATGACGTCGCCTTTCTGCGCCTGGAGAGAGATCCCCTTGAGTACCTCGTGATCGCCGAAGCGCTTCTTGATGCCCTTCGCTTCCAGGGGAATGGGGGTCGCGGCCATGATGTTATCCACCGAGTGGGTTGGCTGGCTGGCGGGGAGCGGCTTGGCGTCTGACGGCCCTTGTCGCTGTCGATCGTGCCCTCGTCGATGGCGTGGGCGACGCCGACTCCCCGGCGAAAAATCCGGCGATTCTAGCAGTTTCGCCGTTAGGTTCCAGACAACGCCAGATCGGAGCGCCGGCGGGGTAGGGGTAGTGGAAGGTAATCGAACGGTAAGTCATTGTTCATTGTAGAAAACTCCTGGGTCGTGTTGTCGTTGTTGAACGCAGCGAAAATCGTCCTGCTCGACTCGGCGATCGTGGTCGTCGATGTCGTCGTCAGGGCGAGCCGGGAACCCCGCAGGGCCGGACCAGCAGTGCCGCGCGCGCGCCGAGCTCGACGCGGGCGTTGGGAAAGACCACCGACAGCGGCGCCGTTTCCACCACGAAAGGCCCTGCCTCTGCGTCCTCGGCCAGCCTTTCTCCCACCGCGAACTCGCTGAAATTGGCGACGTCCTCGGCAAAGGTGAGTCGAAAGGTATCGCTCGTGCGCATCAGCTCGAATGCGACCTGGAAGAACCGAAGATCGTCCACGTTGCCTTCGGCGGGCGGGACGCCCTGCGCCAGAGCGGCGAGCCACGCCCGCATGCCGTTCAGGGCGTCGAGGTCGTTGTCGCCGAAGGGGCGCACCTTGCCGAGTTCCAGCGTGTAGGCCTCGGCCGCGTGGTAGTGACGCGAGTAGTGGGAGAAGGTCCAGCTGTGTCGATGCTGCAGCAGCACGGCCTGCATGCCGGCCGCGGCCAGATCGGGCCATGCCGAGCGAGGCTGGGTCCCTGCCTGTCCGTCCGTATAGGGCACCACGGCGAAGCGTGGATAGCGACTGTCGCGTATGGCGGTGTGCATGTCGAGATGCAGCGGGCGATGGCGGTGGCGGGCGAAGAAGTCGTCGACCGCATGCATCAACGCCCGTGCCCGCTCGGGCTCCTCGCCCTCCTGGTCGAGCCCGCGCTGGAACAGTCGGTTGAGATTGGTGTCGACGAAACGGGTCTGCGCGCGAATCGAGGGAATGTTGCCGAGAATGACCAGCAGCGGCGCGCCCAGCGCGAGACGCCCGGCCTCCAGCGCGGCGAGCAGCTCGCCGGCCAGCTCGATGGGAGCGGTCTCGTTGCCATGGATGCCCGCGGAAATCACCACGCTGCGTGCGTCGGGAGCGGCGACATCCGGTATCAGTTCGAGAATCCCTTCGCCATGGACATGGTAGCGCCCGCCGGGGAGCGGGCCCGTGGCGGGTCGACCGGCGACGCTGCCCTCCAGCGTTGCGGAGAGCCAGTCATCGAGCATGGGGATCTCGAGGCATCGCGGCGCTTCCCGAACGCTCCTGGAACCACAGGGAGGACGCGGTCGGCGCGAACAGAGGGTGGATCGGGTTCATGCCGATTCTCGGCTGCTTCAGGGAAAGCCCAGCTTACCCCGATCGTGGATCCCGACAAGCGACCTCGTCGATACACTGAAAAAACGCGGCCTCATCGTGAAAACCGGGGGCACCGAACCCGACGGCGGCGTTGGCATTCATACCCCCCGGGTGCCGGTGTAGAGGGTGTAGATCGAACGGCTCGCCGCCATCAGCAGCCGGTTGCGATGTTCGCCGACGAAACAGAGATTGGCGCACACCTCCGGCAGCAGGATCCGGCCGATGCGGTCCCCGTTGGGAGAGAAGATCGAGACGCCGTCGTGGCCCTCGCCGCCGGATGTCGCCGCCCATAGGTTGTCGTCCTGATCCAGGGTGATGCCATCGTAGGTCTCGGCGTCCTTGCTCGATACCAGCGTCTCGCGGTTGCTGAGCGACTGGCCGTCCTGGGAGAGCGCCCAGCGCGACACCGTTGCCGGGCGGTCGGGGAAGTGAGAGGGAGCGGTATCGCTGGCATAGAGCGTCCGGCCATCGCCGGACAGGGCGATGCCGTTGGGCTTGCCCAGTTCGTCGCTCAGGAGCTTGGGGGCGTCCAGCGTGTCGTCGATGTAGTAGATCGCCGGCTTGATCTCCAGCTCTCGCTTCTCGCCCTCGTAATCGACGTGGGCGCCGTAGCCGGGATCGGTGAATATCACCCCGTCGTTGGGCAGGATCACCAGATCGTTGGGGGCGTTCAGCCGCTTGCCCTGATAACGGCTGGCCAGCACGGTGGTGGTGCCATCCCATTCGTAGCGCACGACTCTCGCCGGCGAATGCTCGCAGGCGACCAGGCGACCGTGATGGTCGAAGGCATTGCCGTTGGAATGGCCCACGCCTTCGCGCAATACGCTGACCTGTCCGGTCATCTCGTCCCAGCGCATCTGCCGGGCGCGGGGAATATCGCTGAAGACTGCATAGCGGCCGACCGCGTTCCAGGCGGG